>NZ_JBBHER010000004.1:0-497216 GCF_037646705.1 Paludibacillus litoralis
TCAAATACGCGCCATGGTTGAGCATCGGCCCCTCTTCCACCCCTCTCGAGCCAGCCCACAAACGAGCCGGACAGCCATCGCGCTATGCAAAAGAAACCTCCCGCAGTCAACCGGGAGAGGATCCGCCCGGGCCCTGAACCCGGATCAGGATCATGGCCGCGGCTCCGCCCGCGAGTCCCTGAAAAGACAGGATGTCACGGGAGCCGCGGCGCCCCGCTCAGGAGATCCCCCGGCGCTCCTTCAGGTAGAGTTTCAGCGCCACCGCATTGTTGCGCTCCTCGTCCTTCGCCCCGAAGATCAGCGTCGTCGGCCTGTCTCCGATCCCGGCGACGAGTTCGTCCACCGCATCCGGGTTCTCGTCCAGCTCCTTGAAATAGCGGACCTTGAACTCCTCCCATTTCTCGGGGTCATGGCCGAACCATTTCCGGAGCTCGGAGCTTGGCGCGAGGTCTTTCCGCCAGGCGGCGAGCCGCACGCGATCCTTGGCGAGGCCGCGCGGCCAGAGACGATCCACCAGAACGCGCGCGCCATCTGAGACGCGCGCCGCGCGATATGCGCGCTTCACCCGGATATCCGCCATGAGTCCGACTCCCGCATGCACCTCGATCAGGCGCAGTCTGCACCCGAACCCGCCCGCGGGGAAACCGGATTCATCCCGCTGGCGCGCCCTCGCCCGCAAAGCGATGAAGCGCATGGCGAATCCGGCCGCGCGGCCGCGCGTTCCGGCGGCGGCGTTTATATTTGACTGAATCAGTCAGGTAAGGATAAAAAGCAAAACAGTCAGGATTAACCGGGCGCGGGATCAGCGGCGGCTTTCGGCGTCACGCCGCCCTGCCCCGCCCGGGCGAGCCGACGTTCAGATCCACGAGAGCGACAGGAGCCTCCATGCCCGACGACCCCCACACCGAGCCCCTCTCCGACGACAGGGTGACGGCGATCGAGCCGCTGGGCGCGCTGACCGCCGCCAGCGCCGGCGGCGCCGCGACGGACGGTCTGAGCGTCGAATGGCTGCTGGACCGGCTGTTCACCCGGGAGGACCGCTCATGATCGACGCCGCGCTCACGAAGACGGGCCGCAGCGACGACGCCCCCGGCGCCCCGACCGAGCCCGCCTATGACGCCCGCGCGCTGACGGGCGAGGCCGGCACCGCGGCGCTGGTGCTCGACGGGAAGGTCTACACCCTCCGCATCACCCGGCAGGGCAAGCTTCTGCTGACCAAATAGGCGCGCGGCGCCGCCCGGGGCGAACACTGAACGAACGGGGAAAGTGTCTACCGAGTGTCTACCGGCCCATATTGCGCTCCGCGCCGGATCGGGTTATCTCCCGCCGCGCAAAGGCGATTTGGCGACGTGGCGGAGTGGTTACGCAGCGGATTGCAAATCCGTGTACGCCGGTTCGATTCCGGCCGTCGCCTCCATCCATACCGGATTGAGGCGGGCGCGCGTTCCGCGCGTGAGCCGCCCGTCGGCGCCGCCGCTTGGCGGGCGGCCCCCCGCTCCATCGACATCGACGCCGCGCGCCTTCAAGGCGCCTATCAACAGATCGTGAGCGATCACGAACCGGTCATAATACTTAAAACCATGTCGTGCGGACCAATTCGCGCCGATGTCCAAGGCGCTTGATTTTGGCCGTTCGTAAGTATCTCATCGACGCGACGGGGCGATTCGGCCAACGAAGGCCCATTGAACCACGAGCGTGAGGACCTATGCGGATTTATTTTGCCTTCAGGCGCCCGAGCGGGCCTCTCCTTTGAACTCTTCCACCGAAGACATACTGGAGCGTCTTGTCGGTTTTCCGACCGTGTCGCGCGACACCAACCTGCCGTTGATCGAGTTTGTCGAGGCGCGTCTCAAGGACGCCGGCGTCGCGCCGATCCGGATCAGGAGCGAGACTCAGCCGAAGAGCAATCTTTTCGCGACCATCGGGCCGCAGGCGCCGGGCGGCGTCGTGCTCTCCGGCCACACCGACGTGGTTCCGACCGACGGGCAGGCCTGGTCCTCCGATCCATTCGCGCTCCGCGCCGAGGGCGGGCGCCTCTACGGGCGCGGCGCGACGGACATGAAGAGCTTCATCGCCATCGCCCTCGCGCTGGTCCCGGAGATGGTCGAAGCGGAGCTCAAGCGCCCGATCCATCTGGCGTTCTCCTTCGATGAGGAGGTCGGCTGCCTCGGCGCCCCGCTCATGATCCGCCACATCGCCGCCTCCGCGCCGAAGCCCGCCGCCGTCATCGTCGGCGAGCCGACCGGCATGGAGGTCGTCACCTCGCACAAGGGCGTCGTCGCGCTGACGACGCGCGTGCGCGGCAAGGCGGTGCATTCGAGCGTGGTCAACCACGGCGTCTCGGCCGTCGCCTATGCGGCGCGCCTCGCCGTCTGGCTCGACGAGCGCATGCGCGGGCTGGCGGAGACCGGGCCGACCGACGCCCGTTTCGACCCGCCCTACACCTCGCTTCATTCCGGGATCATCGTCGGCGGCGAGGCGCTCAACATCACCGCCGGCGAGGCGACGCTGACCTCCGATATCCGCGCGCTTCCGGGCGACGACCCGGAGGCCCATGTCGCCGCCTTCCGGCGCGAGGCCGAGCGCCTCGCCGCGGAGATGCGGATGGTCGACCCCGCGTGCGGCGTCGAGATCGAGATCAAGGCCAATGTGCCGCCATGCGCCCGCGAGGAGAACGGCGCCGCCGAGGCGCTGGCCCGGCGGCTTTCGGCGGGCGGCGGCGGCGGCGCGGCGCGCGACGTGGTGGCCTTCGGCACCGAGGCCGGCCAGTTTCAGGACGCGGGCTTCTCCACCGTCGTCTGCGGACCGGGCGACATGGAGCAGGGCCACATCGCCGACGAATTCATCGAAATCGACCAGTTGCGCGCGGGCGAGGCGTTTCAGCGCCGCCTGATCGCCGAACTCAGGTCGTAAGGGAGGACCGGAATGCCGATCATCAACCGCTTCGCCGAGTTTTCCGACGAGGTCGCCGCATGGCGGCGCGACATCCATGAAAACCCCGAGATTCTCTACGAGGTGCACCGCACCGCCGCGGTCGTGGCGGAGAAGCTGAAGGAATTCGGCGTCGACGAGGTGGTGACCGGCATCGGGCGCACCGGCGTCGTCGGCGTCATCAAGGGCCGTGAGACCGGCTCGGGCCGCGTCATCGGCCTTCGGGCCGACATGGACGCGCTGCCGATCCACGAGGCCACCGGCGCGCCCCACGCCTCCAAGACCCCCGACGCCATGCACGCCTGCGGGCATGACGGCCACACCGCGATGCTTCTCGGCGCGGCCAAATACCTCGCGGAGACGCGCAATTTCGACGGCGCGGTCGCGCTGATCTTTCAGCCGGCCGAAGAAGGCGGCGCGGGCGCGAAGGAGATGGTCGACGACGGGATGATGGAGCGCTTCGGCGTTCAGGAGGTCTACGGGATGCACAACATGCCGGGCATGGCGCTCGGCACGTTCGAGATCAGGTCCGGCCCGGTCATGGCGGCGACCGACGAATTCTCGATCACCGTCACCGGCTATGGCGGCCACGCCGCGAAACCGCACCACGCGGTCGACGCCACGCTGGTCGCCGCGCAGATCCTGCTGACCCTGCAGACCATCGTCGCCCGCAATGTCGATCCGATCGAATCGGCGATCCTCTCCGTCACCACGCTCAACGCCGGCAAGGCGTTCAACGTCATCCCCGAGACCGCGACGCTCGGCGGCACGGTCCGCACGCTCAAGCCCGAGATCCGCGACCTGATGGAGAAACGCATCGGCGAGGTCGCGGAGATGACCGCGAAAGCCTTCGGAGCCACCGCCGAGACCGACTATCGGCGCCATTGCCCGGTCGTCGTCAACCACGACGAGCAGACCGCGTTCGCGGCCTCCGTCGCCGCCGGGATCGTCGGCGAGGATCAGGTCGTCCGGGATACGCCGCAGATCATGGGCGGCGAGGATTTCGCCTTCATGCTGGAGGCCAGACCGGGCGCCTTCATCTTCGCCGGCCAGGGAGACACCGCGCCGCTGCATCATCCGAAATACGACTTCAATGACGAGCTGATCCCGCTCGGCTGCTCCTACTGGGCGAAGCTGGTCGAGACGGCCATGCCCCTCGCCCGGTGATTTCGCTGAACTGTCCACACGCCACTCTGAAACAACGGAGACCGACGATGAAAAAGATCCTGTTAGCAAGCGCCGCCGCTCTTGCGCTCGGCGCGCCCACCTCGGCCATGGCCGAACAGTTCCACTTCGCCTTTCAGGGCGATGTGCAGTCGCTTGACCCGATGGGGCTCAACGAGACCTTCACGCTGGGCTTTCTCGGCAACATCTACGAGGCGCTGTCCAGCTATGACGGCGATCTGCAGCTGAGGCCGGCGCTCGCCGAATCCTGGGAGCAGACCGACGACACCACCTGGCGCTTCAATCTGCGCAAGGGCGTGAAATTCCAGGGCGGACAGGATTTCGACGCCGAGGATGTCATCTTCTCGTGGAAGCGGTCCCTCACGCCCGGCTCCGACATGAAGGGCTACGGCTCCAAGATCGCGCAGATCAACGTGATCGACCCGTACACGATCGACCTGATCACGCCGACGCCGAACCCGATCCTGCCGCGCGAGCTGGTCTTTCTCTACATCATGGACAAGGGCTGGTCCGAAGAGAACGGCTCGACCGAGGCGACGAGCCCGAAGGCCGGCGACTCGACCGCGACCTTCGCCGCCCAGCACGCCAACGGCACCGGCCCGTTCGAGCTGATCGAGCGCCAGGCCGACGTGAAGTCGACGCTGAAGCGCTTCGACGGCTACTGGGACAAGGACATGCCGACCAACGTCACCGACGTGACCTTCACGCCGATCGGCCAGGACGCGACCCGCACCGCCGCGCTGATCTCCGGCGATCTCGACCTCGCCTACCCGATCCCGGTTCAGGACTGGTCGCGCCTCGACAACGCGGCCGGGGTGAAAGTCGTCTCCGGCCCGGAGGTGCGCACGATCTTCCTCGGCATGGATCAGTTCCGCGATGAGCTGCTCTATTCCGACGTCAAGGGCGTGAACCCGCTCAAGGACAGGAAGGTTCGTCAGGCGATGGCGCACGCGATCGACCTCGACGCCATCAACGCGAAGATCATGCGCGGCGCCGCGACCCCGACCGGGCTGCTGATCGGGCCGCAGGTCAACGGCTTCAACGAGGCGCTCAACACTCCGTACGAATACAATCCGGAGATGTCGAAAACGCTTCTGGCCGAGGCCGGCTATCCGGACGGGTTCGAGCTCGGCATGGATTGCCCGAACAACCGCTACGTCAATGACGCGATCATCTGTCAGGCGGTCGTCGGCTTCCTCGCCCGGGTCGGCATCAAGGTCGATCTCAACGCCCAGCCGAAGTCGAAATACTTCGCGAAGGTCTCGCCGCAGAGCGGCAACGACACGTCCTTCTACATGCTCGGCTGGACTCCCGGAACGATCGACGCCCATAACGCCATGTTCAACCTGGTGCAGTCCTTCGACGCGGACGCCAACACCGGGCAGTTCAATTACGGGCATTACTCCAATCCGAAGTTCGACGAGTTGACGAACAAGATCGAATCTGAGACCGATCAGGCCAAGCGTCAGCAGATGATCGACGAGGCGATGAAGATCCTCAGGGACGATTACGGCTACCTGCCCCTGCATCAGCAGCCGCTGTCCTGGGGAGTCAGGGACGGCGTCGAGGTCGTGCAGCGCGCGGACAACCTGCTTGATCTGCGGTTGGTCGTCGTCGGCGGAAAGTAACGTCCGCAACGAAGAGTCGGCGGGCGGGCGAGCGAGCGACGAAAGCTCCCGCCCGCCCTGCCGGGACGCCATGAGGGCCGTTGGTCGCCGAGCGGCCCGCGTAGCGAGAAAGACATAGATGGCCTGGTTCATTCTCAAGCGAATGGCGCAATCGGTGCTGGTGATGCTCGTCGTCGCGCTGATCGCCTTCGCCCTGTTTCGCTTCGTCGGCGATCCGATCAACAACATGGTCGGTCAGGACACGTCCCTGGCCGAACGGGAGCTGCTCCGTGAGAGCCTCGGGCTGAACGACCCGTTCTTCGTCCAGTTCGCGCGCTTCATCGGCGATGCGCTGGAGGGGAATTTCGGCCAGTCCTACCGTCTGCGCCAGCCGGTCTCGGCGCTGATCGCCGAGCGCTTCCCCGCGACATTCGAGCTCTCGATGGTCTCGGCGCTGATGGCGCTCCTGATCGGCATTCCGATGGGCGTCTACACCGCGCTCAACCGCAAGAGCTGGACCTCGCGCGGGTTCATGACCCTCTCGCTGATCGGCATCTCGCTGCCGACCTTCCTGATCGGCATCCTTCTCATTCTGCTTTTCGGCGTCATCCTGCGCTGGCTGCCGACCTTCGGGCGCGGCGACGTCGTCCAGATCGGCTGGTGGTCCACCAGTTTCCTGACCAGAAGCGGCCTTGAATCGCTGATCATGCCGGCGATCACGCTGGCCATCTTCCAGATGACGCTGATCGTGCGGCTGGTGCGGGCCGAGATGCTCGAGGTCCTGCGCACGGATTACGTCAGGTTCGCCAAGGCGCGCGGGCTGAAGCCCCGGGTGATCAACTTCACCATCGCGCTCAAGAACACGCTTGTGCCGGTGATGACCATCATCGGCCTGCAGGTCGGCTCGATCATCGCCTTCGCGATCATCACGGAGACCGTCTTCCAGTGGCCGGGGATGGGGCTTCTCTTCATTCAGGCCATTCTGGAGGTCGATATCCCGATCATGGCGGCCTATCTGCTCTTGATCGCCTTTATCTTTGTTGTCATCAACCTGACGGTCGACATCCTTTATGTCGTCGTGGATCCGCGATTGAGGACGCAAGGCCGATGAGCGACGTCAAGGCGGCGACCGAAGCGGAGACGGCCGGATGGCGGCGGCGCTTCGCGGACAGCGATCTCTGGTATTCCTTCACCCACTCCCCGCTCGCGATGATCTCGGCGGCGTTCACGATCGTCTTCGTGTTCTCGTCCCTCTTCGCCAACATCGTGGCGCCCCATAATCCGTTCGACCTGGCCCAGGTCGATCTGTTCAACTCCCTGCTGCCGCCCGCATGGCGGACCGGGGGGGACCCGTCCTTCCTGCTCGGCACCGACAATCAGGGCCGCGACGTCTTCTCCACGATCCTCTACGGCTCGCGCATCTCGATCACCGTCGGATTCCTGTCCGTGATCTTCGCGTCGATCATCGGCATCACCATCGGCCTGATCGCGGGCTACGCCGGCGGCCTGACGGATTCGATCCTGATGCGGATCGCGGACGTGCAGCTCTCGTTCCCCGCGATCCTGATCGCGCTGCTGATCGACGGCGTCTTTCGGGGCATCCTGCCGCGCGGGGTGCATGACGAGGTCGCGGTCTATGTGCTGGTGGTGGCGATCAGCCTGTCCTTCTGGGTGCAATACGCCCGCACGGTCCGCTCCTCCGTCATGATCGAGAAGACCAAGGAATACGTGCAGGCCGGCCAGGTCATCGGCCTCGCGCCCCGAACCATCCTCTTCCGGCATATCCTGCCCAACGTCATGGGGCCGGTGCTGGTGATCGCGACCATTCAGCTCGCGCTCGCGATCATCACCGAGGCGACGCTGTCCTTCCTCGGCGTCGGGGTGCCGCCGACCCAGCCGTCGCTCGGCACGCTGATCCGGATCGGCAACGACTATCTGTTTTCCGGCGAGTGGTGGATCACCATTTTCCCGGGGATCGCGCTCGTGCTCCTCGTCCTCGCCATCAATCTTCTTGGCGATTGGCTGCGCGACGCGCTCAATCCGAAATTGCGGTGAGGGGCGACGAGGAATGAGTGTCCTTCTCGAGATCAACGGCCTTGGGGTCGTCTTCGAATCCCGCCACGGCGACATCGTCGCCGCGAAAAACGTGTCCCTTTCCGTCAAGTCGGGTGAAATTCTTGGCGTGGTCGGCGAATCCGGCGCCGGCAAGTCGACCATCGGCAACGCCGCGATGGGGCTGCTCGAAAGCCCCGGCCGGCTCGCCGGCGGCGAGATCACCCTCGAAGGCGAGCGGATCGACGGGCTCGACCCGGAATCGATGCGCAAGCTGCGCGGCAAGAAGATCGCGATGATCTTCCAGGATCCGCTCACGTCGCTCGACCCTCTGCGCTCGATCGCCGAGCAGCTGATCACGACGATGACCACCCACCTGCCGATCTCCGCGGCCGAGGCGCGCAAACGCGCCCTCACCCTGATGGATCAGGTCGGCATTCCGGACCCTGAGACCCGCATCGACAATTACCCCCATCAGTTCTCCGGCGGCATGCGCCAGCGGGTGGTGATCGCGCTCGCGCTCTGCGCCGAGCCGGACGTGATCATCGCCGACGAGCCGACAACCGCGCTCGACGTGTCGATCCAGGCCCAGATTCTCGCGCTCCTGCGCTCTCTGGTGAAGGATTCCGGCGCCTGCATGATCATCATCACCCATGACATGGGCGTGATCGCGGAGATCTCCGACCGGGTCATGGTCATGTATCGCGGCGAGGTGGTCGAGACCGGGCCGATGCGCAAGATCCTCGGCGACCCGGATCATGAATACACCAAGAGCCTGATCTCCGCCGTCCCGCGCTCGGACGTCAAGCTCGACCGCTTCCCGATGGTCGAGCATATCGAAAGCGCGGGCGAGCGGAAACGCCTCGACCTGAAGACCCACTGGCTCGGCCGGCACCGCAACGACGAGGCGATCGACGGCCCGCTTCTCTCCGTTCGCGACCTCGAGATGGTGTTCCGCACCGGCTCGATGTTCGGCGGCGGCCGGAACGAGGTCCGCGCGGTCGATGGCGTCTCGTTCGACGTCGAACAGGGGGAGACCTTCGGGCTCGTCGGGGAATCCGGCTCGGGCAAGTCCACGATCGCGCGGCTCATCACCGGCATCTACACGCCGACCGGCGGCGAGATCCTCTTCGCCGGCGCCGATCTGGCGAAGATTTCGGGCCGCCGCGAGCTGAACCGCCACCGGCGGCAGATGCAGATGATCTTCCAGGACCCCTATTCGTCGGTGAACCCGCGCATGAAGGTGCGCGACATCGTCGCCGAGCCGATCCGCTTTCACAAACTCTCGGACTCGCGCGCCGAGACCCGCCGCATCGTCGACGATCTTCTCGATCATGTCGGCCTCGGCGCGAAGGCCGCCTCGAAATATCCGCACGAGTTTTCCGGCGGACAGCGCCAGCGCATCTCGATCGCGCGGGCGCTGGCGACGCGGCCGCGCTTTCTGATCTGCGACGAGCCGACATCGGCGCTCGACGTGTCGATCCAGGCGCAGGTGCTGAACCTGCTGAAGGATCTTCAATCCGAGCTTGGCCTGACGATGCTGTTCATCAGCCACGATCTGCCGGTGATCCGGCAGATGTGCGACCGCATCGCGGTGATGCGCCGGGGCAAGATCGAGGAGATCGCCTCGACCGAGGATCTCTTTGAGCGCCCGCAGGTCGACTACACGAGGCATCTGCTGAAATTGATGCCGAAGGTCTTCGCCTAGGCCGCGCGGTCTCTCCGGCGGCGCGGATGTCTGCTGGCTAAAACGCCGGCCTCGTCATACACTGCGCGCTCAACGCCTTTGGATGTGTCCTCGCCGGAGAGGCCGATGGTCCAGCGCATATCCGCGATTCTCTCGCTCGATGTCGTCGGCTACGGCGCGCGCATGACCTCGGATCCCGCCGGAACGCTGGACGATCTTCAACGCGTCCTCCGCGCGGTCGTCAGACCCGCGGTGCGCGGCGGCGACGGCCGCATCGTCAAGCTGCTGGGCGACGGCGCCCTCGTCGAATTCCCCTCGGCGGGCGACGCGATCCGCGCGGCGGCCCAAATTCTGGCCGCGACGCGGCAGGGCGCGACGCGGCTCCGGGCCGGGGTGCATGTCGGCGACGTCGCCGTGGAGGGCGACGACATTTTCGGCGACGCGGTCATCATCGCCGCGCGCCTTCAGGCCGCCGCGCCGCCCGGCGGCGGGCTGGTCAGCCGGTTCGCGGCCGAGATGGCCGGCGGCGCGCTCGAGGTCGCGCTCCGCCCCGAGGGCGCGCTCAACCTCAAGGGCGCCGCGCGCCCGATCGAGGCGCTCTCGATCGATCTCGGCTCCAAGAGCCGCGCCGCCTCCATGGCCGGATTCGAGGCCTCGCAGAAGATCCGCTTCGCGACCTCGCGGGACGGCGTCCGCCTCGCCTGGACCGGGATCGGCGCCGGCCCGGTCCTGATCAAGGCGCCGAACTGGATCTCCCACCTCACGCGCGACTGGGACAGCTTCTTCGGCGGCTGGCTCGCCTCCCTCGCCCACGGGCGCCGGCTGATCCGCTTCGATCAACGCGGCAACGGCCTTTCGGATCGCGGCGTCGCCGAATTGTCGCTCGACCGGTTCGTCGACGATCTCGAAGCGGTGTTCGACGCCGCCGGCGTCGCGCGGGCCCCGGTGATCGGCCTCTCGCAGGGCGCGACCATCGCCGCCGCCTTCGCCGCCCGCTATCCGGAGCGCGTCTCGGGCCTGATCTGCGTCGGCGGCTTCGCGCAGGGCGTTTACGTGCGGGCCGATGCGCGCCACGCCGCCCTCGTCGCCGCGCAGGACGCCATGAGCCGCGCCGGCTGGGATGACGCCTACCCCTCGATCCGCGACCATTTCGCGCGTCTGATCTCGCCCGACGCGACGATGGAGGATCAGCGCGTCTTCGCCGAAAGGATGCGCGACGCGATCACGGCGGAGGAATTCGGCCGCTTCCGCGAGGCGGTCGGGCGTCTCGACGTCGCCGATCGTCTGGCCTCGGTCGCCTGCCCCGCGCTGGTGCTTCACGCCACCGGAGACCGGACCCACCCGATCGAACAGGGGCGGCGGCTGGCCTCGGGCATGCCGGACGCGCGCTTCGTCGCGCTGAACTCGCGGAACCACCTCATGCCGGATTACGACAGCGCCTGGCCGATCGCGCTCCGCGAGATCGACAGCTTCCTCAGCGCCCTCGCCTGAATCGGCTCGAAACGCGCGTTATCGCACGCGCCATTTTTCGATTATCTATATAATACAACAGGTTGACCCCGTTATCGCGTGCGATAACGCGCTCCGGACGCCGGCGCGCCTCCCCGCCGGACGGGCCCGCCCGGAAGGTGGACGCGCCGAGCCCAAGAGAGTATGAATGGGGCCAGACGAGACAAGCCCGGTTCGAGCAGGAAAAATCCATTGAGCGACGACGACATCGAGGACGGCCGTGAAGATGGCGGCCCGTCCCGCCCCGTTTATTCTGGCCCGACCATCTCGATCGAAGACGAGATGCGCCGGAGCTATCTCGACTACGCGATGTCGGTCATCGTCAGCCGCGCGATCCCCGATGTCCGCGACGGGCTGAAGCCGGTGCATCGGCGCATTCTCTACGCGATGCACGAGACCAACAACACGCACGACAAGCCGTACCGAAAATCCGCCCGCCCGGTCGGAGACGTGATGGGGAAATACCACCCGCACGGCGACAGCGCGATCTATGACGCGCTGGTGCGGATGGCGCAGGATTTCTCCATGAGCCTGCCGCTTCTGGATGGGCAGGGAAACTTCGGCTCGATGGACGGCGATTCCGCGGCGGCCATGCGCTACACCGAAGTCCGGATGGACAAGCCCGCGGCCGCCCTTCTCGCCGATATCGAGAAGGAGACCATCGACTTTCAGGACAATTACGACGGCAAGGACCGCGAGCCCACGGTCCTGCCGGCGCGCTTTCCGAATATTCTCGTCAACGGCGCCGGCGGCATCGCGGTCGGCATGGCGACGAACATTCCCCCGCACAATCTCGGCGAGGTGATCGCGGCGACGCTGGCGCTGATCGAGGATCCCGATCTCCAGATCGACGATCTCATGGAGCACATCCCGGCCCCGGACTTTCCGACCGGGGGGTTGATCCTCGGCCGCTCCGGCGCGCGCAAGGCCTATCACGAAGGGCGCGGCTCCGTGATCATGCGGGCGCGGACCCATATCGAGGAGATCCGCAAGGATCGCTACGCCATCGTCGTCGACGAGATCCCCTATCAGGTGAACAAGTCCACGATGATCGAGAAGATCGCGGAGCTGGTCCGCGAGAAGAAGATCGACGGGCTGCATCACGTCCAGGACGAGAGCGACCGCCACGGCGTGCGCGTGGTGATCGAGCTGAAACGGGACGCGACCCCGGACGTGGTGCTGAACCAGCTGTTCCGCTTCACCCCGCTTCAGACCCATTTCGGCTGCAACATGCTGGCGCTGCGCAACGGCAAGCCCGAGCAGCTCGATCTCAAGATGTTCCTCTCCGCCTTCATCGCCTTTCGCGAAGAGGTGGTCACCCGGCGCACGGCCTATGATCTGCGCCGCGCGCGCGAGCGGGCGCATCTTCTCTGCGGGCTCGCCGTCGCGGTCGAGAATGTCGATGAGGTGGTCAGGACGATCCGCGCCTCCGCCGACCCCGCCGCCGCGCGCGCGCGGCTGATGGAGCGGCGCTGGCCCGCCGAGGACATCGCCGGCTATCTCCGCCTGATCGACGATCCGAACCATCCGGTCAACGAGGACGGAACCTACAACCTCTCCGACGCGCAGGCGCGGGCGATCCTCGAACTCCGGCTGCAGCGGCTCACCGCCCTCGGCGTCAGCGAGGTGACGGACGAGCTTGAGACGCTGGCCACGAAGATCACCGACTATCTCGACATCCTGCGCTCGCGCGAGCGCATCATGACGATCATCTCGGAGGAGCTGACCGAGGTCCGCGACAATTTCGCGGTTCCGCGCCGCTCCGAGATCGTCGAGTTCGACGGCGATGTCGACGACGAGGCGCTGATCGAGCGTGAGGACATGGTCGTCACCATCACGCATGGCGGCTACGTCAAGCGCACGCCGCTGACCGATTTCCGCGCGCAGGCGCGCGGCGGCAAGGGGCTCTCCGGCATGGCGATGAAGGACGACGATTTCGTCACCACCCTGTTCGTCGCCAACACCCACACGCCGATCCTGTTCTTCACCACCGACGGGATCTGCTACAAGCTGAAGACCTATCAACTGCCGCAAGGCGGGCGCGCGACGCGCGGCAAGGCGATCGTCAACATCCTGCCGGTCGATCCCGGCGTCTCCATCGCGGCGATGATGCCGGTCGACAAGCCGGAAAAGGACTGGGCCGATCTCCAGATCACCTTCGCCACCTCGGACGGCCACGTCCGGCGCAACCGGCTCTCCGACTTCACCAATGTGATGCGGAACGGCAAGATCGCGATGAAGCTGCCGGACGGCGTCCGCCTGGTGAACGCGCGGATCTCGTCCGAGGACGACGACGTGATGCTGGTCACCGCCGCCGGCAAGGCGATCCGGTTCAGAACCACGGATGTGCGGGTCTTCACCGGCCGGGATTCGACCGGGGTGCGCGGCATCCGGCTTCTCGGGGACGACCGGGTCGTCTCGATGGCGATCATCCGCCATTTCGAGGCGACGCCGGAAGAGCGCGCGGCCTATCTCAAGATGCGTCGCGCCGTCGCCGGGCACGCCGACGGGGCGGATGAGGGCGCGGAGCCCGAAGACGACGAGATCGTCGCCGATGTCGCGCTCGGCGGCGCGCGGTATGCGGAGATGTCCGCGGCCGAGAACCTGATTCTGACGCTGACCGAGAACGGCGCCGGGAAGCTCTCCTCCAGCCATGACTACCCGCTCCGCGGGCGCGGCGGGCAAGGCGTTTACGCCATGGACCGGGCGCAGCGCGGCGGGCCGCTGGTCGCGGCGTTCCGGGTCGAGATCGACGATCAGATCATGCTGGTGACCGACTCCGGACAATCGATCCGCTGCCCGGTCTCCGGGATCTCCTTCCGGTCGCGGAACGCCGGCGGCGTGCGCGTCTTCAACATCGCTCCGGATGAGAAGGTCGTCTCCGTCGCCCGGATCGCCGATCCGGGAGAGGACGACGCGATCGAGATCCAGGCCGAAGACGACGCCGAAGACGGAGCTGCGGAAGAATAACGTCAGGCGGGTCTGGCGAGCGCCGGGCTTCGCCCCGGGTTCGGGGGGATCGGGTCTGTGATGAATCTGGAATTCCGGTTCCGCGGCGCCCCGCGCGCCCCTGCGCGGAGCGCGGGCTCGATGCGAGTCGACGAGGCCGCCCTACATGGGGGGCCTCGCGCTTTCCCTCCCGTTACGATATGTCATGGGGCGTAGTTCGCAACGAGGGAGCGAAAATGGATCCACTCCACATCATCGGCGGCGGACTAGCGGGGTCCGAAGCGGCGTGGGCGGCGGCGAACGCCGGCGTGCCCGTCATCCTGCACGAAATGCGCCCGATTCGCGGGACCGAGGCGCACCAGACCGACGGGTTGGCCGAACTGGTCTGCTCGAACTCGTTCCGCTCGGATGACGCAGAATCCAACGCCGTCGGCCTCCTGCATTGGGAGATGCGGGCGGCGGACTCCGTCGTCATGGCGGCGGCGGCGCTTGCGAAACTGCCGGCGGGCGGCGCGCTGGCGGTGGACCGGGAGCGGTTCTCCGCCGAGGTCACCGCGCGGATCGAGGCGCATCCGCTGATCACCGTCGAGCGGGGCGAGATCGACGGGCTCCCGCCCGCGGATTGGAGCTCGGTGATCATCGCCACCGGCCCGCTCACGTCGCCTCCATTGGCGGAAGCGATCCGGAACCTGACCGGAGAGGGAAGCCTCGCCTTTTTCGACGCCATCGCGCCCATCGTCTACGTCGACAGCGTCGATATGGAGAAGGCGTGGTTCCAGTCCCGCTACGACAAGGGCGAGACCGAGGCCGAGCGCACCGCCTATCTCAACTGCCCGATGGACCGCGACCAGTACGAGGCGTTCATCGACGCGCTCATCGCCGCGCCCAAGACCGAATTCCACGACTGGGAGACGGATACGCCCTATTTCGAGGGATGCCTGCCGATCGAGGTGATGGCGGCGCGCGGGCGGGAGACCCTCCGTTACGGGCCGATGAAGCCCATCGGCCTGACGAATCCGCACGATCCGGAGAACAAGCCTTATGCGGTGGTTCAATTAAGGCGGGATAACGCGCTGGGAACTTTGTATAATATCGTCGGGTTCCAGACCAAGATGAAATACGCGGCGCAGGCTGGCGCGCTCTCGCTCATTCCGGGGCTGGAAAACGCCCGCTTCGCCCGTCTCGGCGGGATCCATCGCAACACCTTTCTCAATTCGCCGCGCGTCCTCGATGGCGGGATGCGCCTGCGGGCGGATCCGCGGCTTCGGTTCGCCGGGCAGGTGACCGGCGTCGAGGGCTATGTGGAAAGCGCCGCCATGGGGCTGCTCGCCGGGCGGTTCGCCGCGGCGGAGCGGCTCGGGCGCGCGCTGCCGCCGCCGCCGCCGGACACCGCCCATGGCGCGCTTCTCTCGCACATCACCGGCGGCGCGGAGGCGGAGACGTTTCAGCCGATGAACGTGAATTTCGGCCTCTTTCCACCGCTCGGCCCGGCGCCCGGCGGCAGGCGGGGGAAGGCTGAGAGAAAGTTCTTGTATACATCACGGGCGCGCGCCAAGTTCGCGGACTGGAACCACGCATGGAAGGCGCTTGACGATCACCACGCAAGCGCCCCTCGTGCGGCGGCGGCTTCGAGGGAGTGATGGTCAGAAGGTTTCTCGACGAGGTGAGGCGTTCGTCATGCGTCAAGACGCCCGCGTTCTTCGACGCCTGGGCGAAAACATATGACGAGGAGGTGGCCGAGAGCGGCTACGCCGCGCCGCGCCGGTGCGCGCGCGCGCTCGCGGCCGCCATGACCGAACGCGACCGCCCCGTGCTCGACCTCGGATGCGGCACCGGGCTTTCCGGCGTCGCGCTCCGCGCCGAAGGTTTCTCCATCATCGACGGTTGGGATCCCTCATCGGAGATGCTCGCGCGCGCAGAGGCGCGCAACGTCTACCGCGTGCTGCGCCAGATCGAAGCGGATCGCCCGCTGACGGCGGCGCCCGGATCCTACATCGCCGTCGTCGCGGTCGGCGTCTTCAGCCCCGGCATGGCGCCTCCGGAAGCCATGGACCAGGTGTTCCAGATCCTGGCGTCCGGCGGGTATTTCTGCTTTTCGCTCAACGATCACGCCATCTCCCACAGCGCCTATGAGGGACGCGTGAAGGAGATCACGGACGCCGGCGGCGCGCAGGTCATATCGCATGATTACGGCGACCACCTGCGAAACGAAAACTTCAACTCGACCGTCTATGTCCTTAAAAAGACCTGACTTCAGTCAAGTCAGCATTTCGCGCTGCGCCTCAAGTTCAAGCCACTCCTCCTCGGCGGCGTGGAGCGCGGCGCGCCGTTCGGCCAGCGCAGCGGTCGCCTTTGCGAATTTCTTCGGATCCCGCGTGTAGAGCGCGGCGTCCGAGAGAAACGCCTCCAGCTTCTCGATCTCGGCCGAGAGCCTGTCGATCTCCGCCGGCAGCGTGGCGAGCCTGTGGGCGGCCTTGAAGGTCAGTTTCGAGTCTCCCGCCGCCTCCTTGGGCGCTGCGGGTTTCGGCTTCGGCTTCGGACCCGCCGCGTCCGGCCGGGCCGGGCGCTGCGCGGCGTAGTCGGACCAGCCGCCGGCGTACTCCACCGCGGCGCCGTCGCCCTCGAGCGCGATCACGGAGGTCGCGACCCGGTCCAGAAAGTCCCGGTCGTGGCTGACGATCAGCGCGGTGCCGTCATAATCCGCGAGCAACTCCTGCAGAAGGTCCAGCGTCTCGATATCGAGATCGTTGGTCGGCTCGTCCAGCACCAGAAGGTTGGATTCGCGCGCCATGATCTTCGCCAGCAGGAGCCGCGCCCGCTCCCCGCCGGAGAGCGCGGAGACCGGGCCCCGCGCCTGCGACTCATCGAAGAGGAAGCTTTTCAGGTAGCCGACGACATGCTGCGGGCGCCCCCGCACGATGATCTGGTCCGACCGCTCCTTCGGGCCACGCGCCGTGTTGTCGGTCAGCGTCTCCCACAATGATTTTTCCGGGTCGAGCGCGGCGCGGTTCTGGTCGAAGCTCGCGATCTCGAGATTGGAGCCGAGCCGCACCGCGCCCTCGTCAGGCGGGAGCGCGCCGGTCAGAATGTTCAGAAGCGTCGTCTTGCCGGCGCCGTTCGGCCCGACCAGCGCCACCCGGTCGCCGCGCGCGATCCGGGTCGAGAACGGGCGGAGGATCTCGCGATCCCCGAAGCGTTTCGTGATCCCGCGCGCCTCGATCACCAGCTTTCCCGACGCCGCCCCGGAGGCGAACGCCATCGCGGCGCGCCCGGTCTCGGCGATCTGGCCCGCCCGCGCCTCCCGCAGGTCCGCGAGCCGGCGCACCCGGCCCATGTTCCGGGTCCGGCGGGCGGAGATGCCCTCCACCGCCCAACGGGCCTCCGCCTTGATCAGGCGGTTGAGCTTGTGGCGTTCCGCCCTCTCCTCCTCCAGCATCTTGTCGCGCCAATCCTCGAAGCCGTCGAAGCCCCGGCTCACCTGGCGGCATACGCCGCGGTCGAGCCAGATGGTCGCGCGGCTGAGGCGGGAGAGAAAGCGGCGGTCATGGCTGATCAGGACGAGGGCCGCCGCGGTTTGGGCCAGCTCCGCCTCCAGCCATTCGATCGCGGCGATATCCAGATGGTTCGTCGGCTCGTCGAGCAGCATCAGGTCCGGCTCCCCGACGAGGCACCGGGCGAGCGCGGCGCGCCGGCGCTCACCGCCCGAAGCGGCGTCAGGCGCCGCCGCCTCGACGACCTGGAGCGCCTCCATCATGATCTCGGCCTTGTAGCGTTCATGCTCGAGGAGATCCGCGGCCACGTAATCGCCGAGGGTCGCGAAGCCGGTGAAGTCCGGCTCCTGCGGCAGGTAGGAGATCCGCGCGCCGGGCTGGACGAAGCGCGCGCCGGAATCCGGCTCGATCACCCCGGCGACGACCTTCAGAAGCGTCGACTTCCCGGCGCCGTTCCGCCCGACGAGGCAATGCCGGTCGCCGGCGGAGACCGAGAGCGAGAGATCCTTGAAAAGCGGCGCGCCGCCCAGATCGAGCGAGATGCGGTCGAGAGTGAGGATCGGGAGCTTTGCCATCCGGGCCGCGTAGCCGTCGGCGCGGGTTTGGTCAACATTCGCCGCGCGGAAGCCCTTGCGCGCGCCCTCCCGCCGACCGATAGATATGTCGTGCGCCGCGCCCCTTCCAACCCCGCCCTCGACGGCGCTCTCGCCTCGCCGATCATGACGGCGCAGGGCTGGATTCGCGGGCGCGTCTTTTCCGCCGATCTGCCGCTGATCAATCTCTCGCAGGCCGCGCCGGTCGGCCCGCCGCCGCTGGCGTTGCGGCGGGCGATGGCGGAGGCCGCGCTTTCCGAGGGGGAGGCCCATCTCTACGGGCCGGTTCCGGGAGACGACGCTCTCCGGCGCGAGATCGCCGCCCGCTGGTCCGCGCGCTACGCCGCGCCGATCGAGCCGGGAGAGGTCGCCGTCACGGCGGGCTGCAACGAGGCGTTCGCCGCAGCGCTGCTGTCGCTGGCGGGCGCCGGCGACGAGGTGATCCTGCCGACGCCATGGTATTTCAATCACAAGATGTGGCTGGACATGATCGGCGCGCGGGCGGTTCCGCTCGCCGTCGGCGACGCCTGCCTGCCGGATCCGGCGGCGGCGCGCGCGCTCATCACGCCGCGCACCCGCGCCATCGCTCTCGTCTCGCCGAACAATCCCACCGGCGCGGAGTATCCGGCGCCGCTTCTCGGCGCGTTCCACGATCTTGCGGCGGAGCACGGGCTCGCGCTGGTTCTCGACGAGACCTACCGCGATTATCTCGGCCATGACGGGCCGCCGCACGATCTTTTCACCCGCCCCGGCCGGGACGAGACGCTGATCCATCTCTACAGTTTCTCGAAAGCCTATCATCTGACCGGGCACCGCGTCGGCGCGCTTGTCTCCGGGCCGGCGCGGATCGCGCTGATCGAGAAATTTCTCGACACGGTGACGATCTGCCCGAACCGGATCGGTCAGATCGCGGCGCTGGAGGGATTGCGGACGCAGGATGCGTTCGTCGCGGCGGAACGCGCCGAGTTCACCGCCCGCCGCCTCGCGCTTCAGAACGAATTCGAGGCGGGCGTGGGCGGCTGGCGGCTCCGCGGGATCGGCGCCTATTTCGCCTATGTCGCGCACCCGTTCGACGCGCCGTCGGAGGAGGTGGCGAAGGCGCTGATAGCGGAGCAGGCGCTTCTCGCGTTGCCGGGGACGATGTTCGCGCCGCCGGGAGACGCCGACGGCGCCAGGACGCTCCGCCTCGCCTTCGCCAACGTGGATCGCGCCGGAATCCGCGAAACCGCGCGCCGGCTCAGGGCGTTCCGGCTCTGAGCCCGTCGCTTGAACCCCACCCCGCCGCCATCTATGGTCCGCGCGGTTTCGCCATCAACAGGATGCTCCAATGCTGAATCTCCTCCGCCGCGGCGTGAAAACCTGGGTCGCGAAGGCCCTCTTCGGCCTGCTGGTCGTGAGCTTCGCGATCTGGGGCATCGGCGACGTGTTCAGCTTCGGGATCGGCTCATCCGTCGCCACGGTCGGCGACCAGAAGATCTCGGCCGAGCGCTACGCGAACACGCTGGACCGGGAGATTCGGACCGTCTCGCAACGCTTCGGCCAGCAGCTCGACGCGGACGCGGTCCGCGCGCTCGGCCTGCCGCAGCAGGTTCTGGCGCGAATGGCGCAGGAGGCGACGCTGGATCAGGTGCTGGCGGATCTTCAGGTCTCCGCCCCCGACAGCGCCGTCCGCGACGCGATCGTCGCCGACCCCGGCTTTCGCGGCCAGAGCGGCGCCTTCGACCACGACACCTATCGTTATGTGCTCGCCCAGAACGGTTACTCCGTCGACGGCTACGAGGAGACCGTGCGCCGCGCCATCGTCCGGCGGGAGCTGATCCGCGCGTTGTCCGCGGGGGCCGCCGCGCCCAAAGGCGCGATCGACGCGATCTACACGTTCCAGACCGAGACCCGGCGGCTCGACCACATCACGCTCGACGAAAGTTTCGCCGGCGATATCGGCGCGCCCGACGACGCCGCGCTGGAGGCCTATCACGCCGCGCATCCCGAGGAGTTCAGCGAGCCGGAGCGGCGAAGCGCCGTCTATCTCGACCTTTCGCTCGACGTCCTGTCGGCCGGGTACGAGCCGGATGAGGATGAGCTCCGCGAGCTTTACGAGCATCAGGCCGCCGACTTCGCGCGCCCAGAGCGCCGGCGGCTTTTCCAGATCGTGTTCGACACCGAAGCCGAAGCGAACGCCGCCGCGAGCCGCGTCGCCGCCGGCGAGATCGATTTCGACGGGATCCTCGCCGAGCAGGGTGAAAGCCGGGCCGACACGGCCCTCGGCGACGTCACCGAGGCAGAGGTCGCATCCGCCGCCGGCGCGGCGGCGTTCGCGCCTGACGCGCCGGGCGTCGTCGGCCCGGTCGACACCGGTTTCGGCTTCGCGCTGATCGACGTCGCGGAGATTTTTCCGGCCGAGACGACGTCGTTCGAGGCGGCGAAGGACCAGCTCGCCGCGAGGCTCCGGCGCGACTACGCCCTCGACCATGCGCCTGAGCTCGCCGGCGAGGTGGAGGACCGGCGCGCCGCCGGCGCCACTCTCGAAGAGATCGCGGCCGAGTTGAGCCTCCCCCTCGTCAAGGCGGACGGAGTCGCGGCGGACGGCGACGGGGCGAGCGGCCTCTCCGCCAGCCCCGAATTCCTCGCGGAGCTGTTCACCGCCGAAGAGGGCGAAGAGCGCGATCTGGTCGAGACCGCGGCCGGCGGATATTTCGTGCTGCGGGTCGACGCCATCACGCCCGCCGCGCTTCAGCCGCTCTCCGACGTCCGCGACGCGGTTGCGGCGAGTTGGCGGGCCGAGGCGGTCCGAAACGCGCTTTCCGCCCTTGGCGAGACCATCGTCGAGCGCGCGAACGGGGGCGAGCCGCTCTCCGCCATCGCCGCCGAAATGCAGGCCGAGCTGAAGAGCGAAGGGCCGAAATCCCGCGGTCAGGGCTGGAACGCGATTCCCGCGCCGCTCGTCACCCGCCTGTTCGAACTGCCGCCCGGCGGGGCGGATTTCGAGCAGGTCGGCTCCAGCGTCGTCATCGCGTCCGTCGCCGACATCGCGCCGGGCGCGGAGACGAGCCAGAACATCGCGCTTCGCGAGGCCCTGACCCGACAGATGAACGAGATGGCGGCGAATGACGTGGTCGGCCTCTTCATCGCGGCCGCGCAGCAGGAGGTCGGACTCTCGGTCGACCAGCAGGCGGTCGAAGCGATGCAATCGCAGGTCACCGGCTTTGGCAGCGGTCATTGACGATGGAGATCAGCCCAAGTTTCGAGAGTTTCGCCGCGCGCCATGAGAGCGGCGTGAATCAGGTCCTCTGGACGCAGCTTCCGGCGGATCTCGACACGCCGGTCTCGCTGATGCTGAAGTTGACCGCGGCGGCGGAGAACTCCTTCCTTCTCGAGAGCGTGACCGGCGGCGAGGTCAAGGGCCGGTATTCCGCGCTTGGCATGAAGCCGGACGTGATCTGGCGCTGCGTGGGCGACAAGGCGGAAATCAACCGCGCCGCCCGCTACGACCCCGACGCGTTCACGCCCGAGCCCCTCGCGCCGCTCGACAGTCTCCGCGCGTTTCAGGCCGAGAGCCGGATCGATCTTCCGTCCGAACTGCCGCCGATCGCCGCCGGGCTCTTCGGATTTTTCGGGTATGACATGGCGCGCCTCGCGGAACGGTTGCCGGCCCCGAACCCCGACCCGCTCGGCCTGCCGGACAGCCTGATGCTGCGCCCGACCGTGGTGGCGGTGATGGACGCGGTGAAGGATGTCGTCACCCTGATCGCCCCGGTCTGGGCGAGAGACGGCCTCGCCGCGCGCGCCGCCTATGCGCAGGCGGCCGAGCGGCTCTCCGACGCCGTCGCCGCGCTGGACCGGCCGGCGCCGCTGGAGCGCGATTTCGGCGCCGCCACCGCGATCGGCGAGCCGATCTCCAACACCGGGGTCGACGACTATCTGGCGATGGTCGCGAAGGGCAAAGCCTATATCGAGGCCGGAGACATCTTTCAGGTCGTCCTCTCGCAGCGCTGGCGGATGGATTTCCCCCTGCCGCCGTTCTCCTTCTATCGGGCGCTGAGGCGGACCAATCCCTCGCCCTATATGTTCTTTTTCAATTTCGGCGGCTTTCAGCTGGCCGGGGCCTCGCCCGAGGTGCTGGTCAAGGTGCGGGGCGGCGTCGTCACCATCCGCCCGATCGCCGGCACCCGCAGGCGCGGCGCGACCGAGGCCGAAGATCGCGCGCTCGAAGCGGAGCTCATGTCGGATCCGAAGGAGTTGGCGGAGCATCTGATGCTGCTCGATCTCGGGCGGAACGACGTCGGCCGGGTCTCGAAGATCGGCACTGTCGCGCCGACAGCGGAATTCACCGTCGAGCGCTATTCGCATGTGATGCACATCGTCTCCAATGTCGAAGGTGAGCTCGCGCCGGGGCAAGACGCGCTCTCCGCGCTGCTCGCCGGACTGCCGGCGGGCACGGTCTCGGGCGCGCCGAAGATCCGCGCCATGGAGATCATCGACGAGCTGGAGCGGGAGAAGCGCGGCCCCTACGCCGGGGGCGTCGGCCACATCTCCTGCGCCGACGAGATGGACATGTGCATCGCGCTCCGCACCGCCGTCATCAAGGATGGCGCGCTCTATGTGCAGGCTGGCGGCGGCGTGGTCTGGGATTCGGACCCCGAACTCGAACGGCAGGAGACGATGCACAAGGCCCGCGCCGTCATGCGCGCGGCGGAGGAGGCCGCCCGCTTCGCGCAACGCGGAAACAGATAGGCGCGGCGCCCCTTCCCCGCCGCCGCCCTTGCTGGCGCCCTCGACAAAGGCCATGATTTCGCATGATCAACTCTGCGATCAAGCGCATGCGACGGGGATTGAAATGACAGTCGGCACACGGATAGACGATTGGGACGACGCCTACGCGAACAGCGCCCATATCAGCGGTTCGGCGGCCTATCCGCCACGCTGGGCGGAGGCGGCGGCGGCGTTCCGCGAATCGATGGGCGCGCGGGCGGAGATCGACCTGCCCTACGCCGCCGGCGCGCGCCAGACATTCGATCTCTTCCGGCCGCAAGGCGAGGCGCGAGGGCTCGTCGTCTTCATCCATGGCGGATACTGGAAAGCGTTCGACAAGTCGGCCTGGTCCTGGCTCGCGGCCGGCCCGCTGGCGCATGGCTGGGCGGTGGCGATGCCCTCCTATACGTTGGCGCCGGCCGTGCGCATCGCGGAGATCACCGCCGAGGTCGGGGCGGCCGTGGTCGCGGCCGCCGGGCGCGTCGCCGGGCCGCTCCGGCTGAGCGGCCACTCCGCCGGCGGGCATCTGGCGGCGCGCATGATCACCGACAACGGGCCGTTGCCGATGCCGATCGCCCGGCGCGTGGAGCGGGTGGTCTCCATTTCCGGGGTTCACGATCTCAGGCCGCTGCTCCGGACCGCGATGAACGCGGATCTTCGGCTCGACGCGGCCGAGGCGGCGGCGGAAAGCCCCGCGCTGCTCGCCCCCCTGCCCGGCGCGCGGCTCCTCGCCTGGGTCGGCGCGGCGGAGCTCCCTGAATTCAGGCGCCAATCCGCGCTTCTGGCGAATGTCTGGCTTGGGCTCGGCGCCGAAACGGCGGCGCATGAAGCGCCCGGGCGCCACCATTACGACGTGATCGACGATCTGGCGGCGCCTGACAGCGAGCTTGTCGCCGGGCTGCTTGGATAGGCGTCAGACCACGGTCAGCACCGCGCAGGGCGCCGCCTTGGAGACTTCCTGGGTCACCGAGCCGAACAGGAGGCCGGTGACGGCGCCCCGCCCCCGCCGCCCGAGAACGATCAGATCGGCTTTGACGTCCTTGGCGAGCGCGGCGATGTCTTCGGCCGGCGTGACGGAGCCGGTGCGGATCCCCGCGAGCGTGCAGCCTTCGGCCTTCACCAGCGCGTCGGCCTCATCGGTCATGGCTTTCGCCGCGGCCGCGATCTCTTCGGGCGGCAACGGCGCCCCGATCGCGCCGATGAACGGGTCCACCGCGATCGGCGCCGAAGCGCTTTCCGGCGTATGGCTCAGCCAGAGCGCCGCTTCATAATGTTTCGCCACATCGCACGCCGTCTTGATGGCGCGCTTGGCATGGTCCGATCCGTCGTAGGCGACCACGATGGTCTTGAACATGCGAGTTCCCTTTCGTGTTGTCGCGGGCGATCATCGCCCGTCTTCGTTTCCATGCCTTGGTCGATCTGGCTGTCTCAGCCTTTCGGCAGAACAAGCATATCTGCGGCGTCCCACGCAACCGCAATGGAGGCGCCTTCCTCCACCTTTCCGACCAGCGCGGCGACTTTACCATGCACGGACGCGAGAATTGCGCGCCCGCACGGCAGAAAAAGTTCAACGCTGGAGCTTTCCCCCTGAAACGCCACGTCGCCAAGGCGCGCCTCGATGCGGATTTCGCCGCTCGCATCCGGGCCGAGACGCAATTTCTCGGGGCGTATCGCCAGCGTCATATCGCCCTCGGGCACGCTCGAAAAGGTGAGAGGCGGCAACTCCGCCGTCTCCACCACGGCGCCGGCGCCGGCGCGGCGGACGCGGCGCGCCTCGAAGAAATTCACCTTGCCGATGAACCCGGCGACGAAACTGTCCACCGGGTTCCGATAGAGCGCCTCCGGGCTCGCGATCTGGCGAATCCGACCCTGATGCAGCACCGCGATCCGGTCGGCGACGGCCATCGCCTCGTCCTGATCATGCGTCACCATGATGAAGCTGACGCCGGTGGTTTGCTGGAGCTTCACCAGTTCCAGCCGCATCTCGTCGCGCAGCTTGGCGTCAAGCGCTGAGAGCGGCTCATCGAGCAGAAGAACGCGCGGCTTCTTGACCAGCGCGCGCGCCAGCGCCACCCGCTGGCGCTGCCCGCCCGACAACTGATCGGGCTTTCGCCCGGCGAGTTGCGAGAGCTGGACCAGCGCCAGCGCCTCCTCGACCCGCGGCCCGATCGAAGCCGCCGGGACCCCGTCCACCTTCAATCCGTAGGCCACATTCTTCGCCACCGTCATGTGGGGGAAGACCGCGTAGGACTGGAACACCATGTTCACCGGCCGGCGGTTGGGCGGCGTCGTCGTCATGTCGGCGCCGCCGATCAGCACCTGGCCCCGGCTCGGCGTCTCGAAGCCGGAGACCATCCGCAGCAGCGTGGTCTTGCCGCAGCCGGAAGGCCCGAGGAGCGCGAAGAACTCGCCCTCGGCGATGTCGAGGCTCACATCGTCGACAGCCGTGAACGCGCCGAAAATCTTCGAGACGGCGCGGATCGAGACAATGGGGCCGGTCATGTCCTCAACTCCGTCGGTTTTTGCAGCCGGATCGCAAAGAAGGTGAGGCCGAGCGTCAGAACGATCAGGACCGTCGAGGCGGCGTTGATCTCCGGCGTCACGGAAAAGCGGACCATCGAATAGATCTTGACCGGGAATGTCAGGGTGTTGGGGCCGGATGTGAAGAAGGTGATGATGAAATCGTCGAGGCTGAGCGTGAACGCCAGAAGCGCGCCGGCGACCAGCCCCGGCGCCATGTGCGGGATCAGGACGTCGCGGAAGACCTGATATTCCGACGCGCCGAGATCGCGCGCCGCCTCCGCCATCTCGGGGCTGAAGCTCTGAAGGCGCGTCCGGATCACCATCGCCGCGAACGGAAAGGAGAATGTGATATGCGCGGCGATGATGTTGCCGAGATTGAGCGGCCATGGCGCCTCGGGCGGAATGGTGAGGCCGGTGGCGGCGAAAAACACTGCGAGGCTGACCCCCATGCAGATCTCCGGGATGACGATGGGCAGCGCCACCAGCCCTTCATAGACCGGCTTCAACGGAAACCGCCACCGCCAGAGCAGGACCGCGGTCATCGCGCCGAGGATCACCGCGACGATCGTGGAGACCAGCGCGATGACGAGCGAGTTCACGAAGGCTTCGACCAGAGAGTCGTTGTTGAACGCCTTGACGTAGAAATCGGTGGTGAAGCCGCGCCAGATGACATTGCCGCCCCGCCGGGAGTCGTTGAAGGAAAAGATCACGAGCACGACGATCGGCGCGTAGAGAAAGACGAACACGGCCGCGAAGATCGCCCGCATCGAGGCCTTGCGCGCATATTGGAATGGGCTCGCCCTCATGCCCGCCGCCCCCTCGCCGCCCGCATGTCGATCACCGCCCGGATCGCCAGAATGATGAACGTGACATAGAGCAGGAACAGCGACAGCGCGGAGCCGAACGGCCAGTCGTTCGCGCGCTTGAACTGCCGCTCGATCACGTTGGCGATCATGTCCACCTGGCCGCGGCCGAGAAGGTCCGGCGTGAGAAAGGAGCCGAGCGCGGGGATGAAGGTGATGATCGCGGCCGTCGCCAGCCCGGCGGACGTGAGCGGAACGAGGATCAGGAAAAAGGTCCGGACCTGCCCGGCGCCCAGATCCATCGACGCCTCGAGATAGGACCGGTCGAGCCGCTCCAGCGCGGAATAGATCGGCAGGATCGCGAACGGCAGATGGACATAGACGAGGCCGAGCGTCACGCCGAGCTCCGTCCCGAGGAAGGTGACCGGCGTGAAGCGCTCGCCAAGGAGGCCCGCGAGCCCGATCACGCCCGCAAGCGCGTCGCCCTGATGCCAGAGCCATTCGAGCGCGCCGTTGAGCCGCCCGCGCGCGCCGAGAATGTTCAGCATGGCGTAGGTCCTGACCAGAAGATTGGTCCAGAACGGCAGCATGATGATCAGTAGAAGCCATGGCTTCCACCTGGATTCCGCCGTCGCGATCACCAGCGCCACCGGATAGGCGACGACGATGCACACGATCGTGGCGACGCCCGCGAGCCGGACCGTCCGCCAGAAGAGCGTGATGATCTCCGGCTGGAAGATGCGGGCGTAGTTGTCGAGCGTCCACGTCGTCCGGATCTCGGTCAGCGTGACGTTCTCACCGAAGGAATAGACCCAGATGATCCCGATCGGGATGAGAAAGAAGATCGACAACCAGAGCGCGGTCGGCCCGGCGAAGGCCGCGAACGCCGGAATGGAGCGCCGCCAGCTTTCCATTCCGACCTTATCGCCCTTTCGGCGGGAGCGGCGCCGCGCGCGCGGCGCCGCCCGCCCCCGGCGACGAGGCCGTCAGCGGCGTCACCCCGCCGCCTTGACCCGCGTCCACGCGGCGTCGATCAACTGCGTGATTTCCTGACCGGGATAGGTCAGCACTTCGGAATTCGCGATCGCCGCAGCGTCCGGGAAGATCGCCGGATTGTTCCGGTAGGATTCGTCGGTCAGCGCCTTCGCGGCGGCGTTCGGGGTCGCGAACTGGATGAATTCCGCGATCTCCTTGCCCGCCTCGGCATCGAGGAGATAGTTGATGAACGCATGGGCGCCCTCGGGGTTCGGCCCGCCGTTCGGGATGCAGAGCGTATCCTCCCAGAGCATGCCGCCCTCCTTCGGGATGGCGTAGCCGATGTCGTCGTCCTCGGCCATCACCTGAAGAATATCGCCATTCCACTCCATCGCGAGATCGACTTCGCCCGCCAGAAGCAGATCCTGGCCGTTATCCGGGGCGAATGCGGCGATGTTCGGCTTCTGCTTGATCACCATCGCCTCCGCGGCGGCGATGTTCTCCGGCGTCCAGCCGTTCAGCGACTCGCCCATCAGCTTCAACGCCATCGCGAACACGTTCTGCCCGTCGCCCAGCATCGAGATGCGGCCGGCGTAGCGGTCGGACGTGTAAAGCCAGGACCAGCTGTCGGGAACCTCGTCCACCGCCGATTTCCGGTACCCGATCCCGACCGAGCCCCACATATAGGGCAGCGAATGTTTCCGGCCCGGATCAAACGCCGGATCAAGAAACTCCTCGGATATATTGGAAATATTCGGGATTTTGTTGTGGTCGATCTCCGACAGCATGTTCGCCAGCACCATCCGCTCGACATAGTCGGTGGTCGCGACGACCACGTCATAGCCCGGATTGCCGGTCTTCAGCTTGGCGAACAGCTCGTCATTCTCGGCGAAGAGGTCCATCTGGACTTCGAGGCCGGTCGCGGCGGTGAAATCCGCGAGCGTCGTCTCGCCGATATAGGTGTCGTAGTTGTAGAAATTGACCTTGCCGGCGGCGGCCCGCCCGGCCTTCGGTAGGGTGAAATTGAGCCCAACGGCGCCCATTCCCAAGAGTGCGGCGCGGCGACTGATTGGCGAGCGCATCATTTCGTCTCCCTGCGTCAGGTTACATCCCGTGCGAAGCGGCACTCTCTACGCATCTGTGAAGCGCGTTCAAGGGATTTTTTGCGACGCAGCAGTCTCCTTCCCGCCCGAGAGGGGCGGGGCGGGATCGATGGGGCTCCGACAGGCGCCTGCGCGCCCACGCCCCGCTCCGCGCCGTTCACGATCAGGCGCGCGCGGGCGCGCTCAGAGCCCTTCCGGCGTGATCAGCGGCGCCGGGTCGCCTTTGACGATCAGCGGCGCGCCGGTCATCTCCTGAAGCCGCGCGACGGAAACCCCGGGCGCGATCTCCTTCAGCACGAATCCCTCCGGCTCGACCGTGATCACCGCGAAATCGGTGTAGACGCGCTTCACCACTCCCGCCCCGGTCAACGGCTTGGCGCAGCGCTCCACCAGTTTCGGCGCGCCGGACCTGTCGACGTGGGAGGTCAGCACCCGCACCTCCCGCGCCCCGGCCGCGAGGTCCATCGCCCCGCCCACCGCCGGCACGCCGCCCGGCCCGGTCGACCAGTTGGCGAGATCGCCATTGGCCGCGACCTCGAAGGCGCCGAGCACGGCGATGTCGATATGCCCGCCCCTGATCATGGCGAAACTGTCGGCGTGGTGGACGATCGAGACGCCAGGCAGAAGCGAGATCGGCTGTTTCGAGGCGTTGATCAGGTCGTAATCCTCCTCGCCCGCCGGGGGCCGGCCGCCGAAGCCGAGGATTCCGTTCTCGCTCTGGAAGGTGATGTGCCGCTCCGCCGGAAGATGGTTGGCGCAGAGGACCGGGATGCCGATGCCGAGATTGACATAGGAGCCATCCTCGATGTCCTGCGCCGCGCGCCAGGCGATCTGCTCCCGGTTGAGACGATATTTCGCCAGATCATCGGTCATGGATAGGCCACCCCGCGCGCTACAAGATCCTCTTCCTGGGCCGGATCGGGCACAAGCGCGATCCGGTCGACGAAAATTCCAGGGGTGATCACATGTTCGGGATCGATGCCGCCGGGCTCCACCACCTTGCGGACCTGGACGATGGAGCAATCGGCCGCCATGCACATGATCGGGCCGAAATTCCGCGCCGTCAGCCGATAGGTGAGGTTGCCGTACCGGTCCGCCACCTCCGCCTTCACGAAGGCGAAATCGGCGCGAAGCCAGGGCTCGAGCACGCAGGGGACGCCGTTGATCACGCGCGTCTCCTTGCCGGCGGCGAGCTCGGTGCCGGCGCCGGTGCTGGTGAAGAATGCCGGGATCCCGGCGCCGCCCGCGCGGATCCTCTCGGCCAGCACGCCTTGCGGCACCAGCTCCAGCTCGATCTTCCCGGCGAGGTATTTCTCCCGGAAGGCGCGGCTGTCGCTGGTGCGGGGGTAGGAGCAGATCACCTTCTCCACCCTGCCCGCGTCGATCAGCGCCGCGATTCCAACCCTCCCGGTGCCGCCATTGTTGTTCACGATGGTCAAGCCGCGCGCGCCCTGGTCGAGGAGCGCGTGCGTCAGCTCGATCGGGATGCCGGCGCCGCCGAAGCCGCCGGTCATCACCACCGCTCCGTCGCCGATTCCGGCGACCGCTTCATGAGCGTCTGTAACTGGTTTTGTCATGGAGCGGACTTTTACTCATGGCCGCGGGAAATAAAAGCGGCCTTTTACGTCATAGTCCCGCCTCTGTTTCCGCGGAACAGGCCTCGGCGCGCCTCGCCGGGGGCGGCGCGCGCTGTCCTTCTCGGCCGAGTCCGCGTTCAGAGCACCGTCTTGCGCGCCGCCATGACGCGGATGAGCGGCGATGTTTCCTGCGAATAGGAGATCCGCGTTCCGAACGGGGTATTCGCCTGGGCGTCCATGATTTCCTTCATCACCTTCATGAACGACGCCTGAGAGACATCCAGGTGCGGCGGCAGGTGGGAAAAAGTGGCGCCCGCCGTGTTTGTTCCGCTCCAGGGGATATCCCAGTTGACGGTGAGCATATGCGCTTTCTTGGGAACGCCGCCTCTCAACCAGTATTTCACCGCGCCGCCGGAGCCGCGCGCGGCGCCCGAGCTCTTCACATGCAGGAAGACGCTCCACTCGCCATTATAGATCGTCGGGTCGGGCTGGTATTTGAAGATCTTGCCGTGGGCGCTTTCGAGACTGTCGAATTTCAGGGTCGATCCGGTGGCGTTGTAGATCATAATCAGCGCCGAGACCCCGGTTCCGTATTCCTCTTTCATCCCGTTCACGCGTTCGATCGCCGCCTCTTCGTGGCCAAGCCCTTTCGCCCCCTCGGCGTTCAGCGCGGCGTAGGCGTCGCTCGCGAGTTCCTCGAAATCGGGCGTCTGCCCGGCCGCCTCGAGCGTGTCATAGCGAAGGGGTCTGCCATATTTCATGTTCTTCTTCCTTCTGGTTGACGCAGGCCGGTTTCAGCCCGCTTTGATGCGGTCTTCGGGCGGCGCGCGGATCAGCCGCCGCTCATCGAGCGGAACATCGGCGCGGCCATCTGCGCGCGCATCGTCGCGCTCATCGGCGCCTGCATCGCCACCATCATCGACGCCGGCATTCCGGGCCCGAACCAGGTGCCGATCAGGAAATCGACAAGAGCCGTCACTGCGACGCCAAGGAGAATGATGGCGCCGGTCGCGATCAGCACCGCCGCGGCCGGAGGGACTCCCGCGCTCGAAAAGCCAGCGATCACCGTATCGACGCCCGCCACCGCCGCGCCGCCAAGCACGACCACCTCGCCGCCTGCGGCGGCCGCCGCGCCCGCGCCGAGGCTGGCGGTCCACGCCGCGATGACCGTGCCGATCGCCGCCGTTCCCGCGACCACGGCTTCAGACGTGATGACGAGACCGAGGCCGATGGTCGCCGCGAGCGGAATCGCGCCTTTCGCGAGGGTCGTCGCCCAGTGCGCGTCGTCGGCCGCCGCGCGGATCACCACATTGACGACCAGCAGGCCGACGCCGACCCAGCCGATGAACCGGCCGACCGACGCCGCGCTGACCCGGTTGGCGGTGAGGGAGAGCTTTTCGTCGATCGTCGTGAGAATCTTCTCGCTCACGGTCAGCGTCATGCTCTTGATGGAGGCGTCGCGCGTGGCGGCGGCCATGGCGCGCACCTGTTGATTCCAGAATTTCTCCGCAAGGCCGAGATACTTCTTCGGATCGGACGCAAGGGTCCGGAGGCTGCGGAGCGCTTTGCCCGCCTTCTCGATGATCTCCGCCGCCGCGACCGCCTGGCGCGGCGCGGGCGCGCGGGCGATCGCGGAGATGTCGGCGCGGCGCGCGGCGGCCCCGCCATGGATCGTCTCGATCTGGGCGGCGCGGACGTCGATCGACGCCGTGGTCCGGAGAGAGAGCTTCAGCGCTTCGAGGACAACCCCCCGGGAGGCGGCCTCCGCCTCCCGCGCCGCGGCGTTCGCGGCCGCAGGGCTCCCGATGTCGGCGAGAATTTCGCCGAGGCGCGTCTCCGTCTCCGTGACCCGCTTGAGCGCTTCGATCCGATTGGAGCGGCGATCGAACTTCGCGGCCATCAAAGCGCCGACATCCGCTTTGAATGCGAGCGAGGCGGCGTTTCGTATCGCGGCGATCTCTCGATTTGCGTCCACAACCGGGCCTTTATGTCGGTGGGATGAGCCAATGTAGACTGGAATCGACCAAAACGCGAATAATTACTGCGTCTTCGCGCATCGTGAATTTTGCGCCCATCGGCGCCGCGGCTCTGGCGCTTTCGTTGCAGCGCGCATTAAGTTGCCGCCAAGCCGGTGAGACCGAAGATCAGGATATATCGTCATGCAGAGTTTCGACCCCACGCGCCTCGCCCGTATCGACGACTGGATGCGGCGCTATGTGGATGAGGGGAAATTCCCCGGCTCCACGTTTCTGCTCGCGGAGAGGGGCGAGATCGTTCACCGCGCCTCGGCCGGGTATCGCGCGGTGGAGGCGAAGGCGCCCTTCGAGGAAGACACGATCGCGCGGATCTACTCGATGACGAAGCCGATCGTCTCCGTCGGGCTCATGATGCTGGCGGAGCGCGGGCTCTTCCATCTCGACGCGCCGGTCAGCGCCTTCCTGCCGGAATTCGCGGAGTGCCGCGCGCTGGTCCCGGGCGCCGCCACGGCGGACGACGTCGCGCCCTGCCCGCCCCCGACCCTGCACCAGCTTCTGACGCACACATCCGGGCTCACCTACGGCTTCAACCCCGGGCTCGCCGCCGCCGCCTACGCCGAGGCGAAAATCGACTTCGCCCCGGACAGGCCCGGCCTGGCGGAGATGACGCGCGCGCTCGCGGCGCTGCCGCTCGCCTTCACGCCGGGCGCGCGGTGGGAATATTCGGTCGGGATCGACGTGATCGGCCGGGTGATCGAGGTCGTCGCCGGCCGCCCGCTCGACGAATGGCTGCGCGACGAGATCCTCGAGCCTCTCGGCATGAAGGACACCGGGTTCGCCATTCCGGACGCCAAGATCGGCCGGCTCGCGCATCTCTACACCTCGCTCGAGAGCGGCTCGGCCATGAGCCTCGGCGCGGCCGGGCGAGGGGTGATGCGGGAGGTGGAGACCGCGGAAGGCAGCGCCTGGCGCGGGACCCGCACCTTTTCCGGCGGCGGCGGGCTGCTGTCGACCATCGACGATTATTTCGCGTTCACCGAGATGCTGCGCAAGGGCGGCGCGCATCGCGGGGCGCGGCTGCTCTCGCCCGCCACGCTCGCCTTCATGCGGCGCAACCATCTCTCCGGCGACATCGCCTCGATGGGGCCGAAGAGCTTCGCCGAGACGCCGATGACCGGGATCGGATTCGGCGTCGGCGGCTCCGTCGTGCTCGACCCGGCGCTGGCGCGCGCGCCGGGGAATGTCGGCGACTTCTCCTGGGGCGGCATCGCGTCGACGGTGTTCTGGCTGGATCCGGTCGCCGATCTCACCGCCATCTTCTTCACTCAGCTCACGCCGTCCTCGAGCTATCCGGCCCGCTCGGAGCTGAAGGCGCTGGTCCATGGGGCGCGCACATGAGCGCGCTGACGCACGATCTCCTCCGCCTGCTCGACATCGAGCGGCTCGAGGTCGATCTTTTCCGCGGACAGGGCGAAGGCGGCGAGAACGGCAAGCGGATCTTCGGCGGCCATGTCATCGCGCAGGCGCTGACGGCGGCGTATCGGACCGTTGAAAACCGTCTCTGCCATTCGCTGCACGCCTATTTCATCCGCCCGGGCGACCCGACGATCCCGATCATCTTCGAGGTGGACCGCGCGCGCGACGGCGGCAGCTTCACCACCAGACGCGTGATCGCGGTGCAGCACGGGAAACAGATCCTGAATCTCGCGGCCTCCTTCCAGAAGGAGGAGACGAGCTGGACCCATCAGCACGACATGCCGGAGGCGCCGCCGCCGGACTCGCTGCCGCCGCGCGAAGACGCGCGAAAGGCGGCGGCCGCGCATCTGCCCGAAGAGATACGCGAGCATTTCCTCCGGCGGCGCCCGATCGAGATTCGCGAGGTCGACCCGATCGACCTGCTGAAGCCCGAGAAGACCAGCGACTACAACCGACTCTGGTTTCGCGTCGCCGACATGATCGAGGCGGAGCCCTGGGTGCATCACTGCCTGATGGCCTACGCGTCCGACATGTCGCTTCTGAGCTCCGGCAATCGGCGGCACGGCATCAGCTGGTATACGGGCGAGGTGATGGGCGCGAGCCTCGATCACGTCATGTGGTTTCACGCGCCGATCAGCTTCGACCAATGGCATCTCTATGAAATGGACAGCCCGTTCAGCGGCGGAGGCCGGAGTTTCAACCGTGGAAAGATCTTCACACAGGACGGCCGCCTCGTCGCCTCGGTCGCGCAGGAGGGCTTGATGAGGCCGATCACCCGGCCGCCCCGCGCCGAGAAAGCGTGAAGTCCACGCTCCATCCGGGCAAGTCGAAGATCGACATTGCCCACTATGCGTCTCCCCTATAGGGTCGACTCAACAAGAGCGAATTGCTCGATTATCAGAAGTTGAGAACAAGGGGGATGCATGGCGTCGGTCGAGTTCCGCGATGTCCGAAAGTCGTTCGGCCCGGTCGAAGTGCTTCACGGCGTTTCGGTCGATATCGAGGAGGGGCAGTTCGTCGTCCTCGTCGGCCCCTCGGGTTGCGGCAAATCCACCCTTCTGCGGATGCTCGCCGGACTGGAGCACGTCACTTCGGGTGAGATCGTCATCGGCGACAAGGTCGTGAACGATGTTCCGCCGAAGGAGCGCAACATCGCGATGGTGTTCCAGAATTACGCGCTCTATCCGCATCTGACCGTCGGCGACAACATGGGCTTCTCGCTGAAGCTGGCGAAGGCGCCGAAAGCCGAGATCGCGGCGAAGGTGGGCCCGGCGGCGGAGATCCTCGGCCTCTCCCACCTGCTCGACCGCTATCCGCGGCAACTGTCCGGCGGCCAGCGCCAGCGCGTCGCCATGGGGCGCGCGATCGTGCGCAATCCGCAGGTGTTCCTGTTCGACGAGCCGCTCTCGAATCTTGACGCCAAGCTCCGGGTCTCCATGCGGAGCGAGGTCAGGAACCTGCACCAGCGGCTGAAGACCACGACGGTCTACGTCACCCACGATCAGATCGAAGCCATGACCATGGCCGACAAGATCGTCGTCATGCATGACGGCAGGGTCGAGCAGATCGGCACCCCGCTGGACCTCTACGACCGGCCCGACAATCTGTTTGTGGCGAGCTTCATCGGCTCCCCCGCCATGAACATGATCCCCGGCCAGATCGACCCCGAGGACAGCACCCGGTTCCAGACCAAAGACGGCATCATCCTGCCGATTTCGAACCCGGGCGGCGCGAAGCCGGGGCGGGAGACGGTCTTCGGCCTGCGCCCGGAATCTTTCCGGGTCGGCGGCGATATCCCCTTCAGGATCGACGTGGTGGAGCAGACCGGATCGGAGACGCATGTCGTCGGCAAGATCGGCCAGGCGGATGTGATCGGCGTCTTTCGCGACCGCATCTCGACGGCGCCGGGCGAGGAGATCGGCGTCTCGGTCGATCCGGAGGCGACGCATCTCTTCGACACTGAAACCGGCAAGCGCGTTTCGCTCTGAGGGCCGGAGACTGAAATCAGCGTCGCTGGTTGGAGGCTGGCGGCGTGACCAAAGGGAAGAAAGCGGGCCTCCCGTTTCAAGACGACCAACGCCCGCATGAGGAGGAAATGCCATGTCTATCAATCGCAGAACGCTGCTGGCGGGCGCCACCGGCTTCGCCGCCGCTCAATCATTCGGCCTCGGCGCCTTCGCGCAAGGCGCCACGTTCACGCCCGAGGAGGGCGCGGAGCTGCGCCTGCTGCGCTGGGTTCCCTTCGTGAAGGGCGAGGAAGACGCCTGGAACGCCAACACCCAGGCCTTCACCGACAAGACCGGCGTTCCGGTGCGCATCGATCAGGAAAGCTGGGAGGACGTGCGCCCGAAGGCCGCCGTCGCCGCCAATGTCGGCTCCGGCCCCGACATGGTGATGAGCTGGTTCGACGATCCGTTCCAATATCCCGACAAGCTGATCGACGTGACCGACCTCGCCACCTCGCTCGGCGAGCAGCATGGCGGCTGGTATGAGGGCGTCAAAGGTTACGCGGTGGACGGCGACCGGTTCATCTCGGTCCCGCTCTGCGTCATCGGCAACGCCGTCTGCTATCGCAAGAGCCACATGGAAGCGTCGGGCTTCAGCGAATTCCCGACCGACACCGACGGCTTTCTCGAGCTGTGCAAGGCGATGCAGGCCAACGGCACCCCGGCCGGGTTCCCGCACGGCAAGGCGGTCGGCGACGGCAACAACTACGCGCACTGGCTGCTCTGGGCCTTTGGCGGCAGAATGGTCGACGAGAACAACCAGGTCGCGATCGACAGCCCCGAGACGAGGGACGCCATCGAATACGCCAAGAAGCTCTACGCGACCTTCATCCCCGGCACCGAAAGCTGGCTCGACATCAACAACAACCGCGCGTTCCTCGCCGGTCAGATCTCGCTGACGGCGAACGGCGTCTCGCTCTACTACGCCGCCGCCAAGGATCCGACGATGAAGGAGATGGCCGACGACATCCGCACGACGAACCTTCCCGTCGGGCCGACCGGCGTGGCGGCGGAGATGGCCCAGACGACCACCATCTCCATCTTCAACCACACCAAGTATCCCAACGCGGCCAAGGCTTACCTCAACCACATGTACCAGTCGGACAACATGAACGCCTGGATCCAGGGCGCGAGCGGCTATTGCTGCCAGGCGCTCAAGGAGTTCGCCGACAACCCGGTCTGGACCGAGAATCCGATCAACGAGCCGTATTCGCGGGCGTCCGCGACCCTGCGGCCGAACGGCTACGCCGGAACGCTCGGGGCCGCATCCGCCGGCGTGATGGCGGATTACGTGCTGGTGGACATGTTCGCGGAGGCCGTGACCGGCCAGAGCTCCGCGGAAGACGCGATCAAGAACGCCGCGCGCCGCGCGAAGCGGTACTACCGCTGACGCCATGAAGCCGGCGGGCGGCGCGCCGCCCGCCGGATTTCACGTCCTATTTCAGGGGAAGACAAAGCGATATGGCCGCTGATTCGACCGTCGAGAACCGCTTTTGGCTGAGCCGCATGCTCGAATCGCGGAATGGGCTCGGGCTGCTGTTCATGGTGCCGGCGGCGGCGTTTCTGCTCTTCTTCCTGGTCTATTCGCTCGGGCTCGGCGTCTGGCTCGGGTTCACGGACGCCAGAATCGGGCGCGGCGGCGTCTTCATCGGGCTCGAGAATTACATCTGGTTGATGGGCGACCCGGTGTTCATGCTCTCCGTCTTCAACACCATCTTCTACACGACCGTGGCGTCGGTGCTGAAATTCGGCCTCGGCCTGTGGCTGGCGCTGATCCTGAACAACAATGTCGCGTTCAAATCCTTCTTCCGCGCCGTCGTCCTGCTCCCCTGGGTGGTGCCCACGGTGCTCTCGGCGCTCGCGTTCTCGTGGATGTTCGACAGCCAGTTCTCGATCATCTCGTGGGTGCTGATGCAATGGGGCCTGATCGACGCCCCGATCAATTTCCTTGGCGACCCGTGGAACGCCCGCTTCTCGGTGATCGCCGCCAATGTCTGGCGCGGGATCCCGTTCGTCGCGATCACGCTCCTCGCCGGGCTTCAGACCATTCCCGCGTCGCTGAACGAGGCCGCCGCGCTCGACGGCGCGACGCCGTGGCAGCGGTTCTACAAGATCACCCTGCCCTTGCTGACGCCGATCATCGCGGTGGTGATGACCTTCTCGGTGCTGTTCACCTTCACCGACTTCCAGTTGATCTACGTCCTGACCCGCGGCGGGCCGGTGAACGCGACCCATCTGATGGCCACGCTTTCGTTCCAGCGCGCCATTCCCGGCGGCCAGCTTGGCGAGGGCGCCGCGATCGCCGTCGCGATGATTCCCTTCCTGCTCGCGGCTGTCATGTTCAGCTTCTTCGGCCTGCAGCGCCGCAAGTGGCAGCAGGGCGGATCGGATTGAGGAGACCGGCGACATGAGCAAAGCGACACAGGCCTCCGGCGCGAGCGACGACATCGTCGGCGTTGAGCAGTTCGACACCCGAACCCGCCGCATCATGATGATCTACCTGCCGCTTGGCGTGTTCGTCTTCGTGCTGCTGTTCCCATTCTACTGGATGGCGATCACCGCGGTGAAACCGGACCATCAGCTGACGAATTACGCTGAATACAGCCCGTTCTGGGTCGTCGCGCCGACGCTGGAGCATATCAAGTTCCTGTTCTTCGAGACCTCGTTCCCGGGCTGGCTGTGGAACACGGTCTACATCTCGGTCTGCTCCACCTTCCTCTCGCTCGTCGCGTCGGTGTTCGCCGCCTATGCGATCGAACGGGTGCGATTCACCGGCGCGCAGGTCACCGGCCTCATGATCTTCCTCGCCTATCTGGTGCCGCCGTCGATCCTGTTCATTCCGCTCGCGTTCATCATCTTCAATGTCGGGATCTTCGATTCCCCGCTGGCGCTGATCCTGACCTATCCGACGTTCCTGATCCCGTTCTGCACCTGGCTGCTGATGGGGTATTTCCGCTCGATCCCGTTCGAGCTCGAGGAGAGCGCGCTGGTCGACGGCGCGACGCGGTGGCAGATTCTCACCAAGGTGGTTCTGCCCCTCGCGGTGCCGGGCCTGATTTCCGCCGGCATCTTCGCCTTCACGCTCTCGTGGAACGAGTTCATCTACGCGCTCACCTTCATCTCCTCCTCCGAGAACAAGACGGTGCCGGTCGGCGTGCTGACCGAGCTGGTGCGCGGCGATATCTATGAATGGGGCGCGCTGATGGCCGGCGCGCTGTTCGGCTCGCTCCCGGTGGTGATCCTCTATTCCTTCTTCGTCGACTATTACGTCTCGTCGATGACCGGCGCGGTGAAGGAATAAGCCGCCTCTCGTAGCTGTCGCCCCGCCCTTTCCCGGGCGGCCGCCGTCCTCGGCGCGCGCGGCCGGAACGAACCCGGCGCCGGTTCAGCCGCGCGGCTCGTCCGGGCGCGCGGCGGGATAGGCCTCGTCGAGGACATGCGCGCAGCCCGTGATCTCGAAGGTCACGGTGTCGCCGACGTTCAGCATGTCGGTGGAGGCCTGACGCACATGCAGGGTCGTCAGCCCGTTGACGCCCGCCGGTTGCGGTTGGTCCGGATCAAGCCGCACGGTGACGAGGCTGGCCGCGCCGCTGAAATCGACGGCGGTCACCGTTCCATGCGTCATGCCGTGGGCGCATGCGCCCGTGCACCGGACCAGGCGCACCTGCTCGGGCCTGATCATGATCCTGGCGCGCCCGTCCTCGCGCGCGGCCGTCACCGGAATGCGGTTCAAGGCGCATTCGGCGCAGCCCCCGACGATCCGCGCCGGCAGGATGATGGCGTCGCCAAGGAATTCGGCGGTCCTGCGGGTGCGGGGGCACCAGTACAGCTCCTGCGGCCGGCCGACCTGAATGAAAGCGCCGTCATACATCACCGCGACCTGATCGGCGTAGGAGAGGGCCTCGGCCTGATCGTGCGTGACGAGGATCGACGCGATCCCGGCGTCGGTGAGGAGGTCGATCACCGCCTGGCGCATCGAGGCCCTGAGGCCGGCGTCCAGCGCCGAGAATGGTTCATCCAGCAACATTAGGGACGGCTTGCGCGCCAGCGCCCGCGCCAGCGCGACCCGCTGCTGCTGGCCGCCGGAGATCTCGTGCGGCCAGCGCTCGAGGGTCGAGCGCGGCAGGCCGACGATATCGGCAAGCTCGGCGATCCGCGCGGCGCGGCGCGGCTCCGTCTTGAAGATCCCGAAGCCGATATTGTCGGCGATGCTGAGATGCGGAAACAGCGCGCCATCCTGCGCGACGAGGCCGATGCCGCGAAGATGCGCCGGCACCGCGCCCTTCTCGTCCGCCAGCAGCTTTCCGTTCAACAGGATCCGCCCCGAATCCGGCGTCTCGAACCCGGCGATGAGCCGCAGAAGAGTCGTCTTGCCGCAGCCGGACGGGCCGACGATGGCGGTCCGCCCGCCCGCCTCCATCCGGAGACTGACGCCGTTGACCGCCATCACCGGGCCGAACGCCTTGTGAAGATCGTCAAATTCCAGAACCGTCATCGTCCGGCCATTCGTCGCGATTGCACAAAGAGGATCCATGTCAGCGGCAGCGACACCGCCACCATGATCAGCGCATAAGGCGCCGCGGCGGCGTAATCCAGCTCTCCGCTCTTGGCCCAGAACGCCAGAGCGAGGGTGCGGGTTCCATTCGGGGCGAGCATCTGAGTCGCGGTCAGCTCGGTCATGATCCCGATCCCGGCCAGCGCCGCGCCGACCGCGGCCCCCGGAGCCGAAAGCCGCACCGTGATCTGCATCAGCGCCTGAAGCGGCGTGCGCCCCAGCGCGCCCGCCGCCTGCTCCAGCTCGACAGGCGCCTGCGCGAGGCTGGGGCGCAGGCTGATCAGCGCGCGCGGCAGGAACATCACCGCATAGGCCGCCAGAATTGTGGCGACGCTCTGATACAGGAACGGCGCGACGCGCACCGTCACGCTGACGAAAGCGAGGGCGATGACCACGCCGGGCAGCGCGCCGATGATGTAATTGCAGGCCTCGAGCAGCCGCGGCAGCGGCCCCGGCCGCCGGATCGAAAGCCAGGACATCGGAACCGCGAACACCACCGCAAGGAAGCCGCCGACCACCGCGAGGCCCGTGGTCTGCCAGAGCGCGCGGCCGATCTCCGCAAACTCCCAGATCGAGGCGCCGCCCTTGGCGAGCCAGCGCCCGATGGTCATGAACGGCACGCCAAGGGTGATCAGCGCCACGACGAGCGGGATCGCCATGCAGGGCAGAGCCGCGCGCCCAAGGCGGAACCGCTCCGGCTCGCGCGCCGCGCCGGAGCCGACGCGGGCGTAGCGCTCGGAGCCGCGCAGCAGGATGTCGAGCCCCACGACCGCGAGACAACAGGCGACCAGCCCGCCGGAGAGCGCGTTCGCCGCCGGGCCGTTGAAGCTGGTCTGGAACTGATCGACGATGGCGGTGGTGAACGTGTCGAACCGGATGAAGACGAAAAGCCCGTATTCGGTCAGAAGATGCAGGGCGACGAGCAACGCGCCGCCGAGCAACGCGAGGCGGAGCTGCGGCAGGACCACGCGCAGAAACACCCGCCCCGGCGCATCGCCGAGCGACGCGGCGGCGTCCTCCAGCGCCGGATCAAGCCGGCGCATCGTGGCGGCCACGGGGAGATAGATGAACGGGAAATAGGCGATGACCGAAATCAGAACCCCCGCCGACAGGCCGTTCAGGCCCGGAATGAGCGTGATCCAGGCGTAACTGTGGACAAAGGCCGGGACCGCCAGCGGCGCGACCGCGAGCCACGCCCAGAACCGCGCGCCCGGCAGGTCGCTGCGCTCCGTCAACCACGCGAGCCCGACCGACAGCGTCGCGGCGATCGGAATCGTCAGGCCGATGAGCACAAGCGTATTGAACAGCAATCCCGCGACCCGCTCGCGAAACAACAGCTCTGTGATCGTCCCCCAGCCGCTCTGGAATCCGGCCCAGACGATGAAGCCGAGCGGAATCAACGAAAACACCGTCACCAGCACCGCCGCGACGCCGATCCACGACGGGCCAGACCGCAAACGAACGGGCCGCGGGCGTGAAGCCCGCAGCGCCTGATCGTCGCTTAGCTGTATCGCCATAACTGGCTCCACGTCGATTCACAGCGTCGGCGGCCGGACCGGCCGCCGCAGAACGCGACCACGCATGTCACATGCGCCGAGGTCGCGTAGGAGCCCGCGCTCCCCGCGCGGGCTCCGAGGGAGAATCCATCTCCGATCTTGAAGCCTCAGAGCAACCCGGCGTCGAGCATCATCTCGTAGACCTTCTTGCTGTCGAGGCTGGAGGGATTGACGTCCGGCGCCTGCAGGTCGGCCAGGGGCGGCAGCGCGGGGTTCGACTCTCCGTTCACCGCGTATTCGAGTGAATCTCCGGTCCGCAGAATATTCTGGCCCCCCTCGCCCGTAATCCATTTGAGGAACGCCTGCGCCTCTTCCGGGTGCGCGCTCGACGCCAGAACGCCGCCGCCCGAGACGCTGACGAACGCGCCTGGATCCTCGTTCCGGAAAAAGTGCAGCCCGACATGCTCGCTGTTCTCGCCGGTCTTCGCCTGATCCCGGAAATAATAATAGTGATAGATGACCCCGGATTCGATCTCCCCGGCGTTGACCGCCTTCATCACCGTGCTGTTGCCGCGGTAGGCGGTGAAATTCCTCTTCATCCCGGCGAGCCACTCCCGCGTCGCCTCCTCGCCCTTCTGATCATATAGCGCGGCGACGATCGCCTGAAAATCCGCCCCCGTGGGGGACGCCGCCCATCGGCCTTCCCATTCCGGGCTGGCGAGGTCCACCATGGATTTCGGCAGATCGGCCTCGGAGAGCTTGCGCTTGTCATAGACGAAAACCGTGCTGCGCGCGGCGACGCCCACCCAGTTTCCATTCTCTGGGCGATATTGCGGCGGCACCTGCGCCAGCGTCTCTTCATCGACCGGAGCGAACAGACCCGCCTTGTCGACCAGAGCCATCGCCGGCGAGTTCTCGGTCAGGAACACATCGGCGGGCGACGCGGCGCCCTCCACCACGATCTGGTTGCCGAGTTCGGTGTCGCCGCCGTCCCGTATGACGACCTTGACGCCGGTCTCGGCGGTGAATCCCTCAACCCAGGCTCTGGTCAGGCTCTCATGCTGAGCGTTATATACGACGATCTCCACCGGCGTTTGCGCAAGGGCCGACGATCCGGCCAGCATGGCCGCGGCGAACGCGAAGGCGCCGGCGAAAAGTGATCCGTGATGTCGCATTCAATGCTCCTGTTCTTCCCGGTGAGTCTCACGGGCGGACATTTGTATAGCTGATAAAAATGGTCAAGTTTAATCTGACGAAATCGGAGATAGTTTTGAGGGCTATAGCGTCGCAGGCGATACGCCGCCCAACCTCGCGCGCCGACGCCCCCTGCGCGGCAGGCGTTTGCAATGGCCCATGGCCCTCCATATAATCAGTATGGATTATGCCGATTAAAAGCCGCCGAACAGAGAGATGGAGAGATCGATGACCCGGATCGACCGCGCCGGCGACGATGTCCAGATCGACGCCGACATCCTCGCCAGAGCCTTCGCGATCAGCGTCGACGACCTGAAGCGCGGCATGCGCGAAGGCGCGATCACCAGCCGCCTCGAGCGCGGGGAGGAGGAGGACGCCGGAAAGCTGCGTCTCACCTTTTTTTCCGCCGGCCGCCATGTTCAGATCATCGCGGATGAAGCCGGCGCGATCCTGTCCTCCAGCACGATGAATGTGGCGACGCCGACTTTCCTGACGGAGAATGCGGCGCATGAGCAAGATTGACATGACCCGGGCCGGCGCCCCTGATGCGGCGTCGCCGACATGCCGTTCACGCGGCGAAAACCGGCCCTCCGGGGGGCTGGTCGGCCGCCCGTTCCGCCGAACCAGATCACAGGAGCCAGAGTCTTGAACACACCTAACCCACGCCCCGGCGCGCCCGCTTCCGGCGGTCTGTCGCATCTCGGACGCATGATCGCGGTCGCCAGCGGCAAGGGCGGCGTCGGCAAATCCACCGTCACCGCAAATCTGGCGGTGATGCTGGCGCGGCGCGGGCTCCGCGTCGGGCTGGTGGACGCCGACCTTTACGGCCCCTCGATCCCCGGCATGCTGGGCATTGCGGTCGATCGGCCCCCATCCATGTCGCCCGACGGAAAGGTGACCCCGGCCGAGGCGTACGGGGTCAAGGTCATCTCGATGGGGATGCTGACCGGCGACGACAAACCGGCGATTCTGCGCGGGCCGATGGTGACGAAATATCTGCGGATGTTCATCACGCAGGTGGACTGGGGCGCGCTCGATATCCTGTTTCTCGACCTGCCGCCGGGCACCGGCGACACGCAGCTGACGCTGGCGCAGGCGTTCCCGCTCAGCGGCGCCGTCGTGGTCAGCACGCCGCAGGATGTCAGCCTGAAGATCGCGCGGCGCGGTCTGCGGATGCTGCAGCAGGTGAATGTGCCGATCCTCGGCATCGTCGAGAACATGAGCGGCTTCACCTGCCCGTCATGCGGCGAGGTCACGCATATCTTCCATCAGGGCGGCGGAAAGAAGATCGCGGAGAGCCTCGGCGCGCCGTTTCTGGGCGCGATCCCGCTTGACCCCGCCATCGTCGACGGCGGCGACAGCGGCGCGCCGTTGGTCGCCTCGGCCCCGGACAGCCCGGCCGCGCAAGCCTATGCGGCGATCGCGGATATATTGACCGGCGACGTGAAGCCGGCCGGCGGCCTTCAGGTTCCTTTCGACTGGAACCTTGAGACCGGCGAAGGCCAGCCCGCGCCGGCGCAGGATGGCGCGCCGGATCAGCCGCTTGCGCTCGACTATGACGCGGCGGGGCTGACGATCCGATGGGCGGACCGGGTCCAGCATATCGATCCGCGCGACCTGCGGCTCGCCTGCCGCTGCGCGGCGTGCCGCGACGAGGTCAGCGGCGAACAGCTACTCAAGCCCGGGGCCGTGCCGCTGGACGTGGCGCCGACACGGATCTGGAGCGTCGGTAATTACGCGTTCGGCGTCGCCTTCAGCGACGGGCACCGGTCGGGGATCTACACCTTCCCCGCGCTCCGCGAGATCGAAAGCGCCGAGGTCGAAGATGTCTGATGCCTGACATCGCCCCGCGGCGGCGCATCCGCGCGCAGGCGTCGCCGCGCGATCCCTCGACCATGCGCTTCATCCTCGACGCGCCGGTTCAGGACGGGTGCTCGGCGCGCTTCGACGGGACGACGCGTGACGCGCCTCTGGCGCAGGCGCTCTTCGCGATCGACGGCGTGAAGAAAGCGCAGGTGACCGGCGAGACGATCCTGGTGACGCGCGCGCCGGGCGCCGACTGGCGCGCGCTCAAGGGTCCGGTCGCCGCGGCGATCCGGCGCGCCCTCGACGGCGACGCCCCGCCGCTCGGCGAGGCGCCGGACGCGGCGAGCGAGGACGACGACGCGGCGCTGCTCGAAGCGGTCACGCGGGTGCTCGACGCGCGGGCGAACCCGTCGATCGCCAGCCATGGCGGGAGCATCAGCGCGGAATCGGTCGAGAACGGCGTCGTTTATCTCCGCATGTCCGGCGGCTGCCAGGGCTGCTCGGCGTCGGCCGTGACCTTGAGACAGGGGGTCGAGACGATCCTGCGCTCGGAATTGCCCGCGATCCGGGAGATCGTGGACGTGACCGACCACGCCGGAGGCCAGAATCCCTTCTATGGCGCGGCCCCGGGCCAGAGCGCGCTCATGTCGCGCCCCGTTCCCGCCGGCGCCGTCCGCTGGGTGGATGGCGAATTGGCGATCGACCCGGAGTATCTCGCGCCCCGGCTCGGGTTGAAACCCGATCAGCTGGCGGTCGCATGGGCGCGCGGGGACATCGTCATCACCACCGAGACCAGTCTCGAGCCGACGCCGGGGCGGACGCGGGTGGTCGCGCGGAGCCCGAAACGCGCATGGGCGGCGGAGATCGCGCCCGACGGCGCGGCGCACGAGATCCCGCCGCCTCGGGCGGCGCCGGCGGCGGAACATGGAGCCAGCCCGCTCACGCGGCGGGTGCGGGCCTATCTTGAAGCGTTGCCTGAAGATAAATTGCCGATCACCTATGGCCGCCTCGCGCGCGGTCTCGGCATGTATGCGCCGGGATCGATCCGCAAGGTCACCGGCGCGCTCGAGGCCACGATGCGCGAAGACGCGGCGGCGGGCCGCGCCTTCATCGCCGCGCGCGTCGGCGGCCGGGGGGGCGGCGGCGTTCCCGGAAAGGGGTTTTTCGAACTCGCGCGCGCCCTCGGCCGCGGCCCGAGGCCAGGCGAGAGCGAGGCCGCGTTCCAGCGCCGGCAGATGCTGGAGAGCTTCGAGGCCGGGCGGAGCGGTGGAGGCGCGGCGAACGCGAAGCCGTGAGGCCTTGCCACATCCGGCCTTCGATCCTATGCCGCTCGACAGGTGGAGGCGGACGATGGCGGATACGCGTGACGACAGGCTGAGGGCCGGGAAGACGGCCGCATGGGTGGCCGAACTCCGGATCGGCGCCCCGGCGCCGCTCGGCCCCCAAGGCGCCCCGAGCAGCATCCGCCGCAAGCGGGTGGAGGGGCGCGTGAAGGCCCTGCCGCTCGGCCTCGTCGGGGACCGTGTGGGCGACCCGGTCCATCATGGCGGGCTCGACAAGGCGATTCACGCCTATTCTCTGGCGCATTATCCGATCTGGAAGCGCGAGTTTCCAGAATCCGCCGCGCATTTCGTCCCGGGCGCCTTTGGCGAGAATCTCGCGGTCGAGGGATTGACCGAGCGCGACCTTTGCATCGGGGATGTCTTCACCCTCGGCTCGGCCCGCTTGCAGGTCAGTCAGGCGCGCCAGCCCTGCTGGAAGCTCAACATCCGGTTCGAGCGGCGCGACATGTCGCGTCAGGTGCAGGACAGCGGCCGAACGGGATGGTATTTCCGGGTGCTGGAGCCGGGCGAGATCGGGGCCGGGGATGCGTTCGCGCGGATCGCCCGCCCGAATCCGTCCTGGCCGCTGGACCGCGTCTGGCGGTTTCTCTACCGCGAACGGCCGGAGACGGAGGCGATCGAGGAGTTTCGCGCCCTTGAGGGCCTCTCCGCCTCATGGCGCGCGCTCGCCGAGAAGCGGCTGAAGACCCGAACGCTCGAAGACTGGTCCCGCCGCCTCGACGGCTAGACGAGGCTTCTGCGCATCGAGGCGGATGGCGGCGCGCCCATGAGGCGCGCATCCCGCGCGCGGCGCATTCCCGGCGGGCATGAGGGGGCGGCGGCCGGCGCCGCCCCATCGGCGCCGATCAGATCACGCCCATGGCGCGCATCGCTTCGGCCACGCGAACGAATCCGGTGATGTTCGCGCCCAGCACATAGTCGCCCGGCGCGCCGTATTTCTCCGCGGTCTCCGCGCAGGAATCATGGATGTTGCGCATGATTTCGGCCAGGCGCTCTTCGGTCTTGGCGAACGACCAGCTGTCACGGCTGGCGTTTTGCTGCATCTCCAGCGCGGACGTGGCGACGCCGCCGGCGTTCGCCGCCTTGCCGGGGGCGAACAACACGCCCGCTTTCTGGAAAATCTGAACCGCTTCGGGCGTGCAGGGCATGTTGGCGCCTTCGCCGACCGCCTTCACGCCATTGCGGACCAGCTTCGCGGCGTCGTCGCCGTTGAGCTCATTCTGGGTCGCGGACGGCATCGCCACATCGCAGGGCACATCCCAGATCGAGCCGCCCTTGACATAACGGCACCCGGCGCCCTTGAGCCGCGCATATTCGGAGATACGCCCGCGGCGCACCTCCTTGATCTCCTTCAGGAGATCGAGGTCGAAGCCGGTTTCGTCCACGACGTAGCCGTCCGAATCCGAACAGGCGAGGACCTTGCCGCCGAAGGCCATGATCTTCTCCATCGCGTAGATCGCGACATTTCCGGACCCGGAGATCACGCAGCGCTGGCCGTCAAAGGCGCCGTTGCGGGTCTCCAGCATGCGCTGCATGAAATAGGCGCTGCCAAACCCGGTCGCCTCGGTGCGCGCCCGCGAGCCGCCATAGGACAGGCCCTTGCCGGTCAGCACGCCGGCCTCATAGCGGTTGGTCAGCCGCTTATACATGCCGAACATGTAGCCGATCTCATGGCTTCCGACGCCGATATCGCCCGCCGGCACGTCGATATACTCGCCGATATGGCGATAAAGTTCGATCATGAACGATTGACAGAAGCGCATGATCTCACGATCCGAGCGCCCCTTCGGGTTGAAGTCCGCTCCCCCCTTGCCGCCGCCGATCGGCAGGCCCGTCAACGCGTTCTTGAAGATCTGCTCGAAGCCGAGAAACTTGATGATGCCGACATTGACCGAGGGGTGAAACCGGGTGCCGCCCTTGTAGGGGCCGAGCGCCGAGTTGAACTGAACGCGGAACCCGCGATTGATCTGAACCTGTCCGGAATCGTCGATCCACGGCACGCGGAAGATGATCTGCCGCTCCGGCTCGCAGATCCGCTCGATGAGTGAATCCTCGGCGTATTCCGGGTGTTTCGAAATCACCCGCCCCAAGCTCCCAAGAACTTCATGTACGGCCTGGTGGAATTCCTGCTCACCCGCGTTTCGATGCAGAACCGTCCTCAGGATCGGTTGCAGTTTTTCATCAATCGCGTTCATCATTCATCTGTTCCTAACCTAGTTCCGCATCAATCCGGTCGGCGAAATCCGACTCGTCAAACCGCCATGCACGCCGGATTTAGAGAAATGACGCGGCGAACGCCAGAGTATGCGGCGCCGCGCGTGTTCCCGCGCGTCGCCGCCGCGAGCCACGACGCCTCGTGGCGAGGACGACCGGAAGGCGCCGTCGCCGAGACCCGCGTTCAGGACGCGCGCGCCGGATCGATCGGGCGTGGGGAGACCGAAGCGCGTTCGAGAACCAGAAGGGACGAGGCCGGGAAGGGCGCGCCCGCGCCTCCGATCCGGCGCTCGGCGGACGGCCGCAGGCGGGATTAAGGATCTGGTTCGCCGTTCAACCGGCGTCGCCGGACGACGTCGAGGCCCATGCCGCCGCGCGATGCGATCCTCGCCGTTCGCGCTTCGGCCGCAAGCCGATGTTCAGAGGATCACTCCGCGACTTCGGCGGAAGACTCGTCGGTTTCCTTGGTCGCGGGCTTCGCCGCTTTCGCGCGCGGGCGGCGCGGGCGGCGTTCCGCCGTCTTCGGTTTGTTTTCCGGCGTCTCGACAATCTCAGAGGCGCCTTCCGCGGCGTCGATCGCCGCGAGCCCGTCGGCGGCGGGCTGCTCCTCGGGCGCAGCCGGCTTCGGCTCCGCGCGATTGTTTGCCTCCGCCGCGCCCCGGCCGGAGCCGCGCCGGCTTCGCTGGCCGCGGCCCTGATCGCGGCCGCTGTCGCCGTCGGACTCGTCGTCATCCGACGCGGCGGCGCGTTGATCGCCGGAGTCGTCGTCGCGATCGTCCTGCTCGCCGCTCGGCTGCTGGTTCTGGTCGCGCCGATCCTGGTTCGCGGCTTCCTGCATCGCGATCAGGATGCGCACGTAATGCTCCGCATGCTGAAGGAAGTTCTCCGCGGTCACGCGGTCTCCCGAAAGCTGCGCGTCCCGGGCGAGAGAAAGATACTTGTCGATGACCTGTTGCGGCGTGCCGCGAACCTTACCTTCAGGCCCCGCGCTTTCGTACACACGGTTCGGCGAGTGTCCCGCGCCTCTGTTGCGATTGTTTTTCCCGCGCGAGCGCCCGGATTTCTGAGAAGGTCTCATTGAATACGTCTCGGTAGGTTTCATGTGTTTCGGTAGCGCTCTTCTGGAGCGTACCCCTCCGATCCCGCCGCGATCACCGCCGCCAGACCGTCTATATGTTTCTGGGTCACAGTCGTCCGCCCATATGCGCGATCAAGAATATCGATCACGTCGGACAAGGGGAGACTAGCGCCCATGAGCCGCCGCTACAAGCACAAATGGCGCTCAGGCGCCGCGTCGATATTCGACGCAGCGATCGCGGCCGTCCATATCGCGATGGACGACCGGCGCGGGCCAGCCGGACGCGCCGAAAATCCCGGCGACCGCCGCCGCCTGGGTCGGCCCGATTTCGAAGAGCGCGCGCCCGCCGCGTTCAAGCAGCGAGGCGAGATCGGGCGCGATCCGCCGGTAGACGTCCAGCCCGTCCCCGCCGGGCGTGAGCGCGAGGCGCGGCTCATGAAGCCGCACTTCGGGGGCGAGCCCGTCCATCTCGGCGGACGCGATATAGGGCGGATTGCACAGAATGAGATCGAACGCGCCGCTCAGCCCTGCTTGCCAATCGCCGAGCTGAAGGCGCGCCCGATCTTCGACGCCGAGGGCCGCCATGTTCCGCTCAGCCACGTCGAGCGCGGCGCGCGAGGCGTCGACGCCGAGCCCCGTCGCCCCGCCCCACTCCGCCAGGATCGTCCCGAGGAGGCAGCCGGAGCCCACGCCGAGATCGAGAACGCGCGCCGCCGGGCGCGCCCCGCCGCCAATATCGAGCGCCGCGGCGATCAGCACCTCCGATTCCGGGCGCGGGTCCAGGACGTCGGCGGTCACCTCGAACCAGCGCCCCCAGAACGCGCGCCCGCCGCGTATGTGCGAGACCGGAATCCGCCTGGAGCGCCGTTCAAGCGCCGCGTCGTAGCGCGCGGCGACGCCCGGCGCCGCGGCCTCGATCCGCCGCGCGGAAAGCATCGCGCCATCGAGCCCGGCGGCCCAGCGAAGGAGAAGTTCGGCGTCCCGCGCGGCGCCCTCGATCCCAGCCGCCTCGAGCGCGGCGACGCCGCGTTTCAACACTGCGGCGTAAGAATCGCTCACGGCTCCATCGCCCCGAGCCGCGCGGCCTCGTCCGCCGCCGACAGCGCCTCGACGATCTCATCGAGGTCGCCCTGAAGAACCTGATCCAGCCGATAGAGCGTCAGCCCGATCCGGTGGTCGGTCACCCTGCCCTGCGGGAAATTGTAGGTTCGGATCCGCTCCGACCGATCGCCGGAGCCCACCTGCCCCTTCCGATCGGCGGCGCGGCTTTGATCCGCGTCCCGCCGCGCCATATCGAAGAGCCGGGCGCGCAGCACCTCCATCGCCCGCGCGCGGTTCTGGTGCTGCGACTTCTCCGAGCTGGTCACCACCAGGCCGGTCGGCAGATGGGTGATCCTGACGGCGCTGTCCGTCGTGTTCACATGCTGCCCGCCCGCGCCCGAGGCGCGCATCGTGTCGATGCGAATATCGGACTCGGCGATGGAGACGTCGATCTCCGCCGCTTCCGGCAGCACCGCGACCGTGGCCGCGGAGGTGTGAATGCGCCCGCCGCTTTCCGTCTCCGGCACGCGCTGGACGCGGTGCACCCCGCTTTCATATTTCAACGCCGCGAACACGCCCGCGCCCCGGATCGCCGCGACCAGCTCCTTCACGCCGCCAAGCTCGGTCAGGCTCTCATCCAGAATCTCGGTTTTCCAGCCGCGCGACTCGGCGAAGCGCGCATACATCCGCCAGAGCACGGCCGCGAAAAGAGCCGCCTCTTCGCCCCCGGTCCCGGGCCGGATCTCGATGATCGCCGGGCGCGCGTCGGCGGCGTCCTTCGGGATCAGCGCCCGGCGCATCCGCGCCTCCATCGCCGGCAGGGCCGCGTCGAGCGCCTCGATCTCCTCGCGCGCCAGCGCCGCCATCTCCGCGTCGGAGAGCAGCGCCTCGGCGGCCGCCCGTTCATCGAGCAGGCGCAGATAGTCCGCCGCCTCCTCCGCCACCGGCTTCAGGTCGGCGTATTCCTTCGACAGCGCCGCCAATTCGTCCGGCGCGCTCGTCTCCGAGAGCTTCGCCTCCAGATAGCCGAGCCGTTGAACGATCTGACTGATTTTATCGCGCGGGATCATCGGGTCTCTTCACCCCCAGCGGACGAGCGGTCAAGAGCGCGCGCCGAGGAAGACATCGGCGTGGTCCGGAAAGTAGCGCCGGGCGAGCGCATCGTTCTCGGCCGCGTAGGCGTTCGCGATCTCGTCGAGACGCGGATCGGAGGGGCGAAAGCCCCCATGCCGGTCGGACGGAAACCGCCGCGTCAGCCAGGCGTTCAACTCGGAGCGCCCGGTCTTTCGCCGCGACAGCCGGTTGAAGAGTCGCGACGCCGAAACCGCCAGATGCGACGCGGACACATTCGCCGCCCGCACCTCGCCGAGATCCAGATCGTCGAGCGAGAGGCCGGCGGCGGCGAAGAAGGCCCGCACATAGCTTACGGCGCTCTCGGCCTTGACGATCTCGAACGGCAGGAGCGCGACCCGCCCCGCGCCGAGGCGCGCTTCGAACGCCGACGCGACGCCGGACCAGGACAGGCGCTCCGCGTCCACCGCCTCGTCCAGCCAGCGGCTGAAGCCGCGCGCCTCCCGGTGCAGCTTGACCCGATGCGTGTAGCTCGACACCAGGAAACCGCGCTGCTGACGGATGGTGAGGATCACGCTTATATCGTCGAATGGGAGCGAGCCGATCACCTCCGCGCTCACCCCCGCGCGCTCCAGCCCGGAGGGCTCCGGCTCGCCGCCAAGCAGGAAACCGCTGCAGAACCCCTCTTCCGAGACAAGAACGATATCCGCGTCCGCCGTTTCCGCCGCGAAGGCGTCCAACGCCGCGCGGCTGAGCGGCGGGCCGCCGCGGGTCGCGCTCCGGCACGCGCGCATCATCGGCGCGCGGCGAAAATTGGCGGGCGTGTAGACGGCGACGCCCCGCCGCAGAAGCGCCTCGCGGTGCGCATGAAGGAACCGTTGAAGGGTCGATGTGCCGGTTTTCGGCGCGCCCGGATGTATGATCAGTCGGGGCATCGCCACCCTCGGGAAAGACGGCGCTTGGGTACGAACGCCGCCCCCCGAAGTCAACGCCTCCCCGCGCAAACCGGCATGGAAAGAGTATCGCGGAGGGTCCGAATGCGGTAGGATCACGGCATGGGCCGAACATCCGGCATGGGACTGATCGGAGTTCTCGGCGCCGCGTTGCTTCTCGGCGCGGCTCCGGGCGGGAGCGCGGCGGACCCGACCTTCCAGCACCCGAAGGCGAAGAGCGGATACGCCTATCCCGAATGCTACTGCACCAACCGCGGGGTTCGGGTGGAGATCGGGGAGATAAGCTGCCTGCGGATCGGGGCGCGGGAATTCACCGCGCGCTGCGGCATGTCGCTGAACAATCCGGCGTGGCGCGACAAGACCGAAGGCTGCGCGCCGACGCCGCTCAGCCGGTCCGCGCCGCTTTCAGAGCTTTCCCAGCCAGGATGAAATCCGGGCTTCGTTGACCCCCAGATCGTCCGCGCCATAGCGCGAGCGCGAATAGATATCGAGCGCCGCGCCGCCCTCCACCGGGACCGCGCGCACGGAGATATAATCCGGAAACGCCATGATCTCCGAGCGCTGAATCAGCGTCAGGCTCTCGCCATCATCGCTCAGCAGCGTGACGCGGGGCTCGGCCAGCGCGACCGCCTTGAATCGGGCCAGAAGCGCGGCCGGCGTCTCGTCGAAGATCGGCGAGGCGGCGTCGCCCCCTTCCCCGGCCGGCTTCACGACATAGGCGTTGGCCGCGCCTTCGGAGACGATCGCCGCCGGGTCCACGCTCCAGCGGGCCGGATCGTCAGGCGCGGCCCGAACCCAGATCGCGAATCCGGCGACCGCGAGCCCCAGCGCCGCCGCCAGCCAGAGAAGCCCCTTGCCGATGCGCCTCACTCGGCGGCTTCACGCGCGGTCTCGATCTCGGCGGCCCGCTTTTCAACGAGTTCGACGATATGGTCGATCATCCGCTCGTTATCCATCTTGTGATCCTGCTTGCCGGCCAGATAGACCATGCCCGCCCCGGCCCCGCCGCCGGTGAAGCCGACATCGGTCATCAGCGCCTCGCCCGGCCCGTTGACCACGCAGCCGATGATCGACAGGCTCATCGGCGTGCGGATGTGCTCCAGCCGCTTTTCGAGTATGGCCACCGTCTCGATCACGTTGAACCCCTGCCGCGCGCAGGAGGGGCAGGAGATGATGTTGACGCCGCGATGGCGCAGCCCGAGCGATTTCAGGATCTCGAACCCGATCTTCACCTCCTCGACCGGATCGGCCGAAAGGGAGACGCGAATCGTGTCGCCGATCCCCTGCCAGAGCAGGAACCCGAGCCCGATCGCCGACTTCACCGAGCCGGAGACGAACCCGCCCGCCTCGGTGATGCCGAGGTGAATCGGCGCGTCGCACGCCTCGGCCAGCCCCTGATAGGCGGCGGCGGCCAGAAACACGTCGGACGCCTTCACGCTGATCTTGTAGTCCCGGAAATCGTTGTCTTCGAGGATCCGGATATGCTCGAGGCCGCTCTCGATCATCGCCTCGGGGCAAGGCTCCCGGTATTTGTCGAGAAGATGCTTCTCGAGGCTGCCGGCGTTGACCCCGATCCGGATCGAGCAGCCGTTATCCTTGGCCGCGCGCACCACTTCGCGCACCCGCTCGGGCGAGCCGATATTGCCGGGGTTGATCCGCAAACAGGCGGCGCCCGCCTCCGCGGCTTCGATCGCGCGGCGATAGTGGAAATGGATGTCGGCGACGATCGGCGCCGGGCTCTCGCGCGTGATCTCGCGCAGCGCGCGGGTCGATCCCTCGTCCGGGCAGGAGACGCGGATGATGTCCGCCCCCGCCTCGGCGCAGGCGAGCACCTGTTCGATGGTCGCTTTCGCATCCGTCGTCAGGGTGTTCGTCATCGTCTGGACCGAGATCGGCGCATCGCCGCCAACCTCGACCGCGCCGACGCGGATCTTGCGCGAGACGCGGCGCTGGATATCGCGCCAGGGGCGAATGCTCATGCCAAACTCCGGTCCTGCATCACGCTGGAGAGATAGGCCCCGCCCGCGCGCTTGTCCATCGCGCAGCCCTGCGTCGGCTTATTCGCCGCGCAGCGCGACCGTGTTTTCATCGCCGGTCAGGTTCGCCTCCCGGTCCGCCCGCGGCGGAGCCGAGAAATTCACCGCCGCCGGATAGAGCGCGCGCACCGCATCCGGCTTCAGGTCGACATTCTTCGCGACTTCCGGCCCGTCGCCGAGCGGGCCGAACGCGGTCCCGTCCACGAGGATATAGACCGCGCCCGCGTTTCCGGCCCGGAGTTGCGGCGCGCTCGCGCCTTCAGGCAGGGTGAACCGCTCGCCCGGCCCGAGAATGCCGGTGAAAAGCACGCGCCGCTCCCCATCCCGCACCCGCACCCAGGCGTCTTCCGTCGCGTAGACGTCCACACCCTGCGGCGGCGCCGAGAGCGCGCTGGCCGCGATCTCTGCGGCCGGCGTTTCGTCGACGGCGGCGAGCACATGCTCCACCGGCGGCTCGATCTGCGCATCCGCGACCACGACCGCCGCCGGCACGGCGTATATTCCGGCGCTTCTCGGGTCGATCGAGGAGATCGGGCCGTCGCGCGGCGACACCGGCGGCGCGGCGGCCTCTTGCGCGGCGTAGATCGACGCCAGAGTGATCCGGTCGTCATCGGCCCGCCCCGGCTCTGCGGGGCCGGCGACCTTCATCTCCGCCGGCGCGAAGATGTCCGGCGCCGTCACCAGCACCTCCGGCGCCGTCGGCAACGGCGCGAATCCGAGTCGCTGCAGATCCTGAAGCAGGCTCCAGCCGCCATAGCTGAGCCCGCCGACGAGCGCGACAAGGACGGCGACGGACGCGAGCCCCCGCAGGCTGGCGCCGAGATCGACCCGCGCCGCGTTCGCGTTCGACTTCATGAACCGGTTGGAGATGACGGCCCGGTCCGCCGCGCTCGCGCCCACGGCGCGCGTCTGCGGCCTGGCCTGCGTCGCCGCGCGCTCCTTCGGGCTGAGCGCGCCGGTGATCTCCACTCCCGTGAACCCTGATTCTTCGCAGAAACGGCGGTAGACGTCGTCGCCGTCGAGATCCAGATATCGGGCGTAGGAGCGCACATATCCGGCCGCGTATCCGGCGAACGGGAACGCCGAGGCGTCCGCATCCTCGATGGCGGCGATATAATCCGCGCGGATGAGCAACTCGCGCTGAACATCGAGCAGCGACTTGCCCTTGGAGGCGCGTTCACCGCGCAATTCGTCCCCGAGCTTCAATTCAAAGGAATCAAAGCCTCGCAACCCGGGGTGATATTCACTCCCCATGCCCGATCCCAACGCCTCTTCACCACGCCTAAGCGTATTATGGCCTAAGCCGCCTTGCTGCAAGTTTCAGCCGCATCAATTTAGCATGAAACACACGGAAACCTCAGCGCCAGATAACAAGATATTTCTGAACTTTCGCTCACATAATCGCGCCTGTTACATTAACGTTGGGTTGACAGCGGCGAACCGCCGCTCACAGGGCTGGCGCCCGGTTTCGGCATGGGCGACGATTCAACCACTGCTTGCATACCCCGAATCGGAAGCGACGATCAAATGGACCAGGCGCACCTTTATCTCGCCACTCTGGCGTTGTCGCTCGGCGTCTTTGCGCTGCTCTGGCCCGTCAGCCTTCTCCTTCGCGACGTCAGCATCGTCGACGCCTGGTGGGGGCCCGGCTTTCTCGGCGTCGCGGCGGTCGCGTGGGGGATGGGCGACGGCGGCGCGCGCTCAACGATCATTCTCATCCTTGTAGGCGCCTGGGCGCTCCGGTTGGGGGGCGTCATGCTGCGCCGGCGCCTTCGCCATGGCGCCGAGGACAGCCGCTACATCTCCGTCCGCCGGTCCTGGGGGCGCGGCTTCTGGTGGAAAAGTCTGTTTATCGTCTTCATCCTGCAAGGCGTTCTTCAGTGGTTGATCTCACTCACCGCGGCCGCCGGGGCGCTCGCCCCGCCGACCAGGATCGGCGTGATCGGCGCGGCCGGCGCGCTGCTCGCCGCCGCCGGATTCCTCATCGAGGCGATCAGCGACGCGCAGCTCGACCGGTTCAAGCTGCGGGCGCGCCCCGACCAGTTGTTGACGACCGGACTCCGCCGCCATGTCCGCCACCCCTCCTATACCGGCGAGATGCTGTTCTGGTGGGGAATCTGGCTGATCGCGGCGGAGGCTGGCGCCTGGTGGAGCGTCGTCTCTCCGCTCATTCTCACCTTCCTTCTGACGCGGGTCTCCGGCGCGCCGATGACCGGCGCCGGCCTCGAGGCCTCCAAACCGGGCTACGCGGCGTGGTCGGCGCGGACGCCGGCGTTCCTGCCCCGGCTTCTCAGGCGCGATCGCCCTGGCGGCCGGTCATAGGCCAAGCGCGCGAAACACCGCCGGCAACGTTTCGGGCAGGTCCTCCGCGATCAGGCCGGGGCCGAATGTCAGCGCCGCCTCCTGATGCAGCCAGGCTGCGGCTTCGGCCGCCGGCCCCGCGTCCATCCCCCGCGCGATCAGCCCCGCGATCATCCCCGTCAGAACGTCGCCCGCGCCCGCCGTCGCCAGCCACGGGCACGCGCGCTCATACGCCGCCGAGACGACGGCGGCGCCTCCGTCCGGTCTCGCCACCACCGTGTCCGGCCCTTTCAGCAACACCACGCAGCCGGCCAGCGCCGCCGCCTCGCGGGCCGCATCCGCCTTGGAATAGGCCGGTCCGGTCGCCGACGGCGCGGCGAGCTTGGCCCGGATCGCGGGGAAGAGGCGCCCGAACTCGCCCATATGCGGCGTCAGAACCGCGTTCGCGTCATGTGAGAGCGCGAAGAGGGAGTCCGGATCGTCGGAAAACGCGCTGAGCGCGTCCGCGTCCAGCACGACGCCCCGGCGCCCCTCCGTCAGCGCCGCCTTGACCATGGCCCGGGCGCCCTCGCCGCCGCCCATCCCCGGGCCGAGCGCGAGCGCGTTGAGCCGCGGGTCGGCCAGCGCCGCCGCCAATTCCTCCGCGTCCCCGATCGGGCGCAGCATGATCGCATCAAGCCGGGCGGCGTTTTCGGCCATCGCCGCCGGCGGCGCGCCGACCGTGACCAGCCCCGCGCCGACGCGCAGCGCCCCCCGCGCCGCCAGCCGCGCCGCGCCGCCCTTGCCGGCGCCGCCCGAGATGACGAACACATGGCCATGCGCATATTTGTGGCCGCCGCGCTTCGCGACGTCGAAAGCCTTCGGCCCGATGAGGCGCGCGGCCTCTCGCGGCGCGCCGGAGAGGCCGATATCGACCACGCGAAGATCGCCGCATAGCCGGTCCGGCCCCTGATCGAGCCGGTGGCCAAGGCGCTCCCGGTGAAAGGTCACGGTCAGGTCGCAGACCATCGCCGCCGCGGAGCCGTCCCCGAGAACGCGGCCGCTGTCGGAGCATAGGCCGCTCGGCGCATCGACGCCGACAACCACCGCGCGCCCGCCGGCGGGCCGCGCCGACAACGCCGCGCAGATCCGGGCCGCCGCCCCCTCCAGCGGCCGCGCCAGCCCGGTTCCGAAAAGCGCGTCGATCACCAGATCGGCGGAGGCGCCCAGATCATCGGGCGCCTCCGCGAGCGGCCTGATCCGGCCCAGCTCCCGCCAGCGCCGGGCGTTCTCGGCCGCGTCGGGAGGCAGCTTCTCCGGGTCTCCCAGCAAGAAGACCTCGACCTCCCACCCCGCCTCTTTCAGACGCCGGGCGATGACGAATCCGTCCCCGCCATTGTTGCCCGGCCCGCAGAGCGCGGCCGCCCGGCCCGGCGCGCGAAAGAAGGCCGGGCGCCAGGCCAGGAGCGCGTCGACCACCCCGCTCCCGGCGCGCTCCATCAACTCCAGCCCGGCGACCGAACCGCCGCCGATGGCCGCCTGTTCGATCCCGCGCATCTGCGCGGCTGTCAGAAGCTCCACGTTCACTCTCCCGAATCCGCCCACACAACAGGCGCCATGCCTAAAAAATAGGCGAAAATCACGAATTCAGACTCGGTTCGCGTCGATTGCGGCGCGGACCGATTGAAACGCGCGCCGGCAAGTGGTTCCAACCCAGAGCAACGCGCCGAGCCGCCCAGCAGGAGACCAGGATGAAAAAGATCGAGGCGATCATCAAGCCCTTCAAGCTCGACGAGGTGAAAGAAGCCCTGCAGGAGATCGGCATTCAGGGCCTTTCAGTGATCGAGGCGAAGGGATTCGGCCGCCAGAAAGGCCATACGGAACTCTATCGCGGCGCGGAATACGTCGTCGATTTCCTGCCGAAGGTGAAGATCGAGCTGGTCGTCTCCGACGAGCTGGTCGACCAGGCGCTCGACGCCATCGTCGCCGCGGCGAGAACCGGCAAGATCGGCGATGGCAAGATCTTCGTCTCCGAGATTTCGCGCGCCATACGCATTCGCACCGGCGAGGACGGCGTCGACGCCCTCTGAGTCGACGCACCGCCCGAACAAGATCAATCCGAGAAGGAATATCTCAAGATGAGCGACGCAGAATCAATCATCAGAAGGATCAAGGACGAGGATATCGCCTATGTCGATATCCGTTTCACCGATCCGCGCGGGAAACTTCAGCACGTCACCGTGATGGAGAATCAGGTCGATGAGGACTTCATCGCGGACGGCTTCATGTTCGACGGCTCGTCGATCGCGGGCTGGAAATCCATCGATCAGTCGGACATGAAACTGACGCCCGATGTGGCCACCGCCTATCTCGATCCGTTCTTCGCCGAAAAGACGCTCTGCCTGCATTGCGACGTCGTCGAGCCCGACACCGGCGAGCCTTATGAGCGCGACCCGCGCGGCACCGCGAGAAAGGCCGAGGCCCATCTGAAGGCGACCGGAATCGGCGATGTCTCCTATTGGGGGCCGGAGGCGGAGTTTTTCGTCTTCGACGACGTGCGCTTTTCCGTGAAGATGAACAAGGTCAGCTACGAGGTCGACGCGGTCAACGCCGCCTGGAGCTCGGACACCGCATATGAAATGGGCAACACCGGCCACCGCCCCGGCGTGAAGGGCGGCTATTTCCCGGTTCCGCCGGTCGATCATGGCCAGGACATGCGCTCCGAGATGCTCTCGACCATGCGGCAGATCGGCATGAACGTCGACAAGCACCACCATGAGGTGGGCTCCTGCCAGCATGAGCTCGGCATGGTCTTCGGCACGCTGACCGAACAGGCGGACAACCTTCAGAAATACAAATACGTCATCCATCAGGTCGCGAACGCCTATGGCAAATCCGCGACCTTCATGCCGAAGCCGATCACCGGCGACAACGGCACCGGGATGCACGTCAACCAGTCGATCTGGAAGGATGGCAAGCCGCTCTTCGCCGGCAACCAGTACGCCGACCTCTCGGAAGAGGCGCTGTTCTATATCGGCGGCGTCCTGAAGCACGCCAAGGCGTTGAACGCGTTCACCAACCCGTCGACCAATTCATACAAGCGGCTGATCCCCGGCTTCGAGGCGCCGGTGCTTCTGGCCTATTCGGCGCAGAACCGCTCGGCGTCCATTCGCATCCCCTGGACCGACAACCCCAAGGCCAAGCGGGTCGAGACGCGCTTCCCCGACCCGACGGCGAACCCCTATCTCGCCATGTCGGCGCTGTTGATGGCCGGGCTTGACGGCATCCGGAACCGGATTCACCCCGGCGAAGCCTCCGACAAGGATCTCTACGATCTGCCGCCGGAGGAGCTGGCCGGCATCCCCACCGTCTGCGGCAGCCTCCGCGAGGCGCTCGGATCGCTTGAGGCGGACATGGAGTTCCTGACGGCGGGCGGCGTTTTCACCGAAGGCCAGATTCAGGGCTACATGGATCTGAAATGGGAGGAGGTGTACCGCTTCGAGCACACGCCCCACCCGGTTGAATACCAGATGTACTACTCCTGCTGACCGGATCGGCAAGCGGCGAGAGAGGGCCCCGGGAACGGGGCCCTTTTCTTCATGTGACAATAATCCTCCGCCCCGCGCTCGCTTTAAGGTAGATTTGATTCCCGAAGGCGGGCGCGCGCGACGCGCCCGTATCCGAGGGAGAATCGCATGCAGTTAAACCGGGATCTCGGGCCGCGACACGGCGACGCCAGATGGCGCGACACGATCGGCGTTCTCGCGGCGTCCGAGGACTGGATCGCCCAGATCGACACCGGACTTTTCGGCCATGAGGCGCTCGGTTGGTCGGAGACCGCCGGTTGGCCGGAGAATGTCCGCGTCGACGAAGGGTTGAACGTGTTCGATCCGGGCGGGCCGTTCGGGCGCCTGCCTCTCACCGACCTCTCCGTGCCCGACGGTCTCGTCGCGCGGGTGACGCAGGTTCCCGATCATGGGGTCAAGACGCTGTCGGTCATCCTTGGCGCCACCGCGGAATTTCGCGGCGTCGCGCCCGGCGCGCGGGTCCGCCCCTACCGCGCCGCCAACGGCCCGGTCTTCGTCGGCGAGGCGAAAACCGGCGCGATCGGCGACGCGCTCGATCATGCGCTCGCCTCCCCGCGCCCGCCGCGCGTGGTCACGATCTCGATGGGCAATCCCGGCGGCTCGCCGGCGCATCTTCTGAACGCCTTCGGGGTGAAGTCGACGCCGGGGATGCAGAAGCGGACGGTGGACGCGATCAACCGCGCCTACGAGATGGGCGTCATCGTCGTCTGCGCCGGCGGTCAGATCCATAACACCGTCGCCTATCCGGCGCGGTTCAAGCGCACCATCGCCGTCGGCGGGCTGACCGAACCGGCCTCACGATTCACGTGCGCCCAGTATCCGGACGGCGGCTATGGCGAGAACGGGCTGATCGATGTCTGGGCCCAGGCGGCGAATCTGAACCGGGCGTCCGGCGTCCGGGCGCCGGACGGAAAGCCGCTCCGCTTTTTCGCCGACACGAACGACCCCCGAAACACCGAGCGCAAGCCTGTCGGCACCTCCTACGCGGCGCCGCAGGTCGCGGCGGCGGCGGCGCTCTGGGTGGCGCGCCACCGCGCCATGCTGGAGCGCTTCGACGCGCGCTGGAAGATCGTCGAGGCGTTTCGCAAGGCGCTCAGAGCGAGCGCCGACGACGTCCGCGTCCTTCGCAGGATCAACGCCGGGCCGAACGACCGGATTCGCGTGCGCGCGCTCAATATCGAGGCGCTGCTCGGCGTCGAGCCCGATCTCGACGCCGCCTACGCGCGCATCCCGCGCCACAGCGCGCATTCATCCTGGCTCTAGGCGGCGCCGCGAAGCTCCACCATCCGCGCCATGAGGCTGGCGCCGACCGGCAGCATCTCGTCGTCGAAGACGAATCCGGGATTGTGCAGCGGCACGTCGCCGCCGTGCCCGAGCGTGCAATACGCGCCGGGCACGACATGCAGCATGTCGGCGAAATCCTCGGATCCCATGACCAGCGTGTCGCGGATCTTGGCCTTGTCGCCGCCGACAAGCTCGGCCGCCGCGCCGACCATCGCCGCCGAAAGCTCGGTGTCGTTCATCAGCACGTCGAAGACGTTCCGGATGTCGCAATCGATCTCGATCTCGTGCGCGGCCGCGAAACCGGCGCAAAGCGCGCGCATCCGCTCCGAGACCTTGTCCGCCAGGTCGCGGTCGAAATAGCGCACCGTGCCGCTGATCTTCGCCGTCTCGGGGATCACGTTATAGGCGGAGCCGGCGTGGAACTGGGTGATCGAGAGCACGATCGGGTTCGTCGCCGGGATGTTCCGCGAGACGATGGTCTGGATCTGGCCGACCAGCGCCGACATGATCACGATCGGATCGCGCGAGACCTCCGGCATCGCCGCGTGGCTGCCGCGGCCGGTCATGGTGATGTCGAAGAAATTCGCCCCCGCCATCGCCGCCCCCGGCTTCACGCCGATTTCGCCCGGCGCGTGATAGGGCGAGTTGTGCATCCCGTAGATCTCGTCGCAGGGGAACCGGTCGAACAGCCCGTCGGCGATCATCGCCCGGCCGCCGCCGAGCCCCTCCTCCGCCGGCTGAAAGATCAGGACCGCGCGGCCGGCGAAATTCCGTGTCTCCGCCAGGTAGCGGGCGGCGCCGAGCAGCATCGTCGTGTGGGAATCATGCCCGCAGGCATGCATGATTCCGGGGTTCTTCGACGCGTAGGGAAGATTGGTCTGCTCCTCGATCGGCAGGGCGTCCATATCCGCCCTGAGGCCGATCGTGCGGCCGGGGCGATCGCCCTCGATCACGCCGACGACTCCGGTGCCGCCGATGCCGGTCGTCACCTCGACGCCCCAGCTTTTCAGCTTCTCGGCGACGATCCCCGCCGTGCGAACCTCCTCGAAGCCGAGCTCCGGATGTTCGTGCAGGTCATGGCGGATCGCGGTCAACTCATCGGCGTATCCGGAGATGTGGTCCAGGGTCGGCATCGGCGCACTCCTTGTTGTCGGGCGGGCCCATGATGAGCGCGGCGCTCGAAATGTCCATATGCTTCCGCTTGACCGGCGCGCGGCGGGCGCCTACGCGAAGGGGATGGAAGACGCCGCCGAAGAAGATCTCGTCGCGCCCGATCTCGACGCGTTCGCCGAGATGGCCGCCCGCGCGTTTGAATCGCTGCCCGCCGCGTTTCGCGCGCGGTGCGCCTCGGTCGTCATCCGCGTCGCCGATTTCGCCAGCGACGAGATTCTGCGCGAGATGGAGATCGACGACCCGTTCGACCTGACCGGGCTCTATAGCGGGGTCGATCTCACCCTGAAGAGCCACGAGGACATCGCGCCGCCGCCGGACGAGGTGTGGCTCTATCGCCGGCCGATCCTCGACGAGTGGGCGGAGCGCGGCGATGTCGGGCTTTACGAGCTGGTGAGCCACGTGCTCGTCCATGAGATCGGCCATCATTTCGGCCTGACCGACGATCAGATCGCGGCGATAGAGGCGCGGGCGGAGTAACGCCCCCTCCCCGTCAGCGCATCCCCTCGGAATAGCGCAGGAGGTTGAACCCCGTCAGCGCGTCATGCGCCGGCTTCCAGAGCGCGGCGAAGGCGAACCAGTCGATCCGCCTGACGCGCGCGATCTCGCCGAGGCGAAGCCGCCCGTCCGCGAGCGCGATGAGCTCCGCCGCCTGGCGCGGGATCGCCAGCGTATGCGTGAGCCCGTCCCGCTCCACCCGGAGCCCGCCGCGCCGGGCGATCTGCGCCGCCAGCGCCGCCGGGGAGAGCGCGCCGAGCCGGGGCCGCGCCTCGGGCGAGAGCCCGGCGGGCTTTCGCGCCCCGCGCGCGGCGTAGAAGACATGCGCCTTCATGTTCCCCGCCAGCCGTTCCGCCATCGCGGCGCGGGCGGTCGGGGCCAGCCCTTCGAGGCGCGGATGCAGCGCCGCCGGCAGATACAGCGCCGGCTCATAGCGGAGCGGCTCGGTGAAGGACGTGAGCGCGAGGCCCGCCCGCCCGAGCGCGCCGATCAACGCCTCGACGTCATAGGGCCGGTCGCGGGCGTGGAGGAGAAGATCGTACAGCCCGGCGTCGCTTTCACGATGATCGCCAAGAATGCGGTTTTGCGTGAACCAGTTGGTTTTCGGCAGGCCTTTCAGAGTCGCCTTCGCGATCTCCACCTGCTTCTCCGGCGCCTCCCCCGCCGTCAGCGCGGCGAGCGCGCCCTGGAGCGGATAGACCCCGGTCCGCCCATAGGGCGCGTAAACCATCGCCCCGAGCCCGCCATCCGGCGCCAGCGCCGCGGCGAGCGCGGCGAACCCCGCGTCCGGGTCCGGCAGATGATGCAGCACGCCGGTGCAGTCGATATAATCGAATGGGCCGTGATCGGGCGCGCTCAGGAGATCGCCGGTCAGAAACCGGATCGAGCCGAGCCCGCGCGCCGCCGCCCGCGCCTCCGCGACGCGCCGGCTCGCCGCCGACATGTCGAGATAGGTGATCTCCGCCGGGGCGCCGCGGTCCGCCAGCTTCTGCGCCAGCATGATCAGCCCGTCGCCGGTGCCGCCGCCGGCGAAAAGCGCGCGGAACGGCCTCGACCAGTCGCGCCGCCCGCCGAACAGGAAATGATCGACCTCGGCCGGGTGCGAAGGCGAGCCCTCGATCAGGCGCTTCGCCTCGTCCGCCGGATTGCGGGCGGGATAGGGGTAGGCTTCATATTGCGCGGCGACCGGATCCATGGCTCCGCTCATACAAGCGGCGCCTCTCCCCCGCAATCCCGCGCGCCGCTCCACCCTGGCGCAGAACGGGCGTTTCCTTCGCCGCGCCGGACGGTTAGCATCGGGCGGCGACGTTGGGGCGATGATGCGATGAATGAACTTGACCAAGGCGCGTTCCGCTTCGCGCCCGCTCCGGGAGAAGTGCAGGATCTCATCCTGCGGGACGGCGCGATCAGCGCGCTCAGTTTCGGCGTCTATCGCTTCTGGATGAACACCCATTTTCGCCGGCTGATCTGGCGGCGCACCACCCTGGCGGGCGATCCGTTCGAATATGACGGAACCGCGCTCGAACTGGCGCGGGGCGTCTTTCTCGCGGTGCTGGCGCTCTCGGTCGTCTTTCTGCTCTTCAATTTCGCGCTCGGATATGTCGGCCTCGCGCTCTGGGACGCCTGGTCGCCGCAGGCCTCGGCGCTCCTCAGCGCGCTGGCGTTCACGCCGATCCTCGAATTCGCGCGGTTCGGCGCGCGGCGGTACCGGCTGCGCCGAACCCGCTGGCGCGGGCTGCGCTTCGGGATGAACGGCTCGGCCGGCGCGTTCATGCGGATCTGGCTCAAATGGGCGCTGATCATGGTTCTGACCCTCGGCCTCGCCCGGCCCTGGCTCCGCGTCGCGCGGGAGCGGTGCATGACCGAAGCGATGGTCTACGGCGACGCGGATTTCAGTTTCGACGGCTCGGCGCGCGCCATTTTCATGGATTGGCTGCGGCTCTGGCTCGCCGCCGTCGCCGCCTTCGCCGCCTATTCGATCATAAGGCGGGTCCATTTCGGCTTCGTTCATGACGGGGCGCGAATCGACGTCATGTCGTTTCTGGTTCCGCTCATCGGGGCCGGGCTCATCTGGTTCGTCTTCCGGTTCTGGTGCCATTACCGGGCGGCGGAGCTCAGGCTCTTCATGACGGCGCGGCGGATCAAGGGCGTCCGGATCTCCTGCGATTTCAACGCGAAGGGGCTTTTGCGCCCCGCCTGGGCGACGATCGGGCGCGCGATTGTGGTGGGCGCGTTGCTCGCGCTTCTCCTCTTCTCCTTCGCCTCGCTGGCCTTGCGGCTCGCGGTGGCGGCGGAGGGCGCGGACCCGGCGGGTTTCGCGCTCAGCCTCGATCTTTCCATGCTCGGGCGATTCCAGTCCTTCGGCGCGCGCGCGATCTTCCTGGGCGCCGCGTGGCTCAATTACGCCGCGACGGTGCTTTTCCTGATCTGGCTCTGGCAGGCGGTGTGGTGGCCGCGGGTTCACGGAGAGCTGATGGCCGCCACCACGGCGAGCGGGCTCTCGACCCTCGCGGATGTGCGCCAGCGGCCGGCGGAGACGGCGATCGGGGCCGAAGGGTTCGCCGACGCGCTCGGCGTCGCCGGGCTCTGACATCGCGATTGACGCCGCGCCGCCGCCGCGCGATCTTCGGGCATGATCAGATCGGAAACCGTCACCGCCGGCCCGCTTTCATTCCATTGCCTGACAGCCGGCTCGCGGGCGCGGCCGCTTCTGCTTTTCCTGCATGGCTTTCCCGAATATTCCGGGGCCTGGGAGGAGATGCTGGCGCGCCTTTCGGACCGCTTCTTCTGCGTCGCGCCGGATCAGCGCGGCTACGGGCGCTCGTCGAAGCCGCCGGCGGTTCAGGACTACGCCGCCGGCAAGCTGGCGGAGGACGCGGCCGCGATCCTGACCCATTTCGCGCCCCGCGCCCGCGCCGTCATCGGCCATGACTGGGGCGCCTCGGTCGCCTATGTGCTGGCCTTCAAGCATCCGGAGCTGATGGAGCGTCTGGTGATCATGAACGGGGCGCACCCGATCCCGTTCCAGAGGGCGCTCGCCGCCGGCGGGCCGCAATCCGCGGCCTCCCAGTATTTTCACTATCTTCGAAACGAAACCGCCGAGGCGCGGCTGTCCGCGAACGGGTTCGCCGGCCTCGCCCGTCTCTTCGCGGAGGGAATGAATCTCGACTGGCTGACCGGCGCCCGCCGCGCGGCCTATCAGGCGGCCTGGGAGGCGCCCGGCGCGCTCACCGGCATGCTGAACTGGTATCGCGCGACGCCGTTTCAGGTCGCCGATCCCGGCGCCCCTCTCGCGGAATCGGATCTGGTCGCCTTCGATCCCGAGCGGCTCCGGGTCAGGCCGCCGCATCTTCTGATCTGGGGGATGAAGGACCGCGCCCTGCTGCCCGAAGCGACCGCCGGGCTTGAAAGCCATTGCGACGCGCTCACCCGCGCCGAGATCGACGACGCCGACCATTGGCTGCATCACCAGAAACCCGACGAGGTCGCGGCGCTGATCGCCGGGTTCTGCGCGGAAGAGGTTGCGGGCGGGGCGCTCAACCCGCATTGAGGTTGATCGGCGCCGCGCGGCGCCGCACAATCGCCGCCAAAGACCACTCGAGCAGTATCAGGAAGAGCCCAATGGCCGCCGCCCGCACCGCCGCACAGACGGCGACAGATCTATTCGCAGCGGAAGACCGCGCGTCGAAAGCCTATGACGCGTCGGCCATCGAGGTTCTGGAGGGGCTGGAGCCGGTCCGGAAGCGCCCCGGCATGTATATCGGCGGCGTCGACGAGCGCGCGCTCCATCATCTCGCCGCCGAAGTGCTCGACAACGCCATGGACGAGGCGGTCGCCGGCCACGCCAGCCGGATCGAGGTCGAACTTCTGGAGGGCGGCGCCTGCCGGATCGTGGACAATGGGCGCGGCGTGCCGGTGGACCCGCACCCGCGCTTTCCGGAGAAATCCGCGCTCGAGGTGATTCTCACCACGTTGCATGCGGGCGGCAAGTTTTCGGGCAAGGCCTATGAGACCTCGGGCGGGCTTCACGGCGTCGGCGTCTCGGTGGTCAACGCGCTCTCGGACCGGCTGGAGGTCGAGGTCGCGCGGGACCGCGTGCTTTGGCGGCAATGCTACTCGCGCGGGACGCCGCTCGGCCCGCTGGAGAAGATCGGCCCGGCGCCGAACCGGCGCGGCACCAGCGTGCTCTTCAGCCCGGACCCGGAGATCTTCGGCCCGCGCGCCGCGCTGAAGCCGGCCCGGCTCTGGAAGATGGCCCGATCGAAGGCCTATCTTTTCCGGGGCGTGGAGATCCGCTGGAAATGCGCGCCCGAATTGCTCGGCCCCGGCGACGCCACCCCGACGGAGGATCAGTTTCATTTTCCGGGCGGGCTCGCGGATTTTCTGGCCGCGACCCTGAAGGGCGCCATGACGCGCACCGCCCTGCCCTTCGCCGGGAAGGTCGATTTCTCGGAGAAATTCGGCGCCGGCGCCGTCGGCTCCGTCGAATGGGCGATCACCTGGACGCCGGCGCGCGACCCTTTCACCTTCAGCTACTGCAACACGGTGCCGACCCCCGAAGGCGGCACCCACGAGGCCGGCTTTCGCGCCGCCTTGACCAAGGGCGCCCGCGCCTATGGCGAACTGGTCGGCAACCGCAAGGCCGCCCAGATCACCGGCGAGGATCTCTTCGCCGAAGGATGCGCGACCCTCTCCGCCTTCATCCGCGACCCGGATTTCGTCGGCCAGACCAAGGACCGGCTCTCGACCGCGGAGGCGCAGCGCCTGGTCGAAGGCGCCGTGCGCGACCACTGGGACAACTGGCTCGCCGCCGATCCGAAATCCGCCGACGCGCTCCTTGAGACGTTCATCGAGCGCGCCGAGGACCGGCTTCGCCGCCGCAAGGAGAAGGAGACCCGGCGCAAGACCGCGACGAAGAAACTCCGCCTGCCGGGGAAGCTGGTCGATTGCTCCGCCACCGGGCGGGAGGGGACGGAGATCTTCCTCGTCGAGGGCGACAGCGCCGGCGGCTCCGCCAAAATGGCGCGCGACCGGAGAAATCAGGCGCTCCTGCCGCTGCGGGGCAAGATCCTGAACGTGCTCGGCGCGGCGTCGTCGAAGCTCGGCCAGAATCAGGAGATCGCGGATCTCTGTCAGGCGCTCGGCGTCGGCATGGGGGCGCGATACGATCATGACGACCTGCGCTATGAGCGGATCATCATCATGACCGACGCCGATGTCGACGGCGCGCATATCGCCTCGCTCCTGATGACGTTCTTCTTCACCCAGATGCGCCCGCTGGTCGAAAACGGCGCCCTGTTCCTCGCTAGGCCGCCGCTTTACCGGCTGACCCAGGGCGGGCGCTCGGTCTACGCGCATGACGAGGTCGACCGCGACAAGCTGTTGAAGAGCGCCTTCTCCGGCCGCGGCCGGGTCGACGTCAGCCGCTTCAAGGGGCTCGGCGAGATGGACGCGAAGGACCTGAAAGACACGACGATGAACCCGAGGACGCGCCAGCTCATCCGCATCGCCATCGACGATGACGAGCCGGGCGAGACCGCGACTCTGGTCGACCGGCTCATGGGCAAGAAGCCGGAGCTCCGCTTCAACTACATTCAGGAGAACGCCCGCTTCGCCGAGGCGCTGGATATCTGACGCGGGCGCCCCGGCCGGCGGCGCCGCTCGCTCCGGCGCGGGGCCGAAACGCCGGCGCCGCGCGTTCCGGCCCCTCCTCGCGCCTGCGCCCACGGGCGGGTCTCGAACTTTTGAATGCCGCGTTAAGCGCGGAGATGATCGACAGAAGGCCCCGCGCAGCCTATATTCCTTTGGGAGTTTCAAAGGAAAAGATAGATGAAACGCCTCCTTCTCGTCGCCAGCGCGGCCGCCGCCCTTTCCGCATGCGCCACCGGCGGCGGCCTCCCCCTCGACGTCGTCACCCGCACCATGATCGAGCCGAATTACGATTCGAGTTCGGTCAGCGTGTTCGCCGCATCGGGCGGCGCGACGACCATTCTCGGCTCGACGCGCGACGGCGCCAGCCCGGACGAGATCGCGGCGGCGCTCCGGCTGCCCGCTCATCTCGCGCAGCGAACGGTCCACGCCGCGCCGACCGGGGAGGCGCAGAACGGCCCGCATCTCGTGCTGGTCTTCGCGCCGCAAAGCGCCGCCTCCGCGCGGGACGCCTGTCGCGGCGAAGTCTCCGGCGGCGTCGCGGGCTCGCCCCTGAAGGTCTTCGGAGCCTTCTGCTCCAGTTACGGCACGCCGGCCTCGGAAGCGCTTTTCACGGCCGCGGGCTCCCCCACGCCGTCGGATCCGGATTTCGGCAAGAGGCTTTCGGTCCTGATGAGCGTGCTGATGCCCGCCGTCAATCCGGATCAGGGCGAAGGCAGGTCCCAGCGGGTTCCCTGAGCCGTCAGAACCGCCCCGTCGCGGCCCGCCGAAGCAGCGACAACCGGGCGCGAAGCGGCGACGGCCCCACTCGCCTGAACGGGTCGAACCCCGGCGCGGCGGCCGCGACGAGCGCCGGCTCCGCCGCGTGAATGCTGAGGAGCGGCGCGCGCGCCGCGCGCGGCACCTCGCGGCGGCGGGCCCGGGCCGCGCGAAGCCGGGTCAACGCGTCGTCTGCGAGATCGCGGAGCGCGCCGGTCAACGTCTCCGGCGCGCGGCCTTCGCGGATGGCGTTCATGTCGAGCCCCGCAGTCATGGGCGCCTGTCCGCCTGAAGCGATGATCGCCGGAAGCGCCGCGATCAGCCGCCCCGCGCCCTCCGCCCAGCCGCCGAGCCCGGCGACTTCGGCGGCCGCGTCCCCGCCGCCGAGCGCGCGCACGCCGGCGACGGCCAGCGCCCCCCCGGTGCCGGCCAGAAACCGGTCCAGCCCCTCGCGATCATCGGCGCCGCCCGGCGCCAGCGAATAGAGACGCGCCTCGACCATCGTCTCCAGCGCCGCCCGGTCGAACGGCGCCTCCCGATGCGCCGCGGCCAGCGCGCCGATCACTTCATGGCCGCGCGCGACGCCGCGGTCGAAGAGATCCTCCAGCGCCTCCCGCCACCATGCGAGGCGGATCTCGCCCAGCATCGGCTCCGACACCAGCGCCGGGATCTTCGCCAGCTCCAGATTGAACGCGATCAGGGCGAAAAGCCGCTCGCGCGCCTGCGGCGGCGCGCAGAGCGCGGCGAGAAAGCGGGTCTCATCGCCCTCGCGCGCGAGGTTTCCGACCGTGGAGAGAGGGGGCGCCGCCATGGTTTCTCAGGCCGCGTCGCGATGGAGCTTGAAGTCGATCGCGTCGATCAGCGCCTGAAAGGAGGCGTCGACGATATTCGCGGAGACGCCGACCGTGGTCCAGCGGCGCCCCGCGCCATCCTGACTTTCAAGAAGCACGCGGGTCACCGCCTCGGTGCCGCTGGAGAGAATGCGGACCTTGAAATCGACCAGCTTCATATCCGCGATCACGGCGTCGTATTTGCCGAGATCCTTGCGAAGCGCGAGCGAGAGCGCGTTGACCGGCCCCTGATCGGCGCCCGACGCGTCCAGACTTTCGGAAGCGGAGACGAACCGCTCCCCATCCACGTTCAGCACCACCACCGCCTCCGAGACGGTGACGAGATCGTTCACCGCGTTGTAGCGGCGCTCCACCGTGACCCGGAATCGCTCGACCTCGAAGAAGCGCCGCCGAAGGCCGAGATGGGCGCGCGCCAGAATCTGGAACGACGCCTCGGCGCTGTCATAGGAGAAGCCCTGATCCTCCTTCTCCTTCACATCCTGCAAGAGACGCGCAAGGCGGGGATCGTCCTTCTCGACCTCGATCCCGGCTTCGGCGAGGCGGCGAACCAGATTCGAGCGGCCGGCCTGGTTCGACATCGGGATGATGCGCGCGTTCCCCACCGTCTCGGGCGGGATATGCTCATAGGTCGTCGGATCCTTGACGATAGCGGAGGCGTGCAGCCCGGCCTTGTGGGCGAACGCCGCCGCGCCGACATAGGCCGCGTGCCGGTTCGGCGCCCGGTTCAGAAGCTCGTCCAGCATGCGCGAGAGCGCGGTGAGCCCGCCCAGCTTCTCCGGCGCGACGGACAGCTCGAACCGGCTCGCCCATGGCTCTTTCAGCAGAAGCGTCGGGATGAGCGAGACGAGATTGGCGTTGCCGCAGCGCTCTCCAAGGCCGTTCAGCGTGCCCTGAACCTGCCGCGCGCCCGCATCCACCGCCGCCAGCGCGCCGGCGACGGCGGTCTCGGTGTCGTTATGGGTGTGGATGCCGAGCCGGTCTCCGGGGAGGCGCGCCGCCACGGCGCCGACGATCTCGGCGATCTCATCGGGCAGCGTCCCGCCATTGGTGTCGCAGAGAACGACCCAGCGCGCGCCCGCCTCCATCGCCGCGTCGAGACAGCGGAGCGCGTAAGCGGGGTTCGCCTTGTAGCCGTCGAAAAAATGTTCGGCGTCGAACAGCGCCTCGCGGCCAAGCCCGGTCAGATGCGCGACGCTCTCGCGGATGTTGGCCTCGTTCTCGTCCAATGTGAGGCCGAGCGCGGTCGTCACATGAAAATCATGGGTCTTGCCGACGATGCAGACCGCCGGGGTTCCGGCGTTCACCACCTCGGCCAGCACCTCGTCATTGGCGGCGGAGCGCCCGGCGCGCTTGGTCATGCCGAAGGCGGTGAAGGTCGCGCGGCGGAGCGTGGGAGCGTGGGCGAAGAACTCGCTGTCGGTCGGGTTGGCCCCGGGCCAGCCGCCTTCGACGTAATCGAGGCCGAGCGCATCCAGCGCCAGCGCGATCTTGCGCTTGTCGTCGCCGGAGAAATCGACCCCCTGCGCCTGCTGGCCGTCGCGAAGCGTGGTGTCGTAGAGGGAGAGACGGGCGCGGGTCATCATCTCTGCTCCGACAGATTGTCGTAAAGTTTCTTGGGATCGAAGCCCGGACCACGCCGCCACTCGGAAGGTCCGCCTTTCTCATCAATCACCAGCACCCCGGCAGCATCAAGTCGCTTGCGTATGGTATCGGCGCGCCCGAATTCTTTCGCAGCGCGAGCCGCTGATCGCTCAGCAAGCAACTCTTCAATAAGCTCAGATTCGCTATCGAGAACTTCCTGAAAAAGCTCAAGATTCGGCGCACGAAGATTCATTAGCGCCATTCCGCCAGCGAGTGAACCGCCGTCTCCTTCCCGAGCAAATCGATGCAACTCCGCAATCGCTGCAGGAGTATTTAGGTCATCGGCCAGCGCTTCAACCACCACATGAGGAACCTTAGGAGAAGCCCCCTCAATAGCAGCTCGCCACTTGGTCAACACCGCCGCAGCCTCATCCATTCGCTGCTGCGTCCAGTCCAACGTTCCACGATAATGCGTCCCCAAAAGCGCCAGCCGCAGCACCTCTCCCGGCGCCTGTCCGCGCAGATCCTCCACCGTGAGAAAATTCCCCAGCGATTTCGACATTTTCCGCCCATCGACATTGATCATGCCGTTATGCATCCAGACACGCGCGAACCCGGAATCCGGCGCGGCGCAACAGCTTTGCGCGATTTCATTCTCGTGATGCGGGAACATCAGGTCGCCGCCGCCGCCATGGATGTCGAAGGTCTCGCCCAACAGCTTCGACGCCATCGCCGAGCATTCGATATGCCAGCCGGGGCGGCCCCGGCCCCATGGGCTGTCCCAGCCCGGCTGATCGGCGGCCGAGGGTTTCCAGAGCACGAAATCCATCGGCGAGCGTTTGCCGGGCGCGGTCTCGGAGCGCGCGCCCGCGATCATGTCGTCGGTCGAGCGGCCGGAGAGCCCGCCATATTCGGGCCAGGTCGCGACCTCGAAAAGCACATGGCCCTCCGTGACATAGGCGTTTCCCTTCGCGACCAAGACCTCGATCATCGCGATCATTTCCGGCACGAACTCGGTCGCGCGGGGCTCGTGCGTCGGGGGGAGGCAGCCGAGCGCCGCCATGTCGTCCCGATACCAGGCCGTCGTCTCGGCGGTGATCTCGCCGATGGAGACGCCGCGCTCCTTCGCGCGGGCCATGATCTTGTCGTCGATATCGGTGATGTTGCGCACATAGGTCACATGCGCCTCGCCATAGCGATGACGAAGCAGACGGAACAAAACGTCGAAGACCACCGCCGGGCGGGCGTTTCCGATATGCGCCCGGTCGTAGACCGTGGGGCCGCAGACATACATCCGCACGTTCCGCGGATCCTCGGGCGCGAAAATCTCCTTTTCGCGGGTCGCGGAATTATGGAGGCGAATCTCGGTCATGGCTTCGGTCCCGGAGGTCCCGGCGGGCCATGGTTCTGTCGAGAGATGAACACGAAGCGCCGCCGCAGACGAATGTCAGCGGATAATGCAGATCTCGATGATGATCGCGCGGTTCATGCGTAGTCCTATGCCCGAAGCGCCATATCGAGGCAAGCGCCGAGTCAGGGTCCTTCGAGAAACGGCATGAAGGACGCCATGTCCGGGCCATGGTCGCGCCCGGTCAGCGCGCGGCGGAGCGGCTGGAAGAGCGCCCTGCCCTTGCGCCCCGTCGCCGCCTTCACCGCGCCGGTCCATTCGGCCCAGGTTCGCTCATCCCATGGGCGCGGCGGCAGAAGCGCGAGCGCCTGCGCGACGAACTCCTCGTCCTCCGGCGCGGTCTCCGCCTCTGTCGGCGCCGCGCCGGCGGCCACCGCCCGCCACTCCGCCACATCTTCGAGACGCTCGATATTGGGCCGGACCGCCAGCCAGAACGCCTCGCTCACGTCGTCGGGAAGCCGGGCGCGAACGGACTCGAACGGCGCGTCGTGCAGGATCTTCCTCGAAAGATGCATGATGTCCTCCGGCGCCGCGCGCACCGGCGCGAGGCCGAAGCTCGAAAGATCGAACCCCGCCGCGGCCGCCTCGACCGACCAGACCGGAACCACCGGCAGCGAAGAGCCGATTCGCGCCAGCCAGGAGATCAGCGCCGCCGGCTCCGCGCCGCCCTCGCGCAGCTCCGCGACGGAGAGGCCGCCAATCCGCTTGGAGAGTTTCTCCCCTCCCGGGCCGACCATCAGCGCGTGATGCGCGAACCGCGGCGCCGGCGCGCCCAACGCCGCGAAGAGCTGCGCCTGCGTCGCGGTGTTGGTCACGTGATCCGCGCCCCGCACCACGTCGGTCACGCCCATATCGGCGTCGTCCACCACCGAACAGAGCGAATAGAGAAACTGCCCATCCTCCCGAATCAGCACCGGGTCGGAGATCGCCTCCGCCTCGAAACGCTGCGGGCCGCGCATGCCGTCGTCCCATTCGATCAGGCCCGGCTCCAGCCTGAAGCGCCAATGGGGCGGGCGTTCGGCGAGAAGCGCCGCGCGCTCAGCCTCGCTCAGGCGCAGCGCGGCGCGGTCATAGATCGGCGGCCTCGAAGCCGCCCGGAGCCGGCGGCGCATCAGCGCCAGATCCGCCGCGCTCTCCCAACAGGGGTAAAGCCGGCCCTCCGCCTTCAGCCGGGCCGCCGCCTCTTCATAAAGCCCGATCCGCGCCGATTGCCGGAACTCCGCGTCCCAGGAGAGGCCGAGCCATTCGAGATCGCGCCGGATGCCGTCGACATGCCGCTCCTGCGAGCGCTCCCGGTCGGTGTCGTCGATCCTCAGAATGAACCGCCCGCCGGCCTTCCGCGCGAGGAGCGCGTTGAAGACCGCGGTCCGGAGATTGCCCAGATGCAGCGCTCCGGTGGGCGAAGGCGCGAACCGCGTCGTGATCATGGCTTTTCCGATCTCCGCCCCGAGGCTTGGACTTCGGACCCCGCCTTACCCGCCGCCCCGGCGCCTGCGCAAGCGCGGAAGACGACGCGGAGTTGTCAGGGCGGACCCATCCCCCTAATCTCGGCGCGATAATTCGAGGAACGGCGGGAGCTGAAAACATGCGCGGATCATTCCGGTTGGCGGCCTGCGGGGCGCGAATGGCGGCCGCGGCGGCGCTCGCGCTCGTCCCACTCTCCGTCGCGGCGCAGGACGCGAACGTCGCGGTGAAGAAATACGACAGCGGCGGCGTTTACGAGGGCGAGTTCAAGGACGGCAAGCAGCATGGGCACGGCTCGTTCACGCTGCCCGGCGGCTATGAATACGAAGGCGAGTGGGTCGACGGGCGGATCGAGGGCCAGGGCCGGGTGAAATATGAAAACGGCTCCGTCTACGAGGGCGAATTCAAGGACGGCGCGCCGCACGGGAAAGGCAAGATCGTCTACGCCGACGGCGGCTCCTATGACGGAGAGTGGATCGGCGGCGTGATCCAGGGAACCGGCGTCGCGGTCTACGCCGACGGCGCGCGCTACGAAGGCGAATTCAAGAACTCCGCTCATGACGGCCGGGGCGTGATGACCCGGCCGAACGGGTATCGCTACGAGGGCCAGTGGACGGACGGCTCGCCCGATGGCGAGGGCTCGGTCGCCTATTCGGACGGCTCGGCCTACAAGGGCGCGTTCAAGGCCGGCGTCCGCGAGGGCGTCGGCGAGATCAGGATGCCCGACGGCTTCGTCTATTCCGGCGAATGGCGGGACGGCCAGATCTCCGGGAAGGGCGAGGCGACCTACGCCAACGGCGACGTCTATGTCGGCTATTTCGTCGATGGGGAGCGCGAGGGCGAAGGCGAGGCGACCTATGCGAACGGCGATGTCTACAAGGGCGCCTTCAAGGCCGGCAAACGCCACGGATCCGGAACCCTGACCGCCGCCAACGGCGACGTCTACGAAGGCGATTGGGTCGACGGCCGGTTCGAAGGAAACGGCGTCGCCCGGCTCGCCGACGGGCGGGTGCTCGAAGGCGCTTTCGTCAACAACGCGATCTCCGGCGTCGGCAAGATGACCACGCCGGACGGCGGCGTCTACGAGGGCGGATGGGTCGACGGCCGGATCGAGGGGGTGGGTGAATTCCATTACGCCACCGGCGCCGTCTACAAGGGCGAGTTCAAGGCCGGAGAGATCAGCGGCAAGGGCGCGATCACCTATCCGGACGGCTATGAATACGAAGGCGAATGGGCCGACGGGCGCCCGCACGGAATCGGCGTCGCCCGGTTTCCGGACGGCGGCGTCTACGAAGGCGAATTCGTCGGGGGGCGGCGCATGGGCGCCGGAAAATTCACCCAGACCGACGGGTTCAGCTATGACGGCCAGTGGGTCGACGACCGGATGGAGGGCCCCGGCGTCGCGACCTATCCGAACGGCGACGTCTACAAGGGCGTCTTCAAGGACAACCGCCGCCACGGCGCGGGGGCGATGACCTTCGCCAACGGCGCGGTCTACGAGGGCGAATGGGTCGACGGCCAGCGCGGCGCGGAGAAGCCCGCCCCGGCCCCGGCCGATTGACGCCCCGCCGCCGCGAAGACGAAGAATATGCGTTGCGCGGCGCGCTCCAGCGCGTATAACGGACCCATGAAGATCGCCGCGCACATCGACGTCGTTATTCCGGCCGCCCTTATGGGCGCGCCGCGCGCGCTCCTTCTCCTTAGCCGCCCCTAGGCGCGCCGGGATCGCGGCGCGCGCGTCTGGGGGATTTGACCACGCGCCGCAAGACACCCGGAAAAGCTGAGCGAGTTTTATGACCCAGGACACAAGAGCCGACGCCGAGCGCGTCTTCATTTTCGACACCACCCTGCGTGACGGCGAGCAGTCGCCGGGCGCGACGATGACGCTGAGCGAGAAGCTCGCCATCGCGCGGATCCTCGACGAGATGGGCGTCGACATCATCGAGGCCGGATTCCCCATCGCCTCGGAAGGCGACTTCGAAGCGGTCAGCGAGATCGCCAAGGTCGCGGAGCGCGCCGTGGTCTGCGGGCTCGCCCGCGCCGCGAAGGGGGATATCGACCGGGCCTGGGCCGCGCTCGAACATGCGAAAAAGCCGCGCATCCACACCTTCATCGGCACGTCGCCGCTGCACCGGCAGCATCAGTTGGCGATGGACCGGGACCAGGTGCTCCGCAAGATCGAGGAGACGGTCGGCCACGCCCGCTCGCTCTGCGAGGACGTGCAATGGTCGCCGATGGACGCGACCCGGACCGAGCGCGATTATCTGATCGAAACCGTGAAGGCCGCGATCGCGGCCGGCGCGACGACGATCAACATTCCCGACACGGTCGGCTACACCGCGCCGAACGAATCGGCCGAGATCATCCGCGATCTGCTGGCCAACACGCCCGGGCTCGACAAATGCGTGATCGCCACGCATTGCCACAACGACCTCGGCATGGCGACGGCGAACGCGCTGGCGGCGGTGGCGGCCGGCGCCCGCCAGATCGAATGCACGATCAACGGCATCGGCGAGCGGGCGGGCAACACCGCCCTCGAAGAGGTCGTCATGGCGCTGAAGGTGCGGCGCGACATCATGCCGTTCCACACCGGCGTCGACGCGACGAAGATCATGAGCGCATCGCGCATGGTCGCCACCGCCGCGGGCTTTCCCGTGCAGTTCAACAAGGCGATCGTCGGCAAGAACGCCTTCGCGCACGAATCGGGGATCCATCAGGACGGCGTCCTGAAGAACGCCGAAACCTTCGAGATCATGAAGCCCGAAGACATCGGCCTCACCACCAACGCGCTGGTGATGGGCAAGCATTCGGGCCGCGCCGCGTTCCGAGCCAAGCTGAAGGATCTCGGCATCGAACTCGGCGACAACGCGTTTCAGGAGGCGTTCGTCCGCTTCAAGCTGCTGGCCGATTCGAAGAAGGACGTCTACGACGAGGACATCGTCGCGCTGATCGACGATGAGCGGACCTCCGCGGCGAACGACCGGATCCGCGTCAAGGCGCTGCGCGTGGTCTGCGGCACCGACGGGCCGCAATCGGCCGATCTGACGCTGACCATCGACGGCGTCGACAAGAGCGTGACCGCGACCGGCAACGGCCCGGTGGACGCCGTGTTCAACGCGATCAGCCAACTGGTCCCGCATACGGCCGTGCTGAAGCTCTATCAGGTTCACGCCGTGACCGACGGCACCGACGCCCAGGCCACCGTCTCCGTGAGGCTTGGGGAGGGCGACAAGCTCGTCACCGGTCAGGCGGCGGATGGGGACACCATCGTCGCGTCCGCGCGGGCCTATGTGGTCGCGCTGAATCGTCTCCTGCTCCGGCGGGGCAAAAGCGCGCCGAACGAGACCATCTCAATCGCAAGCTGAATCGGCGGCGGGGCCGGTCCTCGGCCCCGCCCGGGCTTCCGGGCCGCTGGCTGCGTTGAAGTTCTGCTAATCTTCGGCGGATAACGTAGGGATCCTGTGAAAGCCGCTAGCCCTTTTCCTCGCCGCGCACTCAACTTATAAGCACGTCGATACGGCGAACCGGCCTTCGGGCGAAAAGGCGATTACTGATGTTCAACGGCTTATTCGGCATGTTCTCCTCGGACATGGCCATAGATCTCGGCACGGCAAACACCCTTGTTTATGTGAAGGGCAAGGGAATCGTGCTGAACGAGCCCTCGGTCGTCGCCTATCATGTGAAGGACGGAAAGCGGGAGGTGCTCGCCGTCGGCGAGGACGCCAAGCTCATGTTGGGCCGCACGCCCGGCTCGATCCAGGCGATCCGGCCGATGCGCGACGGCGTCATCGCCGATTTCGACGTGGCCGAGACCATGATCAAGCATTTCATCCGCAAGGTGCAGCGGCGCGGCTTCTTCACCGCGCCGCAGGTGATCGTCTGCGTGCCCTACGGCGCGACGGCGGTGGAGGAGCGGGCGATTCTCGAAAGCGTGCTCTCCGCCGGCGCCCGCAAGGCGTCGCTGATCCCCGAGCCGGTGGCCGCCGCGATCGGCGCCGGCATGCCCTTCGGCGAGCCGACCGGCTCCATGGTCGTCGATGTCGGCGGCGGAACCACGGAGGTCGCGGTGCTCTCGCTTGGCGATATCGTCTATGCGAGCTCGGTCCGCATCGGCGGCGACAAGATCGACGAAGCGATCATCTCCTATCTCCGCCGGCAGCAGAACCTGCTGATCGGCGAGGCGACGGCCGAGCGCATCAAGAAGGCGATCGGCACCGCGCGCATGCCCGATGACGGGCGCGGCAAGTCGATGGAGATTCGCGGGCGCGACCTTCTGAACGGCGTACCGAAGGAGATCGAGATCACCCAGGCCCAGATCGCCGCCGCGCTTCAGGACCCGGTCCAGCAGATCGTCGAGGCGGTGATGGTCGCGCTCGAGGCGACCCCGCCCGACCTCGCCGCGGACATCGTCGATCGCGGCGTCATGCTGACCGGGGGCGGCGCCCTTCTCGGCGATCTCGACCGCGCGCTGCGCGAGCAGACCGGCCTTGCGGTCACGGTCGCGGAAGAATGTCTCAACTGCGTCGCGCTCGGCACCGGCAAGGCGCTGGAGCACCGGACCGCATTGCGGCATGTTCTGCGCGACAGCGTCTAGACGACCGCGCCCGAGCGGCGCGGAAAGGAGCAGCAACCATGGCGAGCCGTGAGCGCGGCGATATCGGCACGGAGTTCGGGCGGCTCCTGCGCCGCGGCGTCGTCGTTGCGCTGGTTTTCCTGATGATCGCGCTTTTCATCCTCTGGCGCGCCGACAGCCCGCGCATCGAGCGGCTGCGCATGGCGCTGGTCGACTGGGCGACGCCGTCGGTCGAGCTGACCGCGAACCCGCTCGGCGCCATGGTCGACATGGCGCGGGATTTCGAGAACTTCACCCGGGTCTACAAGCAGAACAAGGCGCTGCGCCATGAGATCCAGCGTCTGCGCGCCTGGCGCGAAACGGCGCAGCAGCTGGAGCGCGAGAACGCGCAGCTCCGCGCGTTGAACAATCTGCGGCTCGCCCCCCGGATCGGTTTCGTCGCCGGCGAGGTGATCGCCGACAGCGGCAGCCCGTTCGCGCAGTCCGCGCTCCTCAATATCGGCGCCGCGGACGGCGTTCTCGACGGCGCGGCGGCGGTCGACGGAGGCGGGCTGGTCGGGCGCGTCGTCGGCGTCGGCGAGCGGGCGTCGCGGGTTCTCCTGTTGACCGACTTCAACAGCCGGATCCCGGTCAAGGTTCTGCCCTCCGGGCGCCGCGCGATCCTGACCGGTGAAAATTCGGACGCGCCGCGCCTGAACTTTCTCGACGCCATGACCGATGTCGCGCCGGGCGACCGCGTGACCACATCGGGCGATGGCGGCGTGTTCCCGCCGGATCTGCCGGTCGGCCTCGTCGCCGTCGTCGGCGATTACGGCGCCCGCGTGCAGATCAGCGCCGATTACGAACGTCTGGAGTTCGTCCGCATCCTGCTCTACCGCCCCTCCACCCGGATAGACACGCCCGGCGGGCTGATCGAGCCGTTCTCCCCCCCCGCCGCGCCGGATCCCGCCCCGGCGCTCGGCGCGGCGGAGGAATAGACATGGCCGAGCGCGCGTCCCGTCCGCTGATTCTCGCGAACATGGCCGTGCTGATCAGCTTCGGCTGGCTCGCGATCCTGATCAGCCTGACCCCGGTCGACGCGCGCGCCTCCGCCGCGCCCACGCCCGATCTTCTGTTCTGCGTGGCGGCGTTTCTCGCGATCCGGCGGCCGCGCGCGACGCCGGCGGCGCTGATCCTGATCCTCGGCCTCGCGCGCGATCTCGCCAGCGGCGGCCCCGTCGGGCTTGGCGCGCTCGCGCTTTGGGGCGGCGTCGAGTTTCTTCGCTTTCGCCGCGACCGGCTGATCCGCTCGTTCGTCGCCGAGGCGGGCGCCGTCGCCTTCGCGATCGTCGCGATGACGGCCGCGCAGCTCGCGCTGCTGCTTCTGGCGCTGACGCCCTCGCCGCCGCTCGAGGTGCTCGGGATCGGCGCGCTCGCCACCTTCGCGGCCTATTTCGGCGTCGCGCTCATCTTCCGCCACATCTTTCGCATCCGGCCGGAAACCGAGGAGAACCTGAAGCTCTCCGATCGCGCGGGGCGCGGAAGATGAAGCGGTTCACCTTCCGCCGCGACGCCCGGCGCCCCGGCGCCCCGCCCCGCCTGACGCGCCGGGGCGCGCTCCTGCTCGGCGCGCAGACGCTGGTCGCGGGCGGCTTGCTCTGGCGCCTGAAATCGCTCCAGATCGACGCCGCCGCCGAATACCGGATGATGGCGGAGGAGAACCGGATCAACATCCGGCTGATCCCGCCGGCCCGCGGCGACATCACCGACAGGAAGGGCCGCCCGCTCGCGGTCAACAAGCAGAATTACCGCGTGGTGATGATCCGCGAGCAGGCCGGCGACGTGGAGGCGGCGCTCGACGAGCTCGCGCGCATCGTCGACATCCCCCCGCACCAGCGCAGCCGCGCATTGCGCGAGATCCGCTCGAAAAGCGCGTTCGTGCCGGTGACCATCGCCGAAAATCTCGACTGGGCCGCGTTCGCGCGGATCAACGTCAACGCCCCCGCCCTCGCCGGGGTCGCGCCCGAGGTCGGCCTCACCCGGCACTATCCCGAGAAGGAGGCGCTCGCCCACGTCATCGGATATGTCGCGCGTTTCTCCGAAGCCGATCAGGACCGCGACGACGCGGACGACCCGCTGTTCCAGATCCCGGATTTCCATATCGGCAAGACCGGCGTCGAACGCGTCAAGGAGAAGACCCTGCGCGGCGCCGCCGGCGCGAGCCGGATCGAGGTGAACGCTTACGGGAGGGTCATCCGGGAGATCGACCGCACCGAAGGCGTTCCCGGCGCCGATCTCGGGCTCACCATCGATCTCGACCTGCAACGCTACGCGCTGGAGCGGATGGGAGAGGAAAGCGCCGCGACGGTGCTGATCGAGATCGAGACCGGCGATATTCTCGCCCTCGCCTCTTCGCCGGGGTTCGACCCGAACAAGTTCGTCGTCGGCATCAGCCAGCAGGAATGGAGCGCTCTGCTGGAGAACGACCACAGGCCGTTGGCGAACAAGACCGTCTCCGGCCAGTATCCGCCCGGCTCCACCTTCAAGATGATGGTCGCGCTCGCCGCGCTCGAAGCCGGCGTCATCGACCCGAAGGAGAGCGTGTTCTGCAATGGCCGATACAAGCTCGGCGACAGGTATTTTCACTGCTGGCGGCGCGGTGGGCATGGCCATGTCGCGCTGCGCGACGCGCTGAAATTCTCATGCGACGTGTATTTCTACGAGACCGCGCGCCGGGTCGGCATCGACAGGATCTCGGAGATGGCCAACCGGTTCGGGATCGGCGTCCAGCCGGATCTGCCGATCACCGCGGTGCGAAGCGGCCTCACCCCGACCAAGGCCTGGAAGCTGGCGACCCAGGGAGAGAGCTGGCAGGGCGGCGACACGCTCAACGCCGGCATCGGTCAGGGCTACATATTGGCGAGCCCGCTCCAGCTCGCGACCATGGCGGCGCGGATCGCCGGCGACGGCGGGCAAGTGGCGCCGCGCCTGATCCGCACCATCAACGGGGCGCCGGCGCCCGTCGCCGAGGCGCCGCCGCTCGGCGTTTCGGCGGCGCATCTGCGCCTGATTCGCGACGGCATGTTCGCCGTCTCGAACGAGCGCAGCGGCACCGCCTATCGCAACCGGATCGCGGAGGCGACGATGGCGATGGCGGGCAAGACCGGCACCAGCCAGGTGCGCCGGATCACCACGGCCGAGCGCGCCCGCGGCGTGACCCGCAACGAGGACCTGCCCTGGGAGCGGCGCGATCACGCGCTTTTCGTCGCGTTCGCCCCCTATGACCGGCCGCGCTACGCGGTCTCCGTCATCGTGGAGCATGGCGGCGGCGGCTCCACCGTCGCGGCGCCGATCGCGCGCGACGTGATGCTGCGGGCGCTATACGGCGGAGAGGCGCCGCTCCGCGCCTACCCGCCCGAGCAGCGCGACATGATCCAGCGCCGCCGCGAGGAGCGGCGCCCGCCCCCCGACGACACCGTCGGCGCGCCGCGGAGCCGGGCGTGACTTTCGGCGAGAGACGCCGCGCGGAGCGGCTCGGCCTCTGGGCGAAGACGCTCCGGTTCCACTGGGGGCTCGCGCTTCTCGTCATCGCGGTCGCCATGGTCGGCTTCCTCATGCTGTTCTCGGTCGCGAACGGCGCGCTCACGCCCTGGGCGCGCCCGCAGATGATCCGCTTCGCCGTCGGCTTCGCCATGATGCTGGTCGTCGCCATGATCGATCTACGCTTCTGGCGCGCGGCGGCGCCGGCCATATACGGCGTCTCTCTGGCGCTTCTGGCGGCGGTGGAGATCGTCGGCGTCACCGGGATGGGCGCGCAGCGCTGGATCGACCTCGGCGCCGTTCGTCTGCAACCGTCGGAGGTGATGAAGGTCGCCGTCGTTCTCGCCCTCGCCGCCTATTACGCATGGCTGCCGCCGGAGAAGGCGTCGCGCCCGTTCTGGCTGATCCCGCCGGCGCTTCTGATCCTCGTCCCGGTCGGCATGGTGTTGCGCCAGCCCGATCTCGGCACCGCGATCCTGCTGATCATGGGCGGCGTCTCGGTGATGTTCCTCGCCGGCGTCTCGCTCTGGTATTTCGCCGCCGGGCTCGTCGCGGCGCTGGGCGCCGTCGCGCTGGTCATGATGTCCCAGGGGACGGAATGGCAGATTCTGGAGGATTATCAGTTCCGCCGGATCGCGGTGTTCCTCGATCCGTCCCAGGACCCTCTGGGCGCGGGCTATCACATCACGCAATCCACCATCGCGCTCGGCTCCGGCGGCCTCTCCGGCAGAGGCTTCATGGAGGGCACGCAGAGCCGGCTCAACTTTCTGCCCGAAAATCACACCGACTTCATCTTCACCACCCTGGCGGAGGAGTTCGGTTTCGTCGGCGCGGCCTCGCTCATCGCGCTGTATCTGCTGATCATGGTGTTCTGTTTCGCGTCGATGGCCGCGAACCGGGGCCGCTTCGGCGCGCTGCTCACCGGGGGGCTGGCGATGACCTTCTTTCTTTTCTTCGCGGTCAATATCGCGATGGTGGTCGGGCTGATGCCGGTCGTCGGCGTGCCGCTGCCATTGGTCTCTTACGGCGGCTCGGCTATGCTGGTGCTTCTTTTCGCGTTCGGACTGATACAGAGCGCGCACATACACCGGAGCGGCCGCAATTGACTCATGTTCTGCTTTCCACCCGACCCGATCAGGTCGAATCCTGGGCGCCCCGCCTCGCGCATTTCCGTTCGGAGCTGGGCGTTCCGTTCACACTCCATCTCGATCCGGCCGCCGCGCCGACCGAGAAGATCGACATGCTGGTCATAAACCCGGTGAGGGGCGTTCAGGATCTGACGCCCTACCGGAACCTGAAGGTGATCCAGAGCATGTGGGCCGGCGTCGAGGCGCTTCTCGCCAACCCGACGCTGCCCGAGGGGCCGACGCTTTGCCGCATGGTCGAGCCGGGGCTGACCGAAGGGATGACCGAATATATCGCCGGGCATGTCCTGCGCCACCATCTCGGCGTCGACCGGGATGTCCGGAACAGCCTCGCCGGCGTCTGGAAGCCGCAAGGCCCGCCCCTCGCCCGCGACCGGAAGGTCGGCGTGCTGGGGCTCGGCGCGCTCGGCGCGGACGCGGCCCGGATGCTGGCGCGGCTCCGCTTCGATGTCGCCGGCTGGAGCCGGACGCCCAGATCGATCGAAGGCGTGACCTGCTTTCATGGCCCGGCGGGGCTCGACGACATTCTCGCCCGGTCCGAAATCATCGTGACGATCCTGCCCGACACCGCCGAGACGCGCGGAATTCTCAACCAGCGGACGCTGGCGCTGGCGCCGCGCGGCGCCGTCGTCATCAATCCCGGCCGCGGGCCGCTGATCGACGACGAGGCGCTTCTCGCCGCGCTCGAATCCGGCCAGATCAGCCACGCGACGCTTGACGTTTTCGAGACGGAGCCGCTGCCGGAGGGGCATCCCTACTGGCGCAATCCGCAGGTCACCGTCACCCCGCATATCGCCGCCGAAACCCGCCCGAGAGACGCCGCGCGCGTCGTCGTCGAGCAGATCGGACGAATGGTTCGGGGCGAGCCGCTGCTGAATGTTGTCGACCGCGCCGCCGGCTACTAGATAACAGGCGATCCTTGAAGAGGGCACGGGGCACCATGGCGAAGCAGCCGCGCGCGAAACGACGCGTCATCATCAAACCGCCGCGCCGGACGTTGCTGCAGCGGCTGCGCGGCAACTTCCTGGCCGGAATCGTGCTGGTCGGCCCGGTCGCGCTGACCATCTATCTCGCCTGGACCGTGATCACCGTCATCGACCGGTGGATCGTGCCGTGGGTGCCGGGCGCCTACAATCCCGGAACCTATCTCGGCTCCGACGTTCCCGGATTCGGCGTCATCGTCTTTCTCGTGTTCACCACCATCGTCGGCTGGCTGACGAAGAATTTCTTCGGCCGGCAGATCGTGCGGATGGGCGAGAGCTGGGTCTCGCGGATGCCGGTGATCCGCTCGATCTACAACGCATTGAAGCAGATCGCCGAGACGATCCTCAGTCAGTCGCAGACCTCGTTCAAGAACGCCTGTCTGGTCGAGTATCCGCGCAAGGGGCTCTGGGCCATCGCTTTCGTCTCGACGACGACGAAAGGCGAGATCCCGGGCCGCACCGGCGAGCCGGAGATGCTGAGCATATTCCTGCCGACCACGCCGAACCCGACCTCGGGCTTTCTTCTCTTTGCGCCGCGCTCCGATGTCGTCCTCCTCGACATGAGCGTGGAGGAGGCCGCGAAACTGGTCATCTCCGCCGGGCTCGTCGTCCCCCCCACGAAGGCGGAGATCAAGGCCGGGGTCGCGGCGCGGCGCTCCGAGCCCGCCGCCTGACGCCGCCCTCGCCGGCGGCGGTCATGGCTCTCGCCACCACACATCCGGCAGATAGCCGATCCAGTCGCCGTAAAGCGGCGTGACCGCCGGCCGGCGAAGCCGCGCGTCATGCGCGATCCAGCTCGTCGGCGCATACCAGAACGGGATCACATAGCGCCCCGCCGTCAACGCCCGGTCGAGCGCGTGAACCGCGGCGACGAACCCCTCCTTGTCGTTCGCCGCCATCAGCGCGGCCAGCGCCGCCTCCACCGCCGGATTGGCGACGCCCATGTAGTTGCGCGTGCCCGGCGTCTCCACGCCGCTCTCGCCCCAGTAGAAGCGCTGCTCGACCCCTGGCGACAAGGAGAGCGCCCAGGCGTTCACCATCATGTCGAAATCATACTCCGTGCGCCGCGCCTGATACTGCGCCGAGTCGACCAGCCGCACGGAGGCCGCGATCCCCAGCTTCTTCAGCGCCTCCGCGTAAACGCCGGCGACCTGCTCGTCGGCGCTCCTCCCGAGCAGGATCTCGAACGCGAAGGGCCTGCCCGCCTCATCCTGCAGGCGGCCGTCGACCATGCGCCATCCCGCCTCCTCCAGAAGCGCCGCCGCCCGCGTGAGATTGCGCCGGTTGCGCCCGTCGCCATCCGATCGCGGCTGCGTCACCGCCGCGTCGAGCGCGCCCGGCGGCAAGGCGTCCGCGTGGGGCGCCAGGATCTCGCGCTCGCGCCCCTCGGCGGCGCCGGAATACGCCAGCGGAGACGCCCCGAAATAGCTGGAGATGCGCGTATAGGCGCCCGCCAGCATCGTCCGCTGGATCCATTCGAAATCGAACGCGAGCGTCAGCGCCTCGCGCACCCGGATATCGGCGAAGAGCGCCCGGCGCGTGTTGAACACGAACCCCTTCATGCCTGACGGGCGCCCGTTTTCGATCTCCGACTGGACGACCTCGCCGGACAAGGCTCTCGGAAAGTCGTATCCGCGCCGCCAGCGCGCCGGGTCGCCATCGCGGTAGACGTCGATCGCGCCGGCCTTGAACGCCTCCCAGACCGCGTTGGCGTCGCGGAAATACTCGATGACGACCGCGTCGAAATTCGCCTGCCCGCGCATCAGCGGAAGGTCGCGCGCCCAATAGTCCGGATTCCGCCGGAAGGAGATCCGCCGCCCCGGCTCGAACGCGTCCACGACATAGGGGCCGCTGCCGACCAGCGGCGACAGGGTCGTCTCGCGAAACGCCCTCGGCGCGGCGTCCGCCTTCTGGAGGATCGGATGCAGCGCCAGAATCAACGGCGCCTCGCGCTCCGGCGTCCGGAAGTGGAACCGCACCCCCAGCTCGCCCACCCGCTCCACCCGTTCGACATTCGCCCAGGTGTTGCGGAAATTCGGCCGCCCGTCGGCCGCCAGCGTCTCCATCGAGAAGACCACGTCGTCCACGGTGACCGGCGCGCCGTCCGCGAACCGGGCCGCCGGGTTCAGCCGGAATTCGACCCATGAGCGATCATCCGCGATGGCCGCCTGCTCCGCCAGCAGAGGGTAGAGCGAAAAGGCCTCGTCCCAGTTTCGCCCCAGAAGCGACTCGAATGTCAGAAACCGCAGTTGCCACGGCGCCACACCTTTCACGATGAAAGGGTTAACATTGTCGAAACCGCCGACTTCGCCGAAGCGGATCGCGCCGCCCTTCGGCGCCGCCGGATTGACGTATGGCAAGTGGATGAAATCCGATGGCAATTCCGGCTCGCCATACATCGCGAGCCCAGCTCCCGGCTGCGCCGCAAGTGAATCCGCAGGCGCAAGAAAGATGGACAGCGCCGCGAAAGCAAACAGTTTTCCGAAGAGTGAAATTTGTCGAACCCTGCCGGCATGGCCATTTTTGGCCTTGCTATTTGGCGCGCATACCCTCATCTTAACCTCACTGCTCGATAGGTTTCTTGCCTGTATGAAACCTGCCTCAATGTACTGGCGCCCTCGCTCGCGAGGGCGCTTTTTTTATGGCGCGCCGGCGGCGGCCTTCCGGCCCGGCTTCTATTCGGCGCGTTTCGGGCCTATGTTGCACCGCAACTTCAACCCTCATCAAGGCGCTCACATGTCCGATCATCCGCTTTCCGGCAAGACAGCATTCATCACCGGCTCCAATTCCGGGATCGGCCTCGGCATCGCCAGAACCCTGGCCGCGCGGGGCGCCTCCGTCGGGCTGAATTCATACACCGACGCCAGCGAGGATCACGACCTCGCGGCGAAGATCGCGGCCGAGACCGGCGCCGACGTCCGCTATTTTCAGGCGGACATGTCGGATGCCGACGCATGCCGCAAGGTGGTGGACACGGTCGCCAAGGCGTTCGGCGGCCTTGATATTCTGGTCAACAACGCCGGGATCCAGCACGTCGCGCCGATCGCCGAATTTCCCACCGCGCAATGGGACCGGATCATCGCGATCAACCTCTCTTCGGCGTTTCACACCACCGCGGCGGCGCTGCCTCTGATGCGCGCGCGCGGCTGGGGCCGGATCGTCAACATCGCCTCCGCGCATGGCCTCACCGCCTCGCCGTTCAAATCCGCCTATGTCGCCGCGAAGCACGGCGTCGTCGGCCTGACCAAGGTCACGGCGCTGGAGACGGCGGAGGAGCCGATCACCGCCAACGCGGTCTGCCCCGGCTATGTGCTGACGCCGCTGGTCGAGGCGCAGATCCCGGACACGATGAAGGAGTACGGGAAGGACCGCGAGACGGTGATTCGCGACGTGATGCTGGCGCGCCAGCCCTCCAAGGCCTTCGCCACCGTGGAGCAGATGGGCGGCACGGTCGCGTTCCTCTGCTCCGCCGACGCCGACCAGATCACCGGCACGACGATTTCGGTCGACGGCGGTTGGACCGCGCTCTGACATTCCCGATCGGCTCCCCGATCACATCGACGTGACCCAGAGGATCACCGCATCCTCCGGGCTCGTCGAGACGACGCAGTGCCCCATCGATCCGTCATAATAGGCGCTGTCGCCGACCTGCATGTCGACGGGCTCGTAGAACTCTGTGAAGAGCGTGACCGAGCCCGTCAACACCAGCAGGAACTCCTCGCCCTGATGGCGAACCCAATTGTCGAACTCGTTGAAATCCCGCGCATGCACCGTCGCCTTGTAGGGCAGCATCCGCTTGCGGCTGATTTCCGTCGCCAGCAGCTCATGCTCATATGTCGCCGTCGGGTGAGCGCGCCCCTCCCCCTTGAAGGTGATCGAACGGCGGCCGGAGACCTTGTCGACCGCCGCCGGCCGAAACAGCTGCGGCACGTCGATATCCAGGCCGCGGGCCAGTTTCTGAACCGCGTCGAATGTCGGAGACATCTGCTCGTTTTCGATCTTGGAAAGCGTGGAGCGCGCGAGGCCGGCGCGCTGCGCCGCCTCCTCCAGCGTCCAGTTCCGGGCGAGCCGAATGGCGCGCGCCCGCTCCCCCAGCTTGAGAGGCGCGACGCGCGGCCCCGTCCCGTCATTCGCCGCCAGGCGCAGCATCGACACGGCTTCCCGGGATTGCTCTCCATCGCTCATCGGTTCATCCTCCCCGTCGTCCGGCTTCTTCAATAGATACGCCATGAGGGTTCGATATGCGAGCAGCGCGCCGATGCCGTCCTTGACGCTCAGCGAGTGCGATCTCGGACCGCCGCCGCCCCCTCCCTCCCGCTTCAATCTCGCGGCGCATACGCTGGCGGCCGGCCCCGCGGCCAAGACCGCGCTGACCGTGGCGCGCGCCGCCGCCGACCCCGCGCCCGAACGCCTGACCTACGCCGATCTCAGAACCCGCGTTCTTCGCGCCGCCGGCGGGCTCGCGGCCGAGGGCGTCCGCCAGGGCGAGCGGGTGTTGCTCCGGATCGGACATTCCAGCGATTTTCCGGTTTTCTTCCTCGGCGCGGCCGCGCTCGGCGCGGTTCCGGTTCCCACCTCGACGCTCCTCAGCGCGGAGGAGGTCCGCTATATCGCCGACGAGACCGAGGCGCGCCTGATCGTGGCCTCCGAAGGCCTGGATCTCGCCGGCGCCCCCGCCCCCATCCGGACGCCGGCGGACATCGACGGGCCGGAGGCGGCCTTCGCCGACACCGGCGCCGACGATCTCGCCTATATCGTCTACACCTCCGGCTCCTCCGGCCGGCCGAAGGGCGTCGCGCATGCGCATCGCGCGGCCTGGGCGCGGCGCATGATGTGGCGCGGCTGGTATGGGCTCGGGCCCGACGACGTGATGTTCCACGCCGGCGCCTTCAACTGGACCTATACGCTCGGCGCGGGGCTGATGGACCCATGGGCCGCCGGCGCCTCCACGCTGATCTACGCGGGGCCGCGCGATCCGGGCGTCTGGCCGGCCCTCGCCAAGGCGCATGACGCAAGCATTTTCGCAGCGGCGCCCGGCGTTTACCGCCAACTCCTCAAGTCAGGCGCGGATCTTTCCGGCTTTTCGGCGCTTCGCCACGCCCTCTCCGCCGGGGAGACGCTGCCCGCGCCCACCCGGGATGAATGGCTCCAGCGCGCCGGGAAGCCGATCTACGAGGCCCTGGGGATGACGGAGATCTCCACCTATATCTCCAGCTCGCCCGACGCGCCGCCGCGCGCGGGCTTCGCCGGCAGGCCGCAGCCGGGCCGGCGCGTCGCGATCCTGCCGTTGGAGGGCGCCGCCTCCCCCGTCCCGCTTGGCGCGCCGGGCCTGATCGCCGCGCATCGGTCGGACCCCGGCCTGATGCTCGGCTATTGGCGGCGCGAGGCGGAGACCGCCGCCGCGATGCGCGGCGCGTGGTTCGTCAGCGGCGATATCGGCCTCATGGACGAGGACGGCTACATCGCGTTTCAGGGCCGGGCCGACGATCAGATGAACGCGCTCGGCTACCGCGTCGCGCCGGAGGAGGTGGAGGCCGCGTTCCTCTCCCATCCCGCGGTCACCGGCGCGGCGGCGGTGGCGCTGCCGGTTCGCGCGGATCTTTCGCTCATCGCCGCGTTCCTGACGGTGGAGGGCGAGCCGGACGAAGAGACCCTCCGCGCCCACGCCGACGCGACGCTCGCCGACTACAAGCGGCCGAAGATCGTCCGTATCGTCGCCGCGCTGCCCCGAAATCCGAACGGCAAGCTCAGGCGGAAGGATCTGGTCGCGCAACATGGTTACAAAACCGCAGAATAGGCTTATGAACAGATCATGATAACACTCGACATCATTTCCGATCCGGTCTGCCCCTGGTGCTATATCGGCAAGACGCATTTCGACCGCGCGGTCGAATCCCGGGGCGTGCAGCCTTTCGACATCCACTGGCGCCCGTTCCAGCTGAACCCCGACATGCCCGCCGCCGGCATGGACCGGCGGGCCTATCTGGAGCAGAAATTCGGGCCTGACGGGGCGAAGAAATCCTACGCCCGGATCGAGGAGCACGCGAAGGCCGCCGGCCTCGAGCTTCGCTTCGACCTCATCAAGCGCACGCCGAACACCTTCGACGCGCACCGCCTGATTCGCTGGGCCCGGACCTCCGGCGCGCAGACCCCGCTCGTCGAGCGGCTCTTCGCCAGCTATTTCGAACGGGGCGAGGATATCGGCGACCGGGATCTCCTGCTCGACATCGCGGAAAGCGTCGGCATGGAGCGCGCCGTGGTGAAGGAGCTTTTCGACCGCGACGCCGACCGCGAAGCGCTCCAGACCGAGGAGGCGACGGTGCGCGAGATCGGGGTCAACAGCGTGCCGACATTCGTCGTCGCCGGCAAGCATGTCGTCTCCGGCGCGCAGCCTCCCGAATTGTGGGAGCGGGTGCTGGACGAGCTGACCGGCGCGCCCGCCGCGGGGTGACGGCGGGCCGGCGCCCCCGCCTTCCCTCTCGGCGGCCGGACTCGGCGCGGTTTCCCGCCGCCGAAAATGTCCGTTTTTTGGGTATTCTATATATCTCAATGGGTTAACCCCCTTATCGCATGCGATAACGCACTCTCGCCATCCCGCGGCGCCCCGGATTCCGCCACATACATCTTGGCCGAATCCGTCCATCCGCCTAATGTCCGCGGCCAACAAGGAGCAGATGATGGCGGACGGATCAGACGGGCTGAAGGTCCAGGAGGCCCCCCACAATATCGAGGCGGAACAGGCGCTTCTCGGCGCTCTTCTCGTGAACAACGAGGTGTATGAGCGGGTGTCGTCGATTCTCGAACCCCGGCATTTCTACGACCCGCTGCACGCCCGGATCTACGAGACCGCGATGCGCCGGATCGAGCAGAACGCGCTCGCGACCCCGGTCACGCTGAAGCCGTTTTTCGACAACGACCCGGGAATGGCGGAGCTCGGCGGCCCCGCCTATCTCGCCCGGCTCGCGGGCGCCGCCATTTCGCTGTTCAACGCCCGAGACTACGCCCGCGTGATCCATGACCTCGCGCTCCGGCGCGATCTCATCATGATCGGCGAAGAAATCTCCGCGAAAGCGGCGGCGATGGATATCGACAGCTCCCCCTCCGACCAGATCGAGAGCGCCGAACAGCAGCTTTATCTCCTCGGGGAAAAGGGCAAATACGAAGGGGGCTTCAGCACCTTTCTGAAGGCGGTGAACGAGGCGGTGGACGTCGCCAACGCCGCCTATCACCGCGAAGGCGGGCTCGCCGGAATCTCGACCGGGCTGGCCGACATGGACCGGCTGCTGGGCGGATTTCACCCCTCCGATCTGATCATCCTCGCCGGGCGGCCCTCGATGGGGAAAACCGCGCTCGCCACCAACATCGCCTTCAACATCGCCAAGGCCTACAAGAGAGGCCAGCGCCCGGACGGGACGGAAGGCACGATCGACGGTGGAATCGTCGGCTTTTTCAGCCTCGAGATGAGCGCGGAGCAACTTGCGACCCGCATCCTTTCGGAGCAGGCCGAGGTCCCCTCGGAAAAGCTTCGCCGCGGCGAGATGGAGGAGGAGGAGTTCCGCCGCGTGGTCGAGGCGTCGCGCCTGCTCGGCAATATCCCGCTCTATATCGACGATACGCCCGCGCTCCCGATCTCCACCCTCGCCGCCCGCGCCCGCCGCCTGAAGCGGAAATCAGGGCTGGACGTGCTCTTTATCGACTACCTCCAACTCGCGCGCGCGGCCTCCGCGAAGGAAAACCGGGTGAATGAGGTCTCGGAGATCACGCAGGGCCTGAAAGCCATCGCCAAAGAGCTGAACATTCCGGTGATCGCCCTCTCCCAGCTTTCGCGCCAGGTCGAGAACCGCGAAGACAAGAGGCCCCAGCTTTCCGATCTTCGCGAGTCCGGCTCCATCGAGCAGGACGCCGACGTGGTGATGTTCGTCTTCCGCGAGCAATACTACCACGAGCGCATGAAGCCGCCGGAGGAGGATCCGGCCTACCCCGAGTGGATGGCGAAAGGCGAGCGGCTGTTCAACAAGGCCGAGGCCATCATCGGCAAGCAGCGGCACGGGCCGATCGGCACGGTCGAGATGAAGTTCGAAGGCGAGTTCACCCGGTTCTCCAATCTCGCGAAGCCTGAGCGTTTCGGCGGCGACCACAAGGATTTTCGGTGATATGGCGTCCGCGAGACTGACGATAGACCTCGGCGCGATCGCCGCGAACTGGCGCGCGCTGGACGCGATGAGCGCCTGCGAGACCGGCGCGGTCGTGAAGGCGGACGGCTATGGGCTCGGCGCGGCGCGCGTCGCGCCCGCGCTGGCGGCGGCGGGGGCGAAAACCTTCTTCGTCGCCCTCGCGGAGGAAGGCGCGGCGCTGCGGGCCGCCCTCGGCGCCCGGCCGCGCATCTTCGTCTTCTCCGGCCTCATGCCCGGAGATGAGCCGCTGATCCGGGACGCCCGGCTCATCCCCCTGCTCAACGCGCCGGCGCAGCTCGCCCGCGCGCGCGACATGGCCGCGGCCGGCGGCGCGCCGCTCGAGGTCGGATTTCAGGTGGACAGCGGCATGAACCGGCTCGGCTTTGAAGCGCCCGAGCTGTCCGACGCTCTCGCGGCGCCTGACGCGTTGAAGGGGCTCGACGTGGCTCTGGTGATGAGCCATCTCGCCTGCGCGGACGAACCTGCGGAGGGTTTGAACGGCGCGCAGAATGCGGCCTTCCTCGCGCTCGCCTCCCATCCGGCGCTCGCCGCCGCGCCGAAAAGTCTCGCCGCGACCGGCGGCGTGCTTCTCGGCCCGGCGTACCACCATGACCTGACCCGCCCCGGCATCGGCCTTTACGGCGGGTTGCCGTTCAGGGGCGCGCGGCCCGTCGTCATGCTGGAGGCGCCGATCATCCAGGTTCGCGATGTCGCCCCGGGGGAGATCGTCGGCTACGGCGCGACCTACAAGGCGGAGACGGCGCGGCGCGTCGCGACCCTTGCGCTCGGCTACGCGGATGGGTTCCTCCGCTGCCTCGGCGCCGGGTTCGCCGCCCATCTTGGCCGGACCCCGCTCCGCTCCGTCGGCCGCGTCTCGATGGACCTCGTCACGCTGGACGTCACCGGCTGCGCGGACGCCAAGGAAGGCGCGCTGGTGACGCTGCTCGGGCCGGATCAGACCATCGACGATCTCGCGGACGCCGCCGGCACCATCGGCTATGAAATCCTCACCAGCCTTGGCTCGCGATTTGAACGGCGCTACAGAGACGCGTGATCGAGCGAGAGGCCAAGACCACATGACCCTCATTCAAGGTTTTCTCGCCGCCATCGGCGCGGCGACATTGGGCCTCTGCGCCGCGACAGGCTCTCTCGTCCTGTTCGCGGCGCGATCCGTCCTCCATGTGTTTCAGCCGCCATGGTACCCTGCCGAGATCGGCAAGCAGATTCTCAGGGTCGGCTATTTCTCTCTTCCCGTCGTCGGCATGACCGCCTTTTTCACCGGCGCCGCGCTGGCGTTCCAGATTTATATCGGCGGCGCGCGTTTCAACGCGGAATCGGTGGTGCCGTCCATCGTCGCCATCGGCATGGTCCGGGAGCTCGGCCCCGTGCTCGGCGGCCTCATCGTCGCCGGGCGCGTCTCGGCCTCGATCGCGGCCGAGATCGGCACGATGCGCGTGACCGAGCAGATCGACGCGCTCACCACGCTCTCGACCAACCCGTTCAAATATCTCGTGGCCCCCCGGATCCTCGCGGCGACGTTGACGCTGCCGGCGCTCGCCCTCATCAGCGACGTGATCGGCGTGATGGGCGGATTCGCCGTCGGCGTCGCACGGCTCGGCTTCAATCCGGCGAGCTATGTGCGCACCACGTGGGATTTTCTCACCCTCGGCGACGTCTCCTCCGGCCTGGTGAAGGCGGCGGTTTTCGGGTTCATCATCGCGCTGATGGGCTGCTATCAGGGCTATTTCTCCGGCCGCGGCGCGCTCGGCGTCGGGCGCGCCACGACCAACGCCGTCGTCTCCGCGTCGATCCTGATCCTCGCCTCCAACTACGCGCTCAATGAAGCGTTTTTCACCAAATGAGCGCACCTCTGAAAATCGAGATGAAAAACGTCGCCAAGGCGTTCGGCTCCAACAAGGTTCTTCGGGGCGTCGATCTTGGCGTCGCGAAGGGCGGCAGCCTCGTCATCATCGGCGGCTCCGGCACCGGAAAATCGGTGACGATCAAGACCATCATCGGCCTGATCGAGCCCGATTCAGGCGACATCCTTCTCGACGGCGTCTCCATCCTCGGAGCGAGCGGCTCCAAGCGCGAGGCGCTGCTGGAGCGTTTCGGCATGCTCTTTCAGGGCGGCGCGCTGTTCGATTCGATGCCGGTCTGGAGAAATGTCGCCTTCCGCCTTCTTCAGGGCCGGCAAAAGCGCCCGACCGCGGAGGCCCGCGCCATCGCCATCGAGAAATTGCGCCGGGTCGGCCTGAAGCCCGAAACGGCGGATCTTTATCCGGCCGAACTTTCAGGCGGCATGCAGAAGCGCGTCGGGCTCGCCCGCGCGATCGCCGCGGACCCGGAGATCATTTTCTTCGACGAGCCGACCGCGGGGCTCGATCCCATCATGGCCTCCGTCATCAACAAGCTGATCCGCTCCCTCGTGGCCGAGATCGGCGCGACGGCGATCACGATCACCCATGACATGCGCTCCGTCGTGGAAATCGCCGACCGGGTGGCGATGATCCATGATGGAGTGGTGCAATGGGAGGGTCCGGTGGACCGGATCGAGAACAGCGGCAACCCGTATCTCGACCAGTTCATCCATGGCCGCGAGACCGGCCCGATCGAGGCGATCCGCTAGGGCGGCTTCCCCGCCCCGCCTCGCGCGCCCATATCTCCCATGGAGGCGGCAGGAGGCGCGCGCATCGTGAAAATGAACCTGATCGCGCGAGAAATCTCGGTGAGCGCCGCGACCGAGACGGTTTTGAAGGCGTTCAATCTCGCGCTTCTCGTCCTCTATCCCATCGCCTGGGCGGCGCCCCTCGCCCGGGCGCGGATCCTGCCGTTTTTCTCCGGAACCGAGCTCACGATCCTCGGCGGCGTCCGCGACCTCTGGCGCTCGGATCCCGCGCTCGCCGTTCTTGTGGCCCTCTTCGCCATCGGCGCGCCTTATCTGAAGACGATCCTGCTGGCGCTGGTTCAGTTCGGCGCGCTCAGCGGGGCTGGGTGGAGCGGCGTCCTGGTGTTCATGGGCAAGCTTTCCATGACGGACGTGTTCCTTCTCGCGCTCTACATCGTCGTCGTGAAAGGCGTCGGCGTCGGCCATGTCGAGACGGCGTGGGGGCTCTGGTTCTTCACCGGGCTGGTGCTCGCCTCCTTCGGCCTCGCTCTCGCGGCGGGGCGAAGCCGGGGACGATGAGCCATGAACCGGGCTTGCCCCGCCCGCCGTCATGAGCCAAACCCCGACCATGGCTCGGAACGCGACTCTTTTCGTCTGCTCCGCCTGCGGCGCCCAGCACAAGAAATGGGCCGGGCGCTGCGGCGATTGCGGCGCGTGGAATTCGGTGCATGAAGAAGCCGGCCTCTCCGCCGCCGGCCCCGCCTCGAAAACCCTTGGCCCGTCGAAGGGGCGCGCGATCCCGCTTCACGCCCTCACCGGCGAGGAGCCGGAGCCGCCCCGCGCGCTCACCGGAATCGCCGAATTCGACCGGGTTCTCGGCGGCGGCCTCGCGCCCGCCTCCGCCATCCTTGTCGGCGGCGATCCGGGGATCGGCAAATCCACGATTCTCCTTCAGGTCGCCGCCGCGCTGAGCCTCACCGGCCAGAAGGCGATCTACTTCTCCGGCGAGGAGGCGCTCACGCAGATTCGCATGCGCGCCGCGCGGCTCGGCCTCGCCGAAGCGCCGGTCCTGCTGGCCGCCGCCACCAATCTGCGCGATGTGCTGACGACGCTGGAGGCGGAGCGCCCGGCGCTCGCGATCATCGATTCGATTCAGACGATGTGGGCCGACAATGTCGAAAGCGCGCCAGGCTCGGTCAGTCAGGTCCGCGCCGTCGCGCATGAGCTGACCAGTTTCGCCAAGCGGCGCGGCGTCTCCGTCGTCCTTGTCGGCCATGTGACCAAGGATGGGCAGATCGCGGGGCCGCGCGTGGTCGAACACATGGTCGATACGGTGCTTTATTTCGAAGGCGAACGCGGGCATCAGTTCCGCATCCTCCGCGCGGTGAAGAACCGGTTCGGCGCCGCCGATGAAATCGGCGTCTTCGAGATGTCCGACCGAGGCCTTCGCGAGGTCGCCAACCCCTCCGCGCTCTTTCTCGCCGGGCGCGATCACCGGACCCCGGGCTCGGTGGTGTTCGCCGGGGTGGAAGGAACGCGCCCGCTCCTCGTCGAGTTTCAGGCTCTGGTCGCGTCCTCCCCGCTCGGGACGCCGCGCCGAACCGTCATCGGCTGGGACGCGGGGCGCCTCTCCATGATCCTCGCGGTGCTGGAGGCGCGCTGCGGGGTCTCTCTCGCCGGCAATGACGTCTTTCTCAATGTCGCGGGCGGCCTGCGGATCACCGAACCGGCCGCCGACCTCGCGGTCGCGGCGGCCGTTCTTTCCGCGCATCGCGATATCGCGATCGCGCCGGAGGTCGTGGTCTTTGGCGAAATCTCGCTTTCCAGCGCCGTGCGCGCCGTCTCGCAGACGCCTTCGCGCCTCAAAGAGGCGCAAAAGCTGGGTTTCACCACCGCATGGGCGCCTTCTATGGTGAAACCCGACCTCGAATCGGGCATGAAGGTCGAGGAGACGGCGGATCTGGACGCGTTGATGGATCTGATCGGGCCGGCGCAGGGGGCATGACCATGACGATGACGAGGAACGCATGGCGCTGACAATCGCGGACGCCGTCGTGGCGCTGGTGGTGCTCGTCTCCGCCATGCTCGCCTTCAATCGGGGCCTGGTGCGGGAGGCGCTGGCGATCGGCGGCTGGGTGGCCAGCGCATTCATCGCATTCTATTTCGCGCCCCTCGCCGCGCCGCTGATGCTGGAGATCCCGTATCTTGGCGATTTCCTCCGCTCGTCCTGCACGATGACGGCGCTGGCCGGGTTCATCGCCGTTTTCGCCGTCGCGTTGATCGTGCTGTCGATCTTCACTCCGGTTCTCTCATCCGCGGTGCAGGCGACGCCGCTTGCGGTCGTGGACCGCGGTCTCGGGTTTGTGTTCGGCGCGGCGCGCGGGGTGCTTCTCGTCGCGGTCGTCTATCTTCTCTACAATCTCGTCATCACCGACACCGAGCGCCTGGCCGTGATCGAGAATTCCGCCAGCCACGCGCTGATCTCCGATGCGGCGCGCGCGGTTCAGGCATGGGCGCCGACCTCCGTGCCGGATTGGCTGCAGACCCGGATCGACAATCTGATGGGCGCATGCGTCGCCCAGGAAGCCTGACGCCGCGTGTCGACACGCCCGGCCCACCCGCCTATAAGCGCCCCCGTGAGGGGTCGAGTCGAGGATCGCACCATGTCGGCATCATTCGCACCTGAATTCCGCTCGCCATTCGACGCCGGGCCAGATGACGACAAGCTGCATGAAGAATGCGGAATCTTCGGTGTCCTGGGGCCTCATGACGCGGCGAATTTCGTTGCTCTGGGCCTCCACGCCCTGCAGCACCGCGGGCAGGAGGCCGGCGGCATCGTCGCGTATGATCCTGAAGAGGGCCGGTTCAACTCGGTTCGCCGGCTTGGCTATGTGCGCGATAACTTCACGCGGGCCGATGTCATGCGCACGCTCCCCGGCCCGCTTGCGATCGGCCATGTCCGTTACTCCACCTCCGGCTCGAAAGGCCAGACCGCGCTCCGCGACGTGCAACCGCTCTATGCGGAATTCGCGCGCGGCGGTTTCGCCGTCGCCCATAACGGCAACCTGACCAACGCCGAGTCGCTGCGTGCGGAGCTGATCGAGCGCGGCTCGATCTTCCAGTCATCCTCCGACACGGAATGCATCGTCCATCTCATGGCGCGCTCAATTCAGCGCAACATCAAGGAGCGCATGAAGGACGCGCTCCGCCGCGTCGAGGGCGCATTCTCGCTCATCGCCATGACCCGCACGAAAATGATCGGCGTCCGCGACCCGCTCGGCTTTCGGCCGCTGGTTCTCGGCAAGGTTGGCGACGCTTACGTCCTGTCCTCGGAGACCTGCGCCCTGGACATCGTCGGCGCGGAATTCGTTCGCGACATCGAGCCGGGCGAGATGGTCGTCATCACCAGCGACGGCGTGACATCGGAGCGGCCGTTCGCGCCCGCGCCGTCAAAGTTCTGCATCTTCGAATATGTCTATTTCTCGCGCCCCGACAGCATGATCGGCGGGCTCTCGGTTTATGAGGCGCGGCGGCGGATCGGGGTCGAGCTGGCGAAGGAAGCCCCTGTCGAAGCGGATTATATCTGCCCAATTCCCGACAGCGGGACGCCGGCCGCGATCGGCTACAGTCAGGAAAGCGGCATCCCCTTCGCGATGGGGATCATCCGCAATCAATATGTCGGCCGCACGTTCATCGAGCCGAGCGACCAGATCCGGAACATGGGCGTGCGCCTGAAGCTGAACGTCAACCGCGCGCTGATCGAGGGCAAGCGGATCGCGCTGGTCGACGACAGCGTCGTGCGCGGCACGACGTCCCGGAAGATCCGCGACATGGTGCTCGACGCGGGCGCCGCCTCGGTTCATTTCCGCATCGCGTCGCCGCCGAACAAATGGTCATGCTTTTACGGCGTCGACACGCCGGAGCGCTCGAAGCTCCTCGCGCACAACATGACCGAAGAGCAGATGGCGAAGCATCTCAAGGTGGATTCCCTGCGGTTCATCAGTCTCGACGGCCTCTATCGCGCCTGCGGCCACAAGGACGGGCGCAACGCCGCACGGCCGCAATTCTGCGACGCCTGCTTCTCCGGCGACTATCCGATCCCGCCGTCCGACATGATCGCGAAGGGCGCCTTGAAGCTCACCGAAAGCGCGTAAGATTTCAGCAGATATGAACAACTCGATTTGCCTTGTGACCGGCGCCACGCGTGGGCTCGGCTACGCCGCCGCACTATCGCTCGCCCGCCGCGGCGCCCATATCGTCGCGGTCGGCCGCACCGTCGGCGGGCTTGAAGATCTCGACGACGCGATCAAGAAAGCCGGCGGCGAGGCAACCCTCGTCCCGCTCGACCTGAATGACGACCCCGGACTGGAGCGGCTCGGCGCCGCGCTTTACGAGCGTTGGGGACGGCTCGATCTCGTCGTTCACGCCGCCGCCGAAGCCGCGCCGATGGCCCCGGCGGAGCACATCGCCGCCGCCGAACTGGACAAGGTGATCGCGGCCAATTTCCGCGCCGTCCAGCGGTTGATCCGCGTCGTCGACCCGTTGCTGAAACGCGCAAAGACCCCGCAGGCGGTGTTCCTCGTCGATCCGGACGCCGAAGGCGCGCGCTTCAACGGCGCCTATGGCGCGGTCAAAGCCGCGGCGCGCGCGCTGGTCATGTCCTGGGCCAAAGAGCAGGCGCGGCATGGGCCGCGGATCTGGCTCGCCGCCCCGCCCCCCATGCCGACCGCCATTCGCGCGCGCTCGCGGCCGGGGGAGGACCCCATGACGCTCTCGGCCTGCGCCGATGTGGCGGCGCGTCTCGTCGACAGGATCGCGTCGGCGGATGTCGAGCCGGGCGAGACCGTGGCGCTCTGAAAGGGCTGGTCAGTGGCCCCGGGGCTTTTTCTTGTCCGCGTACGGATTCTCGCTCTTGCGCATATTCAGGCGGATCGGCACGCCCTTCATGCCGAACGTCTGGCGTAGCCCGTTGATCAGAAAACGGGAATAGCTTTCGGGCAGATCCTCGGGCTTGGAGCAGGACACGATGAAGCTTGGCGGGCGCGCCTTGATCTGAGTCATGTACTTGAGCTTGATCCGCCGCCCCGAAGGCGCCGGAGGCGGATGCGCCGCGACCCGGGCCGCCAGCCATTGGTTCAGCTTCGCCGTCGGCACGCGCAAATTCCAGTTCGCATGCATCTCCAGCACAGCGGCGCGCAGCCGATCCAGGCCGCGCCCGGTCAATGCGGAAACCGTGACCAGAGGCGCGCCCGAGAGTTGCGGCAAGAGCCGCTCGCGCATCTCTTTCAGCTCCGCCAATCGCGCGCCCCGATTTTCCTCCAGATCCCACTTGTTGACCGCGAACACCACCGCCCGGCCCTCGCGCTCGGCCAGATCGGCGATCCGCAGATCCTGGGTCTCGAAGGCGCTCGCGGCGTCCATCAGAAGAACGACGACTTCGGCGAACTTCACCGCCCTGACCGCGTCGGAGGCCGAGAGCTTTTCGAGCTTCTCATCGACCCTGGCCCGTTTCCGGAGGCCGGCGGTGTCGAAGATTCGAAATTTTCGATCGCCCCATTCCGTCTCCAGCCCGATCGAATCCCGGGTGATGCCCGCTTCCGGCCCGACCAGAAGACGATCCTCTCCGAGGATCGCGTTGACGAGCGTCGATTTGCCGGCGTTCGGCCGCCCGACGACCGCGATCTGGAGCGGGCGATCCGCCGCGTCCGCCGGGTCCGAAGGCGGCTCATCCACCGCCGCCAACGCCGCTTCGAACGCGTCGACCCGCGCCTGAAGCTTCGCGTATATCTCCTGCATTCCTTCGCCATGCTCGGCCGAGACGGGCACTGGCTCGCCGAAGCCGAGCGACCACGCCTCATGCGCCGCGTCGGCGACCCGCCCTTCCGCCTTGTTGCAGATCAGGATCACGTCCACGCCCGTCCGGCGCAGGATCTCCGCCACCTCAAGGTCCGCCGGCAGCACTCCGGCGCGCACATCGATCATGAAAAGGCAGCAATCGGCCATCTCGACCGCGCGCTCGGTCAGCTTTCGCATCCTGCCCGGCAGGCTCTGATCCGCGACAGCCTCCAGGCCCGCGGTGTCGATCACCCGGAACTTGAGGTCGCCGATCCGGCCATCGCCCTCGCGAAGGTCGCGGGTGACGCCGGGCTGATCGTCGACCAACGCGATGCGCCGCCCAACCAGCCGGTTGAAGAGCGTCGATTTGCCGACATTCGGTCGGCCGATGAGTGCGATCGTGTAAGCCATGGCGCCCATTACGCCGGCCGGACGCCGGCGACAAGCGTCCTCAACGCAACGCCACCAACTCTCCCGACTGGGACAGCACGTAAACCGTCCCTCCCGCGACCACCGGCCCCAGGCCGGCGAGGCCGGAGATCGACACCGCGCCCTTCGCCGCGCCGGTCATCGGGTCAAAGGAAAGCACTTCGCCCTCGGTGCTCGTCAGGATCAGCCGGCCGCCGGCCAGCACCGGTCCGCCGTAGCCGATCGCGCCTTCACGATCCTCCGGATCCCGGTATTCGGGAAGCGGGGTCGACCACATCGTGGAGCCGTCCAGCGCCGAGAGCCGTTTCAGCTCCGCATTGTCGCTGATGAGGAAAATCGTCTGCCCCTCGGCCCAGACCGGCCCGCGGGCGCCGAAATCCCGCGTCCAGCCGCGCCGCCCGTTCCGCCCGTCGATCGCCGCGAGGCGGCCGCTCTGATTGCCGGCGATCACGGCGACGCCGATGATCACCGGATCCGACGAGATATCGCTGATGACCGAGCGCGCAAGCCCGCGCCGGCCGCCGCTGAGGACATCGGACCAGAGCCGCTGGCCGCTCCCCGCCCTGACCGCGATCAACTCCCCTGAGCCAAAAGGAAGGATCGCCACGCCACCCGGAGATATGGCCGGGCTCGCCCCCCCATAGATCCCCGCCGCCGAACTCGCGCCAGCCGCGCGCCAGCGGACCCCGCCGTCTTCGGCGGAGAAGGCGAGCGCGGTGTTGTCGCGCGCGACGACGACGACGACGCCGTTCGCCACCGCCGGCGCGGCGCGCACGGGCGCCGGGAGCTTCTGCCGCCAGATCTCTTCTCCACTCGCCGCGTCGAGCGCGACGACCTGGCCAAATCCCGTGGTGACGAAGAGCCGCCCCGCCTCATAGGCGAGCCCGCCGCCGAAACCGTCGTCGCCGCTCTCGTCCTCCGGCGAAAGGTCGCGCCGCCACTGCGCCGCGCCGCCGCTGGCCCCGAACGCGCTGACGGTGGCGGACGAGTCGAGGGTGAACACCCGTCCCTCCGCGACCACCGGCGTTCCGGTCAGCCGCTCGCCGCCGCTGCCGATATCCGCGCGCCAGGCGACCTTGAGCGACGCCGGCCCCGCCAGATGCCCCATCGCATGGGTCGGCGAGCCGTTGACCTGAGTCCATTCCGCGTTTGTCGTCGCGGGCCCGATGGCGGAAAGCTGGGCCGCGACGTCGGGCGCCGTCATCTGCTCCCCCTCCACCGCGCGCACCGGAATCCGATCGCCCGGCAGCCGCTCCTCGTCTTCTTCGAAGACGCTGCAGCCGGAAAGCGCCAGCACGAGAATCCCGGCGACAAGGCCGGCGCGCGTCAAGACGGTCATGATTTCGGAATCCTTCTTGCTTTCACGGTCAGCCGGTGGCGTCCACGGGAGCGCCGATCGCAGCCAGAACCGCCTCGGCCCTCTGACGCAGCCCTTGAGGGGTCGCGTCGTCCGCCACAACCCTTCGCAGCGTCTCCGTCGCCGCCGCCACGTCGCCCGCCTCGAGTAGCGCGCCGGCCTGCGCCTCCAGCGCCAGCAAACGGAACGCGCCGTTCCCCTCCGCGATCGGCTTCAGCGCCTCCGCCAGCGCCGACGGCGTCAGGTCCGGCGCCTGCGTCATGACGGCCCGGAACGCCGCGAATTCCCTCAACGGCCTGTCCACAGCGTCATTCTCCGCGACCGCCTGATAGGCTGCGACCGCCTCCGCTCTCCGGCCTTCCTCGGCGAACACGCCGGCGGCGCGCAGCCGCGCCAAGGCCGATGCGCCCTTGTTACCGGTCTGTTCCGCCAATGTGGTCAGCGCTTCGGCGGCCTCGGTCGGCGCCACCTCCGCCGCCGCGATCATCGCCGCCCCGGCCTGGCGCGCTTCAGCCGCGGTCCTCGCGTCCATCCAGGCCTTGGCCCCGGCGAGCGCCACGATCACGACGATGCCGCCGATCACATAGGGCCCCCAGCGCCGCCAGAGCGCGAACATCCGGTCGCGCCGGACCTCTTCGGTGACCTCGTTGATAAATGAATCAGGATTGCTCACGCGCGCCTCCGCCACCCCGCGCGGACCTTGTCGCGGGCGACAGAGGTTACAAAACGCGCCGGGGAAATCCTAGACCCGAAATCCATCGGCCGATATCCGCGCCGCGATGGCGCCGCGCATGCGCAACCGCGCCGCCGCCCCGCCGGCGGAAGGCCTGACGCGGGCCCATGCGCCCGATAGGGAGCCGGCGGGATCACGCCGCTTCATCCTTGCCGCGTTCGGATTCCTGGCGCCGCCACATCGCCGCGTACTCCCCCTGATGCGCGATCAGTTGCGCGTGAGAGCCGCGTTCGACGATCCGCCCCGCGTTCAGCACCATGATCTCGTCCGCATCGACGACCGTCGACAGTCTGTGCGCGATCATCAGGACCGTGCGGTCCGCGCCGAGCCGCTTCAGACTTTCCTGAATCTCCTGCTCCGTCCCGGTGTCCAGCGCGGATGTCGCCTCGTCCAGGATCAGAATCGGCGGATTCTTCAGGATTGTCCGCGCGATCGCGACCCGCTGCTTCTCACCGCCCGAAAGCTTCAAGCCGCGCTCGCCCACCATGGTGTCGTACCCGTCGGGAAGGCTCTGAATGAAATCGTGAATCTGCGCCGAGCGCGCGGCGTCCTCGATTTCGGCGTCGCTCGCCCCGTGGCGGCCATAGGCGATGTTGTAGCGGATGGTGTCATTGAACAGAACGGTATCCTGCGGGACCACGCCGATGGCGCGCCGGAGGGAGGTCTGCGTGATCTCCCGCACATCCTGCCCATCGATCAACACCGCGCCGGATTCCACATCGTAGAACCGGAAAAGAAGCCGTGAGATCGTCGACTTTCCGGAGCCGGACGGCCCGACGATGGCGAGAGTTTTCCCACCCGGCACCGTGAAGTCGACGTCTTTCAGGATCGGGCGCTCCCGCTCATAGGTGAAGCAGACGTTCCTGAACCTCACTTCGCCCGCGCCGACCTTCAGATCCGGCGCGCCAGGCCGATCCACGACCTCCGCCGGGTGATCGAGAAGCGTGAACATCTCCCGCATGTCTACGAGGCTCTGGCGGATCTCCCGATAAACGGTTCCGAGGAAATTGAGCGGCATGGTCAGCTGCATCATGTAGGCGTTCACCGCGACGAACTGGCCCACGGTCATCGACCCGTTCGAGACGCCGACCGCCGCCATCGCCATGACGATTATCAGGCCGACATTGATGATCACCGCCTGTCCGAAATTGAGCCATGCGAGAGAGACCGACGTCAGCACCGCCGCATCCTCGTATTGCTCCATGGACACGTCATAGCGCTCGGCCTCGCGCGCTTCGGCGGTGAAGTATTTCACCGTCTCGAAGTTGAGCAGACTGTCGACCGCCTTCTGGTTCGCGTCCGTATCGCTGTCGTTCATCCGGGTGCGGATCCTCACCCGCATCTCCGTCACCGCGAACGTGAACCACACATAAATCGCGATGGTCACGACGATGACGAGAAAATACCAGCCGGAGAAAGCGAAGAAGAAGATCGTCGCGACCATGATCAGTTCGAGAATCAGCGGCCCGATCGAAAACAGCATGAAGCGGAGAAGAAACTCGACCCCCTTGACGCCCCGCTCGATGATCCGGCTCAACCCGCCGGTCTTGCGCGTGATGTGATAGCGAAGCGACAACGAATGCACATGCTGGAACGTCGTCAGCGCCAGACGGCGCAGACCTTTCTGCGCCACCTTGGCGAACACCCCGTCGCGAAACTGCGCGAAGCCGACCGCCGAGATCCGCGTCAGACCGTAGACGATGACCAGCGCGACCGGCGTCATCATCCAGACCGTCGCGGGCGGCGCGTCTTTCGCCAGCCCGTCGACCGCATACATGTAGAAGGCCGGCGTCAGCACGGTCGCGATCTTGGCGATGAAGAGCGCGATGATCGACGCCACGACCCGCCGCCGCGCGCCCGCGTCGTCTTTCGGCCAGAGATAGGGCGCGACCCGGCGCACCACATTCCATTCCACACCGCCGCGGGTGCGGTTGTTCGAGTTCAGCATCGGGTTTCTTTCGTCCGGAAGCCTCTTATCTAGCCCGCGGCGCCTGCCGACGCCATGGGGTGGCGGCTCATTCCGCCTTCGGAGCGTCCGGAATGGTGAATATCTGGCCGGGATAGATGAGATCGGGATCGCGGATCGCATCGTCGTTCGCGCCATAGATCAACGTATAGCGCAGGCCCTCGCCATAGACCGTCTCGGCGATCCGCCAGAGGCTGTCGCCGCGCTGCACGATCATCGCGTTCGGCGGCGTCTCCCCCGCGACGATCGCCTCGCGTCGGAACGGGGTCTCGATCCGGCTCGCCACCCGGCCGGCGCCGTCGACCTCGTCGAGCCGGAGCGTGTAGGTCCCCGGCGCGACATCCGCCTCCGGCCGGAAGGTCCAGCCGCCGTCACGCGTAGCCTCCGCGACGCCCATCGACCTGTCATCGAGATAGACGCGGACCGCCGCGCCCTCCGGCGCCCGGCCGGAGAGAACAACGCCGCCCGCCTCATCATAGGTGATCGTCTCGAGGGTCACTTCGTCCGCCGCGCCGCGCGGCGGCCCTTGCAGGAGCCGAAGCCCCTCCGCGCCCGGCTGAACCACCAGCGGAGCGGCGTCCGGCTCCGCCGCGCCGATGATGTAGACGGGCGCCGACGCGCCCGCCTCGACCATGGGCTCGGGAGGCGCATCCGGCCCGGCCGCGCGCGCGGCCAGGTCTTCATCCGCCGCCGCCGGGGCGCGGCGCGCGATCACGCGTTTGGTGGAGCTGTCGGGCGCGGTCTGGATCAGCGCGACGAAGCCGCCGTCGGCGCCCGCCTCAGCGCGGCCCGCCACCATGTCGCCGACGACGATCTCGATCTCTTCGCCGGGCCGCGCGCGCCCCGCCACCAGCCCGGCCCCATCCGGTTCGATACGCACGATATCCAGCTCAGGCGCCGCCGGGTCCTGCGCCTCGGCCTGGCGCGCGGCGGTCTCGGTCTCCGGCGCCGGGAGGTCGTCTTTCGCCGCCTGACCGTCATCCGGATCGGCGCCCTCGCTCGGATCGGCGGCCGGCGCGCTTTCGGCCGCGCGCTCCGTTCCCCCCCCGGCATCCGGCGTCGGAGCCTCGGCCCGGCCCGCGACGGCGGCCGATCCCGCGCCGCCCTTCGTCGCCGCCGGCGCCGGCGCCGGCGCCGACGTTGGCGTCAGCGTCGGATCGTCTTTCAGCATGGACCAGGCGACAAACGCCGCGAACAACGCCACGACAGCGAGGATCACGCCCTTCCCCGGCCTGACGCGGTTCGCCATCTCGCACTCTCCCGAATTTCCGTTCGTCCTTCATGACCTGAAAAGCCCGGCGCTGTCGAGCGCGGGCTATCAGACAGGTCCTTGTTCTAGCGATCGAAAACGCGAGCAATGTGACGAAAAAGCATGATCTGCGTTTGCTATGTCGCGCGCGAACGAGAGCCGCCGCGCGCGCTGAGGCTGGAAAGGTCCCGCCGGCTGTCGCTGGCGGGACCTTTTACATTGTTTAGCCGCCGGCTTTCTCGAGCCGTTCCGCGACATTCTCCCAATTGACGAGATTGTCGAGGAAGTTGGAGAGATACGCTGGGCGCTTGTTCCGGAAATCGAGATAATAGGAATGCTCCCAGACATCGCAGCCCAGAAGCGCGGTCTGACCGAAGCAGAGCGGGTTCACGCCGTTTTCGGTCTTCGTCACCTTCAGCGCGTCGCCGTCCTTCACCAGCCAGCACCAGCCGGAGCCGAACTGCGCGCCGCCGGCCGCGGCGAATTCCTTCTTGAATTCATCGACGGAGCCGAACGCATCCTTGAGCCGCTTCTCCAATTCGGACGGCATCGAGCGGCCCTTTGGCCCCATCATCGTCCAGAACTGATTGTGGTTCCACAGCTGCGACGCGTTGTTGAACAGCCCCGACTGCGCCACGGCGCCCTTCTGATAGGTCGCCTTCACGATCTCCTCCAGGCTCTTTCCCTCATGGTCGGAACCGGAAACCGCCTTCGCGGTGTTGTCCGCATAGGCCTTGTGGTGGAGGTCGTGATGATATTCCAACGTCTCCTTCGACATGCCGCCAGCGGCGAGCGCGTCGTGAGGATAGGGAAGATCGGGAAGTTCGAATGCCATGGATAAGCCCTCTCTCAAACAGTTTCGACCGAGAGAGATATAAGACTCTTTGCGCGGAGAGCCATCCCCCGCCCCGCCGCGCTGGAAAAGAATTAATCCTGACGCGTCAAGTTACGCGCCAGGTTCAAACCGCGACCAGCGCCGCCGCAACCCGGCGACCTTCCGAAAGGAGGACGTTGTATGTGCGGCACGCCGCGCCGGTGGCCATCACCTCGGCGCCGATCCCCGCGGCCTCGAGCGCGAGCCGGACCGGCGCTGGCAGCGGCGCGATCTCGCGCCCCATCCCGACCAGAAGCACGTCCGTCTCCGCCGCCTCCGCGATCACCGGGGCGAAGTCCTCGGGCGAGAATGGCGCGGCGGCCGGCCATCCCGCCATCCCGCCCGGCGTCAGCAGCAGACCGCCGGCCCGAAACACGCCCGACACCCTGAACCCGCCGCCGCCGTAACTGTCGATCGGCGGCGGTCCGTCCCATGAAAGCTCGCTGATCCGCATCGGCTCAGGGCGTCTCGGATGAGCCGAACTGGACGCCGGCGTTCCCGCCCTCGCCCGATTTCGACCAGTCCCGCTTCACCCCCAGAATCATCACCAGCATCGAGGCGACGAAAATCGACGAATATGTCCCGATCACGATCCCCCAGATCATTCCGAACGTGAACCCGCGGATCACCTCGCCGCCCAGCGTGTAGAGCGCGATCAGCGCGATCAGGGTTGTGACGGAAGTCATCAAGGTCCGGCTCAGCATCTCGTTGATCGAGAGATTCAGCAGATCCTTGACCGGCATCACCTTGTAGCGACGCAGATTCTCCCGCACCCGGTCGAAGACCACCACGGTGTCGTTGATGGAATAACCGACGATGGTCAAAAGCGCCGCGACGATGGAGAGATTGAACTCGAGTTGAATGGCCGCGAAAAGACCGATCGTCAGGATCACGTCGTGAAACAGCGACGCCACCGCGCCGACGGCGAACTGCCATTCATATCGAAGCCAGACATAGACGAGCACCGCGAGCAGGGCCAGCACCACCGCCAGCACCCCCGCTTCGATCAATTCGTTGGACACTTTCGGCCCAACAAATTCGACACGGCGAATTTCGATCCCCGAGACCACCTTGCTGAGCGCGTCCAAAACCAGCGCATCCGCGGTTTTCGCGCCTTCCGCCTCGACCTCCGACGACATCTGGATCAGGACTTCGTTCGGATTTCCGAACTCCTGAACCGAGAAATCTCCCAGCCCGAGCCCATCCACGACGCCGCGGATCTGTCCGAGGTCCGCGGCTTCAGGCGTCCGCAGCTCGATGATGGTGCCGCCTTTGAAATCGACGCCGAAATTCAGCCCCATCACCAGAAAGACCACCACGGCGGCGACCATCGCGATGGCCGAGCCGCCGATGGCGAATCGCCCGGCGCCCATGAAATCGAAATGCGTGACGTCCCGAACCAGTTTCAGCCGCATCGCTTTTCCCTTCAGACCGTCAGCGTCTTCGGCCGGCGCCAGTCATACCACACCGACATGATCAGCCGGGTCACCATGACCGCCGTGAACACCGAAGTGACGATACCGATCGCCAGCGTCACCGCGAACCCCCGCACGGGGCCGGAGCCCACGCTGAAGAGAACCACGGCGGCGATGAATGTCGTGATGTTGGCGTCAACGATGGCGCTGAACGCGCGTTCATACCCTGTCTCGATGGCGCGGGCGACGCTCTTGGCGCCGCCTCGCAATTCCTCGCGTATGCGCTCGAAGATCAGGACGTTGGCGTCGACCGCCATGCCGATGGTCAGCACGATCCCCGCGATTCCCGGCAAGGTCAGGGTCGCGCCGATGAGGCTGAGCACCCCGATGATCAGCCCGACATTGATGATCAGCGCCAGATTCGCGAAGACTCCGAGCAGGCCATAGCTCAGCACCATGAAGATCAGCACCGCCACGAAGGCGACGACCGTGGCGATCTTGCCCGCCGCGATGCTGTCCGCGCCGAGGCCGGGTCCAACGGTCCGCTCCTCTTCGAAACTGATCGAGGCGGGGAGCGCGCCGGCCCTCAGCAGGATCGCGAGCTGTTGCGCGCCCTCGACGGTGAAAGATCCGGAGATCTGCCCGGATCCGCCGAGGATCGGCTCACGGATCACCGGAGCGGTGATCACCTGCCCGTCCAGCACCACCGCGAAGGGGCGCCCGACATTCTCCGACGTCGCGCGGCCAAACCTGCGCGCGCCCGCGCTGTTGAAGCGGAAATTCACCACCGGCTCGCCGGTTCTCGAGTCGAACCCGGGTTGGGCGTCCTCCAGCTCGTCGCCGCTGACCAGCGCTCTCCGCTCGACGATATAGCCCGAGCCCGGATTCTGGGCGTCTTCGTACACCGCCTTGCCCGGCCCCGGCGCGCGTTTGAGATCGCGGGTCGGCCCATCGACGAGATGGAAGGTGAGCTTGGCGGTCTTGCCGATCAGATCCTTGATCTCATTGGTGGAGGAGACGCCCGGCACCTGAACCAGGATCCGCCGCTCGCCCTGCCGCTGGATCGAGGGTTCGCGCGTTCCGGCTTCATCCACGCGGCGGCGGATGATCTCCAGACTTTGCGCCATGGTCCGGTCGGTCAACGATTGGATCGCGCTGTCGGTCATCGTCACGGCGAGGGTCTGATCCCCCGCGTCCTCGACCACGAGATCCGGCGCCGACACGCCAAGTATGGAATCCGTGACAGGTTCCGCCAGGGCGGCGAGCGCTTCGCGCGCCGCCGGCAGATCCGCGGCGTCGGTGATCCGGACGGATACGCGCCCGTCCGCCGCGGTCAGACGCGAATAGCGCCGGACGCCCGCATCGCGCAGAGCGGCGCGCGCGTCGCTGCGCACGGACTCCATCCGCTCCGCGATCACATCCTCGATCCTGACTTCGATGAGGAGATGCGCGCCGCCCCTGAGGTCGAGCCCAAGGTTGACGACGCTCGACGGCAGGAAGGACGGCCAGCGCTCCGCCTCGGCCTTCAGATCCGCCGGAATGGGCGCGCCGGCCTTCTCGAGCTTGGCGATCGCCTTCCGCGCCTGCGAAGCGCCGTCGGCGCGGTCATAGGTGATGTTGGGCGCCGCCAGGATGATGCCGATCAGACACAGGCCGATCACCAGCGCCTTTTTCCAGAGCGTGAAATAAAGCACTGTCCGCCCCCCGTCGCGCCGCCAGAGGCGGCCTCAGCCTTCAGCCGGTTCGGATTTCGACATGACGCTGCCGATCGTCGAGCGCAAGACCCGAACACGAACATTGTCCGCGATCTCGACTTCGATATCTTCGCCGCCTTCCTTAACCTTCGTTACTTTCCCGTACATGCCGCTCTGAAGCAGAACCTGATCGCCGCGCCGGATCGCCGCAACCATGGCCTTGTGTTGCTTGGCCTTTTTCTGCTGTGGGCGAATGAGAAAAAAGTAGAAGATGACAAAGATCAGAATCAGGGGTGCGAAGGAGGTGAGCATATCAGCCCCACCGCCGCCGACGGCTCCCTGCGCATATGCGGGTGTCACGAACATGAATGATCCTCTGGGTCCAGAATTCGGCGCGGACTATAGCCGGGGCGGGTCTCGATGCAACCCGTGTCCAACGCGCCGTTTTTCGGACGACGGACCCGCCAGGCCCGCGCGTTGACGCCGGGCGCGCAAAGAGAAGGACGTTCCGGATGAAGGCGTCACGCGAGACGATCGCCGCGATCAGGTTCGGGTGCGGATTCCGCCCCGGAGAGGCGCGGCCGGACTCCGCCGCCGCGCTCCTGGCGGCGCTGGCGCCGGGCGCCGCGTTTCCGACCCGGCCCGGCCCGCCCATCGCCGAGCGGGTCGCCGCGTTCGCCCGCTTCAACGATCTCCGCCGCGCCAACCGCAACAACGCCAATCGCCCCGAGATGGATCGGATCCAGAAAGAGATCCGCACGCTGTTCTTCACGGATATCCGCGAACGCGTGCTGACATCGGTGCTTTCTCCGCACGGATTTTTTGAGCGCCTGGCATGGTTCTGGAGCGGTCACTTCGCCCTCGGCGGCAAGAACCTTCTCGGCAAGACGCTCGCCGGGCGCTTCGAGACGGAGGCGATTCGCCCCTATCTCGCCGGCCCGTTCAATCTGCTTTTGCGGGCCGCCGTCACGCATCCCGCGATGCTTCATTATCTCGACCAGGACAGCGCCGTCGGCCCCAACTCCCCCACAGGGCGAAGCCGCAAGAGCGGGCTCAACGAGAACCTCGCCCGCGAAATCATCGAGCTTCACACGCTTGGCGTCGCCGCGGATTACAGCCAGACCGACGTCAGGCAGTTCGCCGAGCTCCTGACCGGCCTCACGTTCGACCGGCGAACCGGCGCGATGAGGTTCCGCCCCCGGCGCGCGGAGCCCGGCGCGGAGGCGGTCCTCGGCGTCTCATACGGGGGCGGCGCGGCGCGCCTGACGGACATTTATCTCGCGCTTGACGCTCTCGCCGCGCACCCGGCGACAGCCCGGCGCATCGCGCGCAAACTCGCCGTCCACTTCGTCGCCGATACGCCCACGGAGGCGCTGGTCGATCATCTCGCCGCCGCGTTCCGCCGGTCCGGCGGAGATCTCCGCGCCGTCTACGGCGCCCTGCTGGAGCATGACGAGAGCTGGGCCCGGTTTGGCGAGAAGGTGAAGCAGCCCTTCGATTTCATCGTCTCGTCGCTGCGGGCGACGGATCCGACCCCGGCCGAGATCGAGGGGCTCCGCGCCCCCGGGGACGGGCCTTCGCCGATGGTCCAGACCGCCCGGAGGCTCAATCAGGCGCCGCTGTTTCCGCCCGGCCCCCAAGGGTGGCCGGAAACCGCCGAAAGCTGGATCACGCCGCAGGCGCTGACCGTCCGCATCGATTGGGCCTCGCGGCTGGCGCGCGCGGCGGCGGCGCGGACGGACCCGCGCGATTTTGTCGATCTCGCTCTTTCCGACGCCGCCTCGCCTGCGGTCAGGTTCGTCGCCGCCAACGCCGCCGAGCGCTGGGAGGGCCTCGCGCTCATCCTCGCTTCGCCCGACTTCAATCGCCGGTGAGGAGGCGCCCATGCCCGCATTCGATCGCCGCGCCTTTCTGAAATCCGGCCTTGCGCTCGGCTGCTCCGCCGCCGCCTTTCCGGTGACCACGCGTCTCGCGCTCGCATCGGCGCCGGGCGCGAATCGGCTGGTGGTGATCATCCTCCGGGGCGGCATGGATGGGCTCGGCGTGTTCCCGCCCTATGGCGAGCGCGACTGGGCCGCCCTTCGCCCGACCATCGGCGCGCGCCCCGGCGACGGGCTGATCGACCTCGACGGCCGTTTCGGGATGGACGACCGGCTCGCCGCGCTCGCCCCGCTCTGGGCGGCGGGAGAGTTCGCGGTCGCGCACGCCGTCTCCACGCCATATCGCGACAAGCGCAGCCATTTTGACGGGCAGGACATTCTCGAAGCGGGACTCGCCACGGTCGGCGCCGCCCGCGACGGCTGGCTCAACCGCGCCGTCGCGAGGATCGATGGCGCGGCCGAGGAGCAGGCGCTCGCCGTTGGTCGCGAGGCCATGCTCCTGACCAGCGGCGACGCGCCCTTTCGCGCCTGGGCCCCGGGAGAGCGGCTCGCGCTCCGAAACGATGAGCGCGGCCTCCTCACCCGCCTTTACGCGGACGATCCGCTCTTCGCCCGCGCCGCGGCGATGGCGACGGCGCTGTCCGCGCTCGACGAGCCGGGAGCGGACCGCGCCGTCGCCGCCTACGCCGCGCGCCGCCTGGCGGCGGAGGCGCGGATCGCCGCCTTCTCCCTTGGCGGCTGGGACACCCACGCGCGGCAACGCCCGGCGCTGAACCGGCCGCTGAGCCAGTTGTCGGAGGCGCTGATCGCGCTCAAGGCCGGTCTGGGCCCGCACTGGGCCCGCACCTTCGTCGTCGCGATGACCGAGTTCGGCCGCACGGCCCGCGAAAACGGCAATCGCGGCACCGATCACGGCACCGGCGGCGCGGCGATCCTGGCGGGCGGCGCGCTCAGGGGCGGGCGGATTTACGGCGATTGGCCCGGCGTCGCGGAAGACGCCCTCTACAAGGGCCGGGATCTCATGCCGACCGGCGATATCCGGCGCTACCCCGCCTGGGCGCTCAGCGCGCTTTTCGGCGTCGGGCGCGCGGCGCTGGAGAGGGAGGTCTTCCCGGGGCTGGAGATGGGCGCGCGGCCGGAATTCCTCGCTTGACGACCCGCCCCCATGTGCGCGAGCGTCGCCTATGGCCACTGACCCCTTGCTTGGCGCCCCGGTCGCCGGATGGACGCCCCCGCCCCCTCCTCCGCGCACGGCGATGACCGGCCGATGGTGCCGGCTCGAGCCGCTGGACCCCGCCCGCCATGGCCCCGCGCTCTTCGCCGCAAATCGCGGCGTGGACGAGATGTGGGACTACATGCATGTCGGGCCGTTCGCCGATCTTTCCGCCTATCTTTCCTGGGCGCGCGGGGCGGCGGCGGCGGATGATCCGCTCTTCTTCACGATCATCGACACTGAGGACGACCAGCCGAAGGGGGTCGCGAGCTACCTCCGGATCGACCCGCCCTCCGGCGTGATCGAGGTCGGCAACATCGCCTATGCGCCCGCGCTTCGGCGCACCCGCGCGGGAACCGAGGCGATGTATTTGATGATGCGCCGGGCGTTCGAGCTCGGCTACCGGCGGTATGAGTGGAAATGCAACGCGTTCAACGCGCCGTCGCGGCGGCTCGCGATGCGGCTAGGGCTGTCATACGAGGGCGTCTTTCGCCAGCATATGGTGGTGAAGGGCCGCAACCGCGACACTGCGTGGTACGCTGCGATCGACAAGGAATGGCCGGCGCTGGACGCCGCGCTCAGCTCCTGGCTCGCGCCCGAAAACTTCGACGATGGCGGGCGGCAGCGCCAGTCCCTCTCCGCTCTCACGCGCCCGCTGTTGGTGAATACCGGCTGAGATGGACCGCTCCGAGGTCATGCGCCGCGTCAAGGCGCGGGACACGGGCCCGGAGCGCGCCGTGCGCGCCCTCCTTCGCGATCTGGGCCAGCCCGGCTATCGGCTGCAGCGCCGGGATCTTCCCGGGCGGCCCGACATCGCCTATATCGGCCGGCGACGCGCGATCTTCGTTCATGGCTGCTTCTGGCATGGCCATGAGTGCAAGCGCGGCGCGCGGGAGCCGAAGACGAACGCCGCCTATTGGCGCGCCAAGATCGTCCGCAACCGGGCGCGGGACGCCGCCGCCGAAAGCGCGCTCGCCGCGCAGGGCTGGACGACGCTGGTGATCTGGGAGTGTGAGATCAAGGCGGACGCCGCCCTTCGCGCGCGCCTCCTCGACTTCTTGACATGACCGCGCCTTCGCATGACATGAGCCTCGCCCGAACCGAAGGAATGACATGCCAGAAGTGAATCAGGCCGCGTTGGATTTTCTTCTCACGCGCCGCTCCCGCCCGGCGAAGACGCTCTCCTCCGCCGCGCCGTCCACCGCCGACCTGAATCTGATGCTGACGGCCGCGGCGCGGACGCCGGATCACGGCAAGCTGGAGCCGTTCCGCTTCATCGTCATTCGGGGCGAGGCGCGGTCCCGCCTTTCCGAGGCCCTCGCATCCCATATGAGGACTGACGGAGAAACGCCTGACAATATTGAAAAACACGCGGGCCGGCTTTTGCATGGCGGCGCCATCGTGGTTGTCGTCTTCTCCCCCAGGCCGCCAAAGAAGGTGCCTGAGCATGAGCAGCACCTCTCCGCCGGCGGGGCGTGTCTCGCGCTGCTGAACGCCGCGCTCGCCATGGGATGGGGCGCCAACTGGCTGACGGGCGCGGCCGCGGAGTGCCGCCCTTTCCTGGAGACCGACCTCGGCCTCGCGCCGCATGAATCCGTGGCGGGTTTCATTCATATCGGCGGCGAGACGATCACGCCCGCCGACCGCCCCCGCCCCGACATCGCCGCGATCACCTCCTGGATCGGGAGCTGATGCTCAACGATATCTCGCTCGCGCTGGCGCAGATCTTCGACCGGCGGTTTCTCGGAATTCTGCTGAAATCGATCGGGTTGACGCTCCTGTTGCTCGCGGCGCTGATCGCATTGGCGATCTGGGCCATCGGCTTCCTGCCATCGATCGACTTCGTCATCCCATTCACCGGATTCGAAGTCACCTTCGCCGATGAGGTCGCCGCCACGGCGTCGATCGGGCTGATCGTGATCCTGTCGATGATGCTGATGTTTCCGGTGGCCGCCGTCTTCGTCGGCCTGTTTCTCGACGAGATCGCGGACGCCGTCGAGGCCCGGCACTATCCGGGCCTGCCGCCGCCCCGCAAGCAAGGGCTGGGAGAGGTGATCGCGCAGGGCGTGAAGTTCGCCTTCGTGCTCGTCGCCGCCAATTTCGCGGCGCTGATCATCTATATTCTCTCCACCGCGCTCGCGCCGTTCATTTTCTGGATCGTGAACGGCTACCTGCTTGGCCGGGAATATTTCGAAGTGGTCGCGATGCGGCGGATGGACGAGGATGCGGCGAAAGCGCTCCGCCGCCGCCATCTGCCGTCGATCTGGATCGCGGGGACTTTGCTCGCGGCGCCGCTATCCGTTCCGATCCTCAACATCGTCGCGCCGCTGGTCGGCGTCGCGGCGTTCGTCCATCTCTACCATCGCAAGACCGGGCGAGCCGGCGCGCGCTGAGCGCGCCCGCATCGAAGTCAGGTCGGCCGCCCGAACACCGCCTGAATATCGGCGAGCGTGATGATCCCGCTCATGATGACGCCAAAGACGATCAGCCACGCCACCGCGGATGCGATCGTGGCCCAGAGCATCTTCTTCAGCATCATCGGATTCTCGGGCGCGCCCGCCGAGGTTCCGGGCGCCACTTCTCCCGCCTCTTCCTGACTTCGGATGAACAGCGGCAAGAGCATGAACAACGCCATGAACCAGAGCAGCGCGTAAAGCACGAGGGCCGAGGTGATGTTCATGTCTGCTCCAGTTCCAGCAACGCGCCCTGAAAATCCTTCGGGTGGAGAAACAGGACGGGTTTTCCATGGGCGCCGATCTTCGGCTCTCCCGTTCCGAGAACGCGCGCGCCAGCCGCCTTCAGCCGGTCGCGCGCGGCGATGATGTCATCGACCTCATAACAGATATGGTGGATGCCTCCGGCCGGGTTCTTCTCCAGGAACCCGGCGATGGGCGATCCCTCCCCCAGCGGATGCAGCAGCTCGATCTTGGTGTTCGGCAACTCGATGAACACGACGGTGACGCCATGATCGGGCTCATCCTGCGGCGGCCCCACCTTCGCGCCGAGCGTGTCGCGATACAGCGCCGCGGCCGCGGCCAGATCCGGCGTCGCGATCGCCACATGATTCAAACGGCCGATCATCGGCATCTCCACTCTTTCCGGTCGACTCCGCCACAGCTCCCCGGCGGGGTCAAGGCGGCGATAGCGCCCATCGCCGGCCCCGGTCAGAACTCGTCGACATAAAGGACGCCGTGCGCCGCCTTGATCGCGCCCTTGATCGCCGGCGTGACCGGATACTCCCCGGGCAGCGCCACTTCAACCTCGCGGCCAAGCTCCGGAAGCGTGAAGGCGAGGCGCACCGGCCCGCCATGCGCGCCCTTCGCCTCATCGAGGCGCGCGCGGATGCTCTCAAGCGCGCGCATCTCGGTCACATGAATCCGGAGCCCGGCCGGGGCCGCGTCCCGGACCGCGTCGTCAATGGGCTGCACCGCGTCCACCAGCATCTTCACCTGATCGCCGTCGATCTCGGGGGTGACCGTAAGCACCAGATTGTTTCCCGGCTCGAGATCGTCGCGATGCTGGGTCAGCACGTCGGAGAAGACCGTGACCTCATAGACGCCGGTGGGATCGGACAGTCTTACGAAGGCGAACCTGTTGCCCCGCGCGGATTTTCGCTCCTGGCGCGCCATGACCGAGCCGGCGATGCGGGTGGAGACGCCGCTCCGGCCGCCCGCGACGATCTCGGCGTAGGTCTGCACCCTCTTGCGCTTCAGCGGCCCGGCGTAATCATCCAGCGGATGGCCGGACAGATAGAACCCCACCGCGGAGAACTCCTCCGCCAACCGTTCCGTCGGCAGCCAATCTTCGGGCGCGGCGAGGCGCGGCGGCGGCAGCCCCTGCCCCGTATCGCCGAAGAGAGACACCTGCGCCGAACTCGCCGCTTCGATCGAAGCGGCCGAATAGGCGGTCAGCATGTCGACGCTCTCCAACACCCGCCGCCGGTTCGGTTCGAGCCCGTCGAACGCGCCCGCCCGCGCCAGCATCTCGAGCGGCCTCTTGCCGATCCGCTTGCAGTCGACCCGGCGCGCGAAATCGAAAAGATCCGTGAAGGGGCCGCCGGCCGCGCGCGCCGCGACGATCAACTTCATCGCCTCCGCTCCCACGTTCTTCAGCGCGCCGAGCGCATAAAGCAGACGCCCGCCATCCACGGTGAAGAAGGCGTCAGAGCGGTTCACGTCAGGCGGGATCGTCTCGATCCCCAGCCGATCGACCTCGCGCTTGTAGATCGCGAGCTTGTCGGTGTGATGCATGTCGCAATTCATCACCGCGGCCATGAACTCCACCGGGTGGTTCGCCTTCAGCCATGCGGTCTGATAGCTGACGACGGCGTAGGCGGCGGCGTGGCTCTTGTTGAAGCCGTAATTGGCGAACTTGTCCAGAAGATCCCAGACCTCCTGCGCCTTCGCCTTGTCGACGCCGTTCTTCGCCGCCCCGTCGAGGAATTTCGGCCGCTCGGCGTCCATCGCCTCCTGGATCTTCTTGCCCATGGCCCGGCGCAGAAGATCCGCGCCGCCGAGCGTGTAGCCCGCCATTTTCCGGGCGATCTCCATCACCTGTTCCTGATAGATGATGATGCCCTGCGTTTCGTCGAGGACATCGTCGATCAGCGGATGGATGGAGCCGCGTTTCTCCCGCCCGTTCTTGACGTTGCAGTATTTCGGGATGTTCTCCATCGGCCCCGGCCGATAGAGCGCGACCAGCGCGACGATATCCTCGATCGTCGTCGGCTGAAGCTGCCGGAGCGCGTCGCGCATCCCCTGGCTCTCCACCTGAAACACCGCGACGGTGTTCGCCGAGCCATAGAGCGCATATGTCTTTTCATCGTCGAGCGGGATCGCGTCGATATCCACCTCGACGCCGCGCGCCTTGAGCAGGTCGAGCGCGCCCTGAATCACCGTCAGCGTCTTCAGGCCGAGAAAGTCGAACTTCACCAGCCCGGCCGCCTCGACCCATTTCATGTTGAACTGCGTCGCCGGCATGTCCGACCGCGGATCCTGATAGAGCGGGGCCAGCTCCACCAACGGCCGGTCGCCGATCACGACCCCCGCGGCGTGGGTCGAGGCGTTCCGAAGCAGCCCCTCCACCTTCTCGGCGATGTCCAGAAGCTGCCCGACGACGAATTCCTCGCGGGCCGCCTCGGCCAGGCGCGGCTCCTCCGCCCGGGCGCGCTTCACCGACATCGGCTTCACGCCCTCCATCGGGATCAGCTTGGACAGCCTGTCCACCTGCCCATAGGACATCTGAAGCACCCGCCCGACGTCGCGCACCGCCGCCTTCGAGAGCATGCCGCCGAAGGTGATGATCTGCGCCACGCGCTCGCGGCCGTATTTCCGCTGGACATAGGCGATCACCTCCTCGCGCCGATCCATGCAGAAATCGATGTCGAAATCCGGCATCGACACACGCTCCGGATTAAGAAAGCGCTCGAAGAAAAGGCCGTAACGCAACGGATCCAGATTGGTGATCGTCAACGCGAACGCGACCAGAGAGCCCGCGCCGGAGCCGCGGCCCGGCCCGACCGGGATCCCGGCTTCCTTGGCCCATTTGATGAAGTCGGCGACGATCAGGAAATAGCCGGGGAAGCCCATGCCCTCGATCACGCCGAGTTCGAACTCCAGCCGCTCCCTGTACGCCTCCGCCGTCGCGGCGAGCGGGATGACGGAAAGCCGCGCCTCCAGGCCGGCCCGCGCCTGAGAGCGCAATTCCTCAACCTCGTCATCGGCGAATTTCGGCAGGATCGGCTCGTGCGGCTTCGGTCGCCAGTGACAGCGCCGCGCGATCTCCGCCGTCATCTCGATCGCTTCGGGCAAGTCGCTGAAAAGACGACGCATCTCCTCGCCGGACTTGAACCGATGCTCGGGGGTGAGACGCCGGCGCGCCTCCTGATTCACATAGGCGCCTTGCCCGATGCAGAGAAAGGCGTCATGCGCCTCATACATGTCGGCGCCGGGGAAATAGACATCGTTCGTCGCGACCAGCGGCGCGCCGCGCCGATAGGCTTCCTCGACGAACCAGCGCTCCGTCGCCTCCTCCTCCTCGGTCCTCAGCGCGCCCTCGGCTCCGTGCCGCTGGATCTCGATGTAAAGCCGGTCGCCGAAACGCTCGGCGAGCCGGTCCAGCAGCGCGCCGGCGTCGGCGGCCTTGCCGCCCAGCACCAGCCGGCCGAGCGGGCCGAGCGCGCCGCCGGTGAGCAGGATCAAGCCCTCCGCGCGGTCGCTCAGCGTCTCGAGCGTGACGTGATGCGGCGCGTCCCCCGCCTCCAGATAGGCGCTGGAGGAGAGCGCCATCAGGTTCCGGTACCCCGTCTCCGTCTGCGCCAGAACCACGACCGGAGCGGGCGGCGCCGGCCGCTGCCCCGGTTGCGGCGCCGGCGCATAGGCGAGGTCCAGCTGGCACCCGATGATCGGCTGCACGCCCGCCTTCGCGGCGGTTTCGGAAAACTCCAGCGCGCCGAAGAGGTTATTGGTGTCGGTGATCGCCACCGCCGGCATATTCGCGGCGGCGCAGAGCTTTGGCAGCGTCTTCACCGGCACCGCGCCCTCGAGCAGCGAGTAGATCGAATGGAGGCGCAAATGGATGAAGGGCGAGTCGGTCATGCGCCAACGCTAGAGAAGGGCGATCCGCCGCGCCAGCCCGACTGGCGAAACCGGCCCGGCGGCCTTATGGTGCGGCGAACAGACCAGAGGAGCCTCGATGCTCGCCTTCGCCGTTCATTTCCTCGCGCTGACCGTTGTGATCTGGGTGATCAACACCGCGCTCTATTTTCTCGGAGGCTGGGCGATCCTCGCCTATGCGGCGCGCCGCTCCGAGCGGAAGATCCAGGCGAACGCCGATGGCGCGCACCGGGCGCGAGAAGAAATCATGGAGAGCCTGCGCTCCATCGCCGCCACTTCGGCGTGCATGGCGCTGGCGATCACGCTCAGCGTCTTCGGCCATACGCTCTGGGCGCCGATGACGGGCTGGCTCGGCGTGATCGCGGGCGCCGCGATTCTCATCGTCGGGTACGATCTCTATTTCTACTGGGCTCACAGGCTTTTGCACACCAAGCCGCTGATCCGGTATCACCGCTGGCATCATCAGTCCCGCGCGCCGACGGTCTGGTCCTCCGACAGCCAATCGCTGGTGGAGACGCTGATGCTTCAGAGCTTCATGATCTGGGCGGCGGTGCTCCTGCCGATCCCGCCTCTCGCCATCGTGCTTCACCGGCTCTACGATCATTTCAACGGCCAGCTCGGCCATTGCGGTTACGAATTCTTCGCCGACCGCGGCACGCGCTTCCCCTCGCCCATGGTTTGCGTCACGTATCATGATCAGCACCATGAGCTTTACCGGTGGAATTACGGGAATTTCACCTCGATCTGGGATCGGCTCCACGGCACGATGCACCCGGATTACGATCGACTCGTCGCCGAGCGGGAAAGAAAGACCGCAAAAGCGGAATGACGCCGCCGCGCGCCATCACGAAGCGGAGATCAGCAGCCGCGTCCACCTTGAAATGCGAGGCGCGCGCAGCCTTACTATGGAGTGAGCGGCGGCCGCGCCGCAGGATTGCGCGCAGCCCGCCGAGAGCGACGGAGGCCCGGAGCACGTGAGACGCATCGCCCGTTGGTTCGCCGCGACCGCCGCCGCTGCGGCGATGTCCGTCGCCGTCGCCGCGCCCGTGCTCGCGGGGGGCCTGATCCGCGACGCCGAGATCGAGGCCACGCTGAAGAAGCTGTCGACGCCCATTTTCAACGCGGCGGGACTCGCGCCCGACAGCGTTCATTTCTTCATTCTCTCAGACCCCACGCTCAACGCCTTCGTGTTTGGCGGCCGCAACATGGTCTTTCACACGGGCCTCCTCGCCGAGATCAAGCAGCCGGAAGGGCTGATGGGCGTGATCGCGCATGAAACCGGCCATATCTCCGGCGGGCACCTGACCCGGCGCGAAATCCACATGCGGGACATGCAGGGCCCGATGGCTCTCGGCCTGTTGCTTTCGGCGCTGGCCGGCGCCGCGTCCGGCGAGCCGCAAGTCGCGATGGCTGGCGCGCTCGGCGCGCAATCGGCCCTTCAGCGCAGCTTCATGGCCTATTCCCGATCCGAGGAATCGAGCGCCGATCAGGCCGGCGCGACGTATCTGGAGAAAGCCGACGTCGACCCCGCCTATGTGCTCGACGTGCTGAAGATCTTCCGCGATCAGGAGGTTTTCCAGGCCGCGAATGTCGATCCCTACGCGATCACCCACCCATTGAGCAGCGCGCGGATGGCCATGCTGGAGGACAGGGCCGCGAAAAGCCCCGCGAAAGGGAAGTCGGCCGGCCCCGAGCTCGCCTACTGGCACACCCGCATGCGCGCGAAGCTCACGGCCTTTACGGATCGACCGGAGCGAACGCTCTCCTCGCTCGAGATGGCGCCGGACCCGACGAGCGAGATCAACACGCTTCGCCGCGCGATCGCGCTTCATCGCCTGCCCGATCCGGCCGGCGCGCTGAAGGCGGTCGATCAACTCATCGCGCTTCGCCCCGACGACCCGTTCTATTGGGAGCTGAAGGGCCAGATCCTGTTCGAAAGCGGGCGCGGCGCGGCGGCGGTGGAGCCCTACCGCCGCGCCGTCGCGCTCGCGCCGAAGGAGGCGCTGATTCGCGGCGGACTTGGCCGCGCCCTCCTCGCGCTCGACGATCCCGCCTTCAACGCCGAGGCGTTGACCACGCTGGAGCAAGCGGCCCTCGGCGGCGCCGAGGAGCCCTCCGTGCTGCGCGATCTCGCGCTCGCCTATGCGCGCGCGGGGGACGACGGCAAGGCCGCGCTCGCCACCGCTCAGCGCTTCGCCCTGGCCGGCGCGCCGCGCGACGCGCTTCGCCATGCGACGCGCGCGCTCGATCAGCTGCCGGTCGGCTCTCCCGGCTGGCTGAGAGCCGACGATATTCGGGCTGTCGCCGAACAGTCGTTGCGTGATAACTGAGCCGCAATATGAAAAGGACCGCTCTATGACCCGCCTGATCGTGGCCACATTTTTTGCGCTCTCCGCGCTTTCCGTCATGGCGCCTGCGGGCGCTGCGGAGTTCTCGGACGCCGAGCAGGCCGCGATCAACGATCAGATCCGCGCCTATCTTCTCGAAAACCCGGAAGTCATCGTCGAGGCGATGCAGGTTCTGGAGCAGCGCCAGCGCGAGCAGGCGAATTCCGCCGACCGGGAAAAGATCGCCGCCGCCCGGAGCGAGCTCTTCGATGACGGCTTTAGCGGGGTTGCCGGCAATCCGAACGGCGATGTGACCGTGATCGAATTCTTCGATTATGAATGCCCCTACTGCAAGCGCGCCCATGAAAGCCTGAAGTCCCTGCTCGAAGCCGACGACGGCGTCCGCGTCATCCTCAAGGAATTTCCGATCCTCGGTCCGAGGAGCACCTTCGCCAGCCGCGCGGCGATGGCGGCCCGGAGGCAGGGCGACGACCTCTACTGGGCGTATAGCGACGCCATGCTCTCGCATCGCGGCGCTCTGGATGAGCGGGCCGTCTTCACGATCGCCGGGGAGACCGGCCTCGACGTCGACCGCCTCAAGGCCGACATGGAGGACCCTGGCATCGCGGAGAACATCCGCGCCACATATGCGCTCGCGCGGCGGCTGGAGATCAACGGGACGCCGGGATTCATCATCGGCGATCAGGTCGTCCGCGGTTTTGTTCCTTATGACCGGCTTCGGGAAATGGTCGAGGAGGCGCGCCGGCCGGGTTGACCCCGGCGCGCGCCGATGATTGACCGGAGAAGCCGACGTCGTATAACGCGCGCACGCCCCGCGTAAACTGAAAATCCTATCGGCAGACAAGACGACCCCCGGGGCGACGGGCGAGAGAGAGGAGTCATCATGGCGAAGCAGCACGACGCCGATGTCGCGTTTATCGAGGCGCTGGCGCGTCTCTTGCGCGAACACGACCTCACCGAAATCGACGTCACCCGGGAAGAGGGCGAACACTGCGACCTGAAGGTGCGTCTGACGCGTCAGTTCGTTCAGGCGCAGGCGCCGGCGCAGGCTCAGCCCGCCGCCGCGCCGGCCGCGCCTCCGTCTCTGACCGCGCCCGCCGCCGCGCCGAGCGCCCCCGAAGATCCCGCGCAGCATCCCGGCGCAGTCACCTCGCCGATGGTCGGCACGGTTTATCTCTCGCCGGAGCCGGGCGCCCCCAGCTTCGTGAATGTCGGCGATCAGGTGAAAGAGGGGCAGATCCTCCTCATCGTCGAGGCGATGAAGACGATGAACCAGATTCCCTCTCCTTTCAGCGGCGTCGTCAAGCGGATCATGGTCGACAACGGCCAGGCCGTCGAATTCGGCGCTCCACTCGTCATCATCGAATAATCAACAGGGGCGCGCCATGGTCTCGAAGGTTCTAATCGCCAATCGCGGCGAGATCGCGCTCCGGATCCAGCGCGCCTGCCGTGAACTTGGCGTCCGGACCGTCGCCGCCCATTCCACCGCGGACGCCGATGCGATGCATGTGCGCCTCGCCGATGAAAGCGTCTGCATCGGGCCGCCCGCCGCCGCGCAAAGCTATCTGAACATTCCCGCGCTGATCACCGCCTGCGAGATTTCAGGCGCCGACGCGATCCATCCCGGCTATGGCTTTCTCTCGGAAAGCGCCGCGTTCGCGCAGATCGTCGAGGAGCACGGCCTCACCTTCATCGGCCCGACCGCAGAACATATCCGCCTGATGGGCGACAAGATCACGGCCAAGGACACGATGCGCCGGCTCGGCGTGCCGTGCGTTCCGGGCTCCGAGGGCGGCGTCGCCACGCTCGACGCGGCGCGCCGCGCCGCCGAAGAGATCGGATATCCGGTGCTTGTCAAAGCCGCCTCCGGCGGCGGCGGGCGGGGCATGAAGGTGGCGCGGGACGCCGGTGAGATCGATGTCGCCTTCGGCGCGGCGCGCTCAGAAGCGAAAGCGGCCTTCGGCGACGACACCGTATATCTGGAGAAATACCTCGGGCGGCCGCGTCATATCGAGGTGCAGATCTTTGGCGACGGCGCAGGGAACGCGGTGCATTTCGGCGAACGGGACTGCTCGCTTCAGCGCCGCCACCAGAAGGTGCTGGAGGAAGCCCCCTCGCCGGCCATCGACCCCGACACGCGCGCCCGGATCGGCGGCCTCTGCGCCGATGCGGTGGCGAAGATGGGCTACCGGGGCGCCGGAACGATCGAGTTTCTCTATGAGAACGGCGAGTTCTTCTTCATCGAAATGAACACGCGCATTCAGGTCGAACATCCGGTGACCGAAGCGATCTTCGACGTGGACCTCGTCCGGGAGCAGATCCGGGTGGCCTCCGGTCTCGGACTCAGCTTCGCGCAAAAGGACCTGATCGTGCGCGGCCACGCCATCGAGGCGCGCATCAACGCGGAATCCCTGCCCAATTTCGCGCCATCCCCCGGCCTGGTCACCGCCTATCACGCGCCGGGCGGGCTTGGCGTGCGTATGGATAGCGGCATCTACGCCGGCTATTCGATCCCGCCCTATTACGACAGCCTCATCGGCAAGCTGATCGTCCACGCATCGGATCGTGAAACGGCCATCAACCGGCTCGACCGCGCGCTGAACGAGCTTGTCGTCGTCGGGGTGCAGACCACCGGCCCGCTTTTCACGCGCCTTCTGGCGGAGCCGGATGTCCGATCCGGCGCCTATAACATTCATTGGCTGGAAAACTGGCTCAAGGAGTGAGCGCCCACTTGCTCCGGCGCGCACGCCGGACGACAATCCGACCATGTCCGACAGAGCCGCGCCACTCGAGGTAACGCCGTCTCTCCTGCTCCGCGCCTACGCGGCGGGGGTGTTTCCAATGGCGGATTCCGCCGATTCCAGTGAGATTCTGTGGATCGAACCCGACCTTCGCGGCGTCATTCCGCTCGACGGCTTCCATGCGTCCAGAAGCCTGCTGAAAACTGTCCGGCGCGGCGGCCACGAGGTTGATGTGGACCGTGATTTCGAAGCGGTGATCGATCATTGCGCCGCCCGGTCGTCGACCTGGATCAACGATGAAATCCGGCGCCTCTATATTGCGCTTCATCGCATGGGCTACGCGCATTCCGTCGAGGTGCGCCGCGAGGGCGCGCTTGTGGGCGGCCTTTACGGCGTGAAGCTCGGCGCCGCGTTCTTCGGCGAAAGCATGTTCAGCACCGCGCCCGACGCATCGAAGATCGCGCTGGTGTATCTCGTCGCGCGCCTGAAATTTGGCGGATTCCGACTGCTCGACACCCAGTTCGTCACGGAGCACCTGGCGCAGTTCGGCGCCTGCGCGATCAGCCGCCGGCGTTACCGCGATCTTCTGGATCTCGCGATCTCGACATCAGCGGATTTTGACGCGCTCCCCCGGGATACGCCGCCTCACGAGGTCGCGCAGCTCAGCACCCAGAGATCGTATCGTTGATGATCCATCGCGCTCAGCGCCGGGCTTGAGGCGAACATCCAGCCGGAAAAGACCGGCTCCACTCCCTCGTTCCCATCCACGACCTTCAGGAACACGAACGCGTCCGGAACCTCGCCGGCCGGCGGCACGCGGCATTCCTCCACCGTGATGTGCAACCGCTCATAGGTTGCGGTTTCGCCGACCTTCACGCGGATATCCGCGACCCGGCCCGCGATCTTGTCCAGCCCGCGAAGGATCGCGACCGGCCGCTCCTCGGAGCGCCATTTCGGCCGCTCCGCTTCGATCAGCTCTTCGATATAGCCCGGGGCCGGCGCCGCTCCGCCATGGATCACCTCATCGGGCGCAGGAACGAATTTCGCCTCCGGCGTCTCCTGCGCGGCGAGCGGCGCAGCCATCATCAGCGCGATCAAAAGCGCGAACGCCCTCATTCGATCACCGCGCGAAACCGCAGCCGGACATAATCGGCGGTCCAGGCGCCGTCCGCATCGCAAAGCGCCGGGCGGACCAGCGTCGCCACGCGGGCGCGCGCCGAAGCGCGCGCGGCCTCGGGCAACAGCGCGAGCGCCGGCGCCGCCAACGTCTCCAGCCACGCCTCCATCCCCGCCGCCACCGGCGTCGGGCGCGGATGAACGGCGCATTCCTCGACCCGGAACCCCGCCGCCTCCAGCCGCCGCGTCTGCTCCGCCGCCGAAGGGAAAGACCAGATCTCGGATAAATCAGTCTGGACGCCTTCTTCCCCCAGAACCGCAATCAGCGCGGTGCGGATCGCGGCGATGTTGCCAAGACCGCCTTGCTCCGCGACGAACCGCCCGCCGGGCCTGAGCGCGCGCGCGACGCCGGCGATCACTTTCTCGGGTTGGGTCATCCAATGCAGCGCGGCGTTGGAGAAGACCGCATCGAACTCCCGCACGAAGGGGAGCGCATGCGCATCCATCACCTCCGCGGCGACGCCGCGGGCTCTCGCACCCGCCACCATGTCGGCAGAGGCGTCGATCCCGACCATGTCGCAGCCCCGCTCGGCCAGCGCCCTGGTCAGCGGCCCGTCGCCGCACCCGAGATCGAGGATCCTCTCGCCAGGCTGAGGATCGAGCAGCGCGACCACCGGGCCGGCGAGATCGGTGACGAACCTGGCGTTCGCTTCATAGCGCGACGCGCTCCAATGGTCTTCCGCCATGGTCAATTTCCAGCGACGGCTTTGCTCAGCAATTCGATCAGATCGATAGAGCCTTGCGTGTTCGTCAATTCGCCTCCCGCCTCCACCACGAAGTCCGAAGCGCCGGGGTCGACCGCGATATAGGAGCTTCCGAGCAACCCGTCGGAGGTGATCGTCACCACGCTGTCTTCGGGGATCTTCACCGTGTCGCGGATCGAAAGCGACGCGATCGCGCGGTAGGTCTCGAGGTCGAGCGTGAGGCCGGAGACCGTGCCCACCTTGACGCCGGAGACGCGCACATCGGCGCCGCTGTCGATGCCGGACGCCTTCCTGAAACTGGCCGTCACTTCGTAATAGCCGGATCCGACGCCGCCGCCATCCACGGTCTGCGCCGCATAGACGAGAAACCCACCCGCAACCGCGAGAACCGCCGCGCCGATCAGGGTCTCCGCCGCGTTGGACGCCATGTCAGGGGCTCCAGGCTTCGTAGTCGCCGCCGACGCGCGGCCGGCTTTCCGGGGATCGCATGCTGCCGGGCGGGGCATAGGCCGCTTCCGAGCCGGTCGGATTCGCCTTGTGATCCTTCTCCCACGCCTTGCGGATCACCGGCGCTTCGGTCGGCGGCTCATCCCAGGTGTGGTGCAGCCAGCCATGCCATTCTGGCGCGACCCGGCTCGCCTCGGCGACGCCATCATAAATCACCCAGCGCCGTTCGCCGCCCGCGCTCTGATAAAATGTGTTGCCGGCCTCGTCTTCGCCCACCTTCTCGCCGAAGCGGGAGGTGAAAACATGCGTGCCGAAAGTCGCTCCGTTCCACCATGTGAACAACTGGCTCAAAAAGCTCATGGCTACGCCCATCCGGTTGCGGTCAACGGCTTCTATCACAGCCCGGCCTTCGGTCCAGCCCCGTCTTTGAATGCGGAGCCCTTTCAGAGCGGGTCGATATCCCCTGCGGCGCGCTCGGATGCGAACCGGGCGACGAACTCCTCCAGGGTCCCGGTCTCGATCGCGCCGCGAAGTCCGTTCATCAGGTCCTGATAATAATGCAGGTTGTGCCAGGTCAGCAGCATGGAGGAGATGATCTCCTTCGCCTTGAACACGTGATGGAGATAGGCGCGGCTATACGTCCGGCAGGCGGGGCAGACGCAGGCCTCGTCGAGCGGGCGCGGGTCGTCCGCATGCCGCGCGTTCTTGATGTTGATCGCGCCCCGCCGCGTCAGCGCCTGGCCGGTCCGCCCGGAGCGGGAGGGCAGCACGCAATCGAACATGTCGACGCCGCGCAGCACCGCGCCCACGATATCGTCCGGTTTTCCGGCGCCCATCAGATAGCGAGGCCGGTCGGCCGGCAGCATTCCCGGCGCATAGTCGAGCACATCGAACATCGTCGCCTGCCCCTCGCCCACCGCGAGGCCGCCGATGGCGTAGCCGTCGAAACCGATCTCTTTCAGAGCCGCGGACGATTCTTCGCGCAGATCCTTGAAGACGCTCCCCTGCTGAATCCCGAACAGCGCATGGCCCGGTCTGTCGCCGAACGCGTCCCGGCTGCGCGCCGCCCATCTCATCGAAAGCCGCATGCTCGCCGCGGCGGCCGCCTCCTCCGCCGGAAATTCGGTGCATTCGTCAAAACACATCACGATGTCCGAGCCGAGCAGACGCTGGATCTCCATCGAGCGCTCCGGCGTCAGCCAGTGCTCCGCCCCGTCGATATGAGATTTGAACCGCACGCCGTCTTCGTTCAGCTTCCTGAGACCGGAGAGGCTCATCACCTGAAACCCTCCGGAATCGGTGAGAATGGGCCGCGTCCATCCCATGAAGCGATGCAGGCCGCCGAGCCGCGCCACCCGCTCCGCGCCCGGGCGCAGCATCAGATGGTATGTGTTGCCGAGCAGGATGTCCGCGCCGGTCGCGGCGACGCTTTCAGGCATCATCGCCTTCACCGTCGCGGCGGTGCCGACCGGCATGAACGCGGGTGTCCGGATCTCGCCGTGCGGCGTCCGGATCGCACCGCGGCGCGCACGCCCGTCTCGGGCTGTCACTTCAAAGCTGAATCGTCGCATTCCCAATCCCTAGACGGCGTCCGGGATGAGCCATATATCAGAGTGAGAAACCGGGAAAGGAAGAGTGTCATGGACGATGGAATGGGGGAGCCCCTCATCAAGGCGTCGAGTGAGGATCATCCGCTTTACGAGCAGATCTGCAACGCCTGCCGCACGGTCTACGACCCCGAGATCCCGGTGAACATCTATGACCTCGGACTCGTCTACTCGATCGTGATCTCCGAGTCGGGCGCGGTCGAGGTCGACATGACCCTCACCTCCCCGGGTTGCCCGGTCGCCGGCGAGATGCCCGGCTGGCTGGTCGACGCGATCGAGGCGGTTCCCGGCGTCGAGAAGGCCGAAGTGCGGCTGGTGTGGGATCCGCCCTGGGGCATGGACATGCTTTCGGACGAGGCCCGGCTCGAGTTGGGTTTCATCTGAGAAAATCTCGGTCAACTCCTGATTGTCATATACAACCTTAACGATAGATGCTTAAATCCGTCGGTGTGGAGGTTCACGCACTTGGCGACCTGACTCAGGCGCGGTCTTGCAGCCCGGTCGCAAGCGCCATCGCATCTTCGCGCCGCAATCGACGCGCCTTTCCGCGTCGGACGACAGTTTCTCCCTGGGCCTCCGCCGGCTTGCCGCGCCGAGGCTTGACTGGTCGCCCCGGCTTTGTCGGCGGCGGCCATTTTTTTTGTCACGCGCGGCGCCCGCCTCCGCGCGGCGCCGCGTCTCCGGTTGTTATCGGGGCCGGACGACACTAGATTTGCGGAAGAAAGGAGCGCTCATGTTCGCCATACCCGGAAAACAGGCTGTCACGCTCACTTCGTCAGCGATCGCGCAGATCAAATCCTTGATGGAAGGCTCCGAGGGGCGCGTAAAAGGGCTCAAACTCGGCGTGAAGAAGGGCGGCTGCGCGGGCATGGAGTACACCATGGCCTATGCCGAGACCGTGGATCCGCACGACGAGGTGGTCGAGCAGGACGGCGCGCGCGTTCTCATCGCGCCGATGGCGCAGATGTTCCTGTTCGGCACCGAGATCGACTACCGCACATCGTTCCTCGAAAGCGGATTCGTGTTCAACAATCCGAACGTCTCCGAAGCGTGCGGGTGCGGCGAATCGGTGAGCTTCAAGGTCGGCGAAGAGGCCTGACCTCAGAAGTATGAGCGCTCTGGATTCAGGGCGAGATGGACCGGCCCCTCGTCGGGGCGCCGCGGCGGACGCTCTGGCGCGGCAGGTCCGGGTTTGTTACGTCCCAATCATCGATTTGAGGAGGGTGCGATGGGCCGCCGCGCGCTGATCGTCGGAAACTGGAAGATGAACGGCCTCGCCGGAGCCCAGGCCGAGATAGAAGCGATCGCGGCGAACGCCCCGGCCGGCCCCGACCTTCTGATCTGCCCCCCCGCGACCCTCATCAGCCGCCTTGCGGGGCGCGGCGTCGCCATCGGCGGGCAGGATTGCCACGAGGCCGCATCAGGGGCCCATACCGGCGACATATCGGCCGAGATGCTGGCCGACGCCGGCGCGGTCGCGGTGATCCTCGGTCATTCCGAGCGCCGCGCCGATCATGGCGAGACCGATGAGATCGTGAGGAAAAAGGTTTTGGCCGCATGGCGCGGCGGCCTCGCCGCGATCATCTGCGTCGGGGAGACGGCGGCGGAGCGCGACGCGGGAGACGCGCTCGCCGTGATCTTGCGCCAGATGGCCGACGCGATCCCCCCGGGCGCCGCCGCCGCCTCGACCGTGATCGCCTACGAACCCGTCTGGGCGATCGGCACGGGGCGCACGCCAGACGCCGCCGAGATCGAGGAGGCGCATAGCGCGATCCGCGCCGAGCTCACCCGGCGGTTTGGCGATGAAGGCGCGGCGATGCGCATTCTCTATGGCGGGTCGATGAACCCGCGGAACGCCGGAACAATCCTCGGCGTTCCGGATGTCGACGGCGGGCTGGTCGGCGGCGCCAGCCTCGCCGCCGCCGACTTTCTGGAGATTGCGGCTCAGGCGGCGCGGCGCATGAGCCCGTAATGATCGACCAGCCGTTGTAGCGCCAGCTTCAACACCACCTTGCCCGAGCGCGCGGACCAGCCCATGCGCCGCTCGGTCGCCTCCAATCCTTCGTGGAAACAGCAGATCCGGATCGCCGCGTCCGCGAGCCCGGGCCCCAGCGCCTCCACCGCCTTGGCGAAGCGCTCTCGCGCAAAGAGCGGGCCTTCAGAGGGGGTCCGGCCCGGCCCCGACGATCCGTCGATCGGCGCCAGGAACCGGCGCCAGTCCTGCCCGACCTTCGGGCCGATCTGCGCCATTTCGAAATCCTCGCGCAACCTCTCTCCCGCCTCGACCTCGTCCGGGCTCAGCAGACGCGCGCCCTTCCCGTCCCGGCGCCGCGCAAGCCAGCCAAGGGGAGATTCGCCCAGGTTCACCTGGACCGTGTCGATCTCGCCCGAGCGCGGGTTGGCGATCCGCCGCTCGCCGACCGCCTGGTGCTGACCGGCGAAAACGCCCGGCGCCTCGGCGAGCCCCATCTGGGGCTGCGGTTTCGCCGCGATGCTGCGACGGCGCAACATCGCCCGCCCCGTCGTCGTCATCACGTAGCGCGTGGAATGCTCGCCCCGACGCGCGCACTTGACCCAATCCTCGGCCAGGAACCGCGTCGCCGTCGCCACGGGGATCATCGAAAGCGGCTTCCTGAACGCGTTCTTGGCGCAGAACACGCCAGCCTTCTCCGCGCCATTGGCCACCAGAAGAAACGCATCGGGCTCAGCCAGCCGCTCGAGCGCGATCCGCTCCATATTGGTCAATTTCGCCGCGCGGGCCTGGAAAGACGTGGGATTCGGCATCGACGAGTCCTTCGATTTTTTGGGGGTGTTCGGAGACGCCGCCTCAAGCGACGCGAGCGCGGCCTCCACGAGCGGGTCGTCGCGAAGCGCTTCAACACGGCGCACCGCTCGCATCACCGTGGAAGGCTGGCGCCCCTGAGCTCTCGCGATCGCCCGCATCGTCATGCCGGCGCCGACATGAGCGAGATAAACCGCCACGTCGGCGGCCCGCTTTCCGTTTGCGCCGGTGAAGACGCTTCTGGCGTGTTTTTCGCAGGCGAGAAGCGTGTCCTGATGTCCATTCATACCTGTCGTCCTGATAGCGAGAACAATTTTAGACGAATCCTCGCTACCGGAGTCTGATGAACATAAACTTAATCAGACTCGGTTTAATCGTTTGTTTATAGTATCTTAATCAATGGAGAGCGCTCATGACATGAAGTCGGCAACACCCGCATAACGTGTATTATGAGGTCGGGCGTCAACCAAACCCATGAGGCGCCGAATGACCGACACGATCCGCCGACCCCGTCTTCTGAGCCGCGCCGCCCGCGCTGGCGCCGCTCTTTATCAGCGCGACCGCGACCTCGCCCGAATTCTTCCGAAGATGTTCGGCAAGGACGTTGGCGTCCTGCCGGCGATCATGGCGGCGGAGGCCCATTGCGAAACCGAGCGGCGCGCCGGCGCCGCCACCTATTCGGTCGCGCATCATGTGAGCCTGCTGTCGGCGCTTGTCGCCGAGTCCCGCCCGTCCCACCGGGCCTGAGCGCGGGCGGGGTCAGACGAACGCGTCCGGCTCCGCCGCCTTTCGCGCCGCGATGAAGTCGCGAAGCGCCTCGGCGACGCCCTCGTCCAACGGCGGCGGCTGATAATCGCCGAGCATGCGCTTCACCCGCAAGGATGCGAGCGCCTGCGAGTCCCGCGCGCCCTCCTCCGCCCAGGTCTCGAACGGCTTGTAGTCGAACACCTCGGAGCGCCAGAACGCCGTCTTGAAATTCGCCTGAGTGTGAGCGCAGCCGAGATAGTGCCCGCCCGGGCCGACTTCACGGATCGCGTCCATCGCCAGCGCGTCATCGGACATGTCGATCCCCGACGCGGCGGCGTGAAGCGCGCCGAGCTGATCGGCGTCCAGCACGAATTTCTCGAATGAGGAGACGAGGCCGCCTTCCAGCCAGCCGCAGGCGTGCAGCATGAAGTTGACGCCGCCGAGAAGCGCGGCGTTCAGCGTGTTCGCGCTTTCATAGCCCGCCTGCGCGTCGGGCAGTTTGGAGCCGCAAAGCCCGCCTCCCGAGCGGAACGGAAGCCCCAGCCGGCGCGCGAGTTGCCCTGCGCCCCACAGGATCTTCGTCGCTTCAGGGGTGCCGAAGGTTGGCGCGCCCGAGTTCATGTCGATCGACGAGACGAAGGCGCCGAAGATCGCCGGCGCGCCGGGGCGCACAAGCTGCGAATAGGCGACGCCGGCCAGAACCTCGGCCAGAACCTGAACCAGCGTCCCCGCGACGGAGACCGGCGCCATCGCCCCGCCGACGATGAAGGGAGAGATGATGCAGGCCTGATTGGCGCGGGCGTAGACCTCGAGCGCCCCCATCATCACCCCGTCCAGCGTCAGCGGCGAGTTGATGTTGATCAGCGACGTCATCACAGTGTTCTGCGCGATGAAGTCCTTGCCGAACAGAATCTCGCACATGGCGACCGAATCGGCGGCGCGCGCAGGGTCGGTGACGGAGCCCATGAACGGCTTGTCCGACAGGCGCATATGCGCGTGGATCATGTCCAGATGGCGCTTGTTGACCGCGACATCGGTCGGCTCGCACACCGTGCCTCCGGAATGGTGAAGCCATTTCGACATGTAGCCGAGCTTCACGAACGCCTCGAAATCCGCCATCGTCGCATAGCGGCGCCCGCCTTCCGCGTCGCGGACGAAGGGCGGGCCGTACACCGGCGCGAAGACCGTGCTCTTGCCGCCGATCTCCACGCTGCGGTCCGGGTTGCGCGCATGCTGGGTGAATCTGGACGGCGCCGTGGCGCAGAGCCGCCGCGCCAACCCGCGCGGAATACGCACCCGTTCGTCCTGGACATCCGCGCCGGCTTCCCGCCAGAGCGCGAGCGCGCCGGGATTGTCGGTGAAGGCGACTCCGATCTCCTCCAGGACGGTCTCGGCGTTGTGTTCGATCAGTTGGAGCGCTTCCTCGGAAAGAATCTCCATCGTCGGGATCTTCCGCTCGATGAAACGCGCGGTCTCGAACCGGACCGCGGTTCTCTCCGCGCGCCGCGCGGCGCCCCCGCCCCGCGCCCGCCGGCGCGCTCCCGTTTGCGCGACATCAGGCATCGCCACCTCCCGCATTCCGCCAAGTCTGCGAGCAACGATAGAGCCCGGCGGCCAGGACGGTGCGGTCGTTATCGGCGCCGCAGGGGCGATGAGCGACATCCGCCGCGCGCCGTCATGCGCCCGCTTGCGCGAATCCACCCTCCCCCCTAATCACGCTCCCCATGAGCACCGATATTCACGACCGTCTTCTCATCATCGACTTCGGCAGCCAGGTCACTCAATTGATCGCGCGGCGGCTGCGGGAGTTGAACGTCTATTGCGAGATTCATCCCTTTCAGAAGGTCGATGACGCGTTTCTGGCCGCCTTCGCGCCAAAAGCGGTGATTCTCTCCGGCGGCCCCGCCAGCGTGACCGAGGCCGACGCTCCCCAGCCGCCGGAGACGGTGTTCACGCTCGGCGTTCCGGTTCTCGGCATCTGTTACGGCCAGCAGGTCATGATGCGGATGCTTGGCGGCCTCGTCGAACAGGGGGCCGGCACGGCGGAGTTCGGCCGCGCCTTCGTCAGCCGGGCCGGCGCGCCGCTCGACCTTCTGCAAGGGTGGTTCGAGGGCGAGCGCGAGCAGGTGTGGATGAGCCATGGCGATCACGTCTCCCGGCTGGCCCCGGGATTCGCGGTCTATGGCGCGTCGCCGAGCGCGCCTTACGCGGTCACCGCCGACACCGAGCGCCGCTTTTACGCGGTCCAGTTCCACCCGGAGGTTCATCACACGCCGAACGGCCGGCGCCTCCTCGAGAATTTCATCCGCATCGCGGGGTTCACCGGCGACTGGACCATGGCCGCCTATCGCGATCAGGCCGTCGCCGCGATCCGCGAGCGGGTTGGAGATCAGAAGGTGATCTGCGGCCTGTCCGGGGGCGTCGATTCCTCCGTCACGGCGGTGCTGGTCCATGAGGCGATCGGGGATCAGTTGACCTGCGTATTCGTCGACACCGGCCTGATGCGCGCCGGCGAGGCCGATGAAGTCGTCAGCATGTTCCGCGACAATTACAATATTCCGCTGATTCACGCCGATGAGCAGGATCTTTTCGTCGGCGCGTTGACCGGCGTCTCCGACCCCGAGATCAAACGCAAGACCATCGGCCGGCTTTTCATTGAAGTCTTCGAGAAACACGCCAAGTCCGTCGGCGGGGCCAAATTTCTGGCGCAGGGGACGCTTTATCCGGATGTGATCGAGAGTGTCAGCTTCTCCGGCGGGCCATCGGTCACGATCAAGAGCCACCACAATGTCGGCGGTCTGCCCGAGCGGATGGGCATGAAGCTGATCGAACCGCTGCGCGAATTGTTCAAGGACGAGGTGCGCGCCCTCGGCGAGGAGCTCGGCCTTCCCGCGAGTTTCGTCGGCCGCCATCCCTTTCCGGGTCCGGGCCTGGCGATTCGCTGCCCCGGCGCGATCACTCCGGAAAAGCTGGCGATTCTGCGTCAGGCCGACGCCGTTTTCATCGACCAGATCCGAAAACACGGCCTTTACGATGAAATCTGGCAGGCTTTTGTCGCGCTGCTTCCGGTCCGCACCGTCGGCGTAATGGGGGACGGGCGCACCTATGATTACGCGTGCGCGCTCCGGGCCGTGACCTCGGTCGACGGGATGACGGCGGACTACTACCCGTTCTCGCATGAGTTTCTCGGCGAGACATCGACAAGAATTATAAATGAAGTCAAAGGTATCAACAGGGTTACTTACGATATCACATCAAAACCGCCCGGCACAATCGAGTGGGAATGATCGACACGCGGGCCGACGACGCGGCCACGCATGGCGCTCTTTCCCGCCATCTCCGCCGGTGCTAAGGCGGCGCTGATTTTCAAGGAGACAGCTAATGAACATCGAGGCGATTCCCGCCGGGAAGAATCCACCTTCGGATATCAACGTCGTGATTGAAATCACCGGCGGCGCCAACGGCGCGCAGCCTATCAAATACGAAATCGACAAGGCCTCCGGCGCCGTCTTCGTCGACCGGATCGTCAACACGGCGATGTTCTACCCCTGCAATTACGGCTTCGTCCCGAACAGTCTCCATGCCGACGGAGACCCGACCGACGTGCTCGTCATCTGCGATTTCACGCTTCAACCCGGCGTCGTGATCCGTTGCCGCCCGGTCGGCGTCCTGAAGATGGAGGACGACGGCGGCATGGACGACAAGCTGATCGCCGTCCCGCATGAAAAGACCGACCCGTTTCAGGCGCATGTCCAGGAACTGGACGACATCGAGCCCAAGACCCGCGACCGGATCAAACATTTCTTCGAGCACTACAAGGATCTCGAAGACGGCAAATGGGTGAAGGTGATCGGCTGGGGCGACAAGGCGGAGGCGGAGGCGATCCTCCAGAACTCGATTGACGCCGCCGCGAAGTGAGTCGCGCCGCCGGCTGAACATCGACGCGCCGGCGGCCTCGCCTCTGCGGAGGTCCGCCCGCGCGGCGCCGCGCGGGTGAAGCGAGCCGATTATCCGCCGATGATCGCGCTTGCGGTCGCCGAGACCATCGTCTGGGCCGGGTTGTTTTATACTTTCCCGGTCCTCCTGCTGCGCTGGGAGAGCGACTTCGGCTGGGGCCGCGACGTGATCGCGCTCGCCTTCACCATCTCTCTGGCCGCGTCCGCTCTCTTCGCGCCTCTGGCGGGCAGAATCATCGACACGGGGTATGGCGCGGCGATGTTGCCGCTGGCGGCGGCGGCGGGCGGCCTCGGGCTGCTCGGATTGTCGCTCGTCGATGCGCGCCCCGCGTTTTTCGCGCTCTGGGCGGTGATCGGCGCCGCGTCCGCATTCTGCCTGTACGAACCCTGTTTCGCTTTCATCACGCGCGCCCAGGGCGGCGGCGCCCGAAGCGCGATCACGCTCGTCACCCTTATCGCCGGATTCGCCTCGACCATCGCCTTCCCGCTCGCCGATCTTGTCGCCGACGAAGCGGGCTGGCGCGCCGCGCTCAGGGTGTTCGCGGCGGGAGCGATTTTCATCGCCGCGCCGCTGTTCTTCTGGTCGGCGCGCCGGCTCACGGCGAGCGGGCCGCGGCGACCGACGCGGGAGGCGGGCGACGCCGAACGCCGCGCCGCCCGCGCCGCCCGCCGGCGCCCGGCGTTCTGGCTTCTGGCGGCCGCGCTTCCGCTCACCGCGCTGACCCACGGGATGCTGCTCAGCCATTTGATGCCGATCCTCGAAACCCGCGGCGCCATCGGGCGGTCCGCCATTCTGGCGGCGTCGCTGATCGGGCCGGCGCAGGTGTTCGGGCGCGTCTTCATCATGGTCATCGCCCGGCGCGCCAGCGGAGCGACGCTGATCCTGATGGCCTACGCCGTCACCGGGGCGGCTTATCTCGCCCTCCTGTTCATCGGCGGGCCAAACTGGGGCCTTTTCGCCGCGATCATCGCCATCGGAGCGGCGAACGGGATCAACTCGATCGCGCGGCCGGTGGCGATCGCGGAGCTTCTCGGCCGCACGGGGTTCGGGAGCATATCGGGCGCGCTCGCCGTGCCTTATATCTCCGGCTTCGCCGCCGCGCCTTTTCTCGCCGCGCTCTTCTGGCGCGCCGGGGGCTATGACCTGATGCTGGCGGCCGCGGTCAGCATGGTTGTCGCGGGGCTTTTCCTGCTCGCCGCCGCGCGCCGCAGCGCCGCATGGATTGAAACCGGCCCGCATTGACGCTAACCGCAGCGCCGCAAGGCAGGAGCGCGACCATGATTTACGAAACAGCGCAAGACTGGGTGAACGCGCCCCGCAGGGCGGTGGCCCTGATCGGGATGTCCGGCGTGGGCAAGACCCGGATCAGCGCCCTTTTGCGTGAAGCGGGCGACTGGTTCCATTACTCGGTCGACTACCGGATCGGCACGCGATACCTGAATGAAGAGATCACCGACGATTTCAAGCACGAGGCGATGAAAAACCCCTACCTGCGGGACCTTCTTCTATCGGATTCCATCTCCATCTCCTCCAACCTGTCCTTTCACAACCTGACGCCGCTCTCCACATGGCTCGGCAAGCCGGGCGACCCGGCGAAGGGAGGCATTCCCTTCGACGCCTATATCGAACGGCAGCGCCTGCACCGGGCGGCGGAGATCGCCGCGATGCTGGACGCGCGCATATTCATCGGCAAGGCGCGTACACTTTATCGCTACAATAATTTCATCTGCGACACCTCGGGCTCGATCTGCGAGGTGGTTGACCCGGACGACCCGGACGATCCGGTGCTGACTGCGATGCGCCGGACCATGCTCCCGGTGCTGATCCGCGGGACCGAAGCGCATGAGGACGCGCTGAAGGCGCGCTTCGACCGCGCGCCAAAGCCGATGTATTATCAAGAGGCCTTCCTGAAGGCGGTCTGGGCCGATTTTCTGGCCGAAACCGGCGCGGACGCGGAGACCGTCGATCCGGACGCCTTCATCCGCTACGGCTTTGTCCGGCTTCTGGCGCATCGCCGCCCCCGCTATCAGGCGATCGCGGACAAGTGGGGCGTCACCGTGGAGGCGGCCGATATCGCCGCGGTCGAGACGCGCGAAGACTTCATCGACCTTGTCGCCGCGGCGCTGGCCGAACAAGGGGCGCGCTGAACGGCGCATCGCTTGCGCGCCGCCGCGCCGACGCTAAGTTCGGAGGGTCGCAAAGGAACGAGACGATGCCGATCAAGATCCCCGCCGCCCTGCCCGCCCACGACGTCCTGACGCGCGAAGGCGTGATGGTGATGACCGAAGATGCGGCGCTCAGGCAGGACATCCGGCCGCTCCAGATCGCGATGCTCAATCTGATGCCGAAAAAGGTGCAGACCGAGACCCAGTTCGCGCGGTTGATTGGCGCCGGGCCGCTTCAGATCGAGTTGACGCTGATCCGGATGACGGCGCATGAGACGCGCCACACCCCTCCCGCGCACATGCAGGCGTTCTATCAACCCTTCGCCAAGGCGAAGACGCGAAAGTTTGACGGCCTGATCATCACCGGCGCCCCGATCGAACATCTGCCGTTCGAGGATGTGGACTATTGGGGCGAGTTGACCGAGGTTTTCGAGTGGACCCGGTCCAATGTCCACTCCACCATCGCCGTCTGCTGGGGCGGGCAAGCGATGCTGCACCATTTTTACGGCGTTCCGAAACACGAGCTGGACGGCAAGCGTTTCGGCTGTTTCGAGCAGAGACTGACCGCCGTCTCCCCGTTCACATCCGGATTCTCGGATCGCTTCGTCGCTCCGGTCAGCCGGTGGACCGACACCCGCGAGGAAGACGTCGTGAAGCATGGCGTCAAGGTTCTGGCCCGCTCGGACGCGACCGGCCTCTGCCTCTTGCGGGACGAGGCGCTGAACGCGCTCTACATGTTCAACCACCTCGAATATGACGCCGACACGCTGAAGCAGGAATACGACCGCGACGTGGCCGCCGGGGCGCGGATCATGCTCCCCGTGAACTATTTCCCGAGAGACGACCCGGCCGCCGCGCCCCGGAACCGATGGCGGAGCCATGGCCATCTCCTCTACGGCAACTGGATCAACCAGATTTACCAGACCACTCCGTTCGATCTCGATGCGATCGGCCTCTGAGGGTCCGAGCGCCGGCGCGCCCTGTCGGTCAGCCCCTTCAGGCGCGCCGCAGAGCCGGCCGGGCGCGGCCGGGCCGAGACCCAACTTGATGAAATGCGACGCCCGGAGGCGATGAATGGACGAGATCGCCGCATTTTTGAAATCGAAAACGTTTGAAGACGTGCGGAAGGCGATCGAGACGACGCCCAAGGAGAACTTTCTCGACCCCGGATATCCCTACCCCGAACGCATGAACGGCAAAGATTACAACGCCGAAATGAAGACGCTTCATATTGAGCTGGTCAAGCTCCAGTCCTGGGTCCGCGAGACCGGAGAGCGGTTCGTGCTTGTCTTCGAGGGGCGGGACGCGGCCGGCAAGGGCGGGACCATCAAGAGATTCCGCGAACACCTGAATCCCCGCGGCGCCCGCGTCGTCGCGCTCGCGAAACCCTCGGACGTCGAGCGTGGCCAATGGTATTTTCAGCGTTATATCCAACACCTGCCCAGCTCCGGAGAAATCGTGTTCTTCGACCGGAGCTGGTACAATCGGGCGGTGGTGGAGCGGGTCTTCGGGTTCTCCTCGGATTCCGAGCGCGAGCTTTTCTTCCATCAGGCCCCCGAATTCGAAGACATGCTGGTCAATGATGGAATCAGATTCTTCAAGTTCTGGCTGTCGATCGGGCGTTCCGAACAGATCAGCCGGGTCATCGCTCGGAAGCGAGACCCGCTCAAGCAATGGAAGCTGTCCCCGATCGACGATCAGTCGCTCTCCCGCTGGTCCGAATATACGGAGGCGATCGAAGAGATGTTCGCCCGCACCCATACGCCTCACGCGCCCTGGACGGTGATCCGCGCCGACGACAAGCGGCGCGCGCGGATCGCGGCCATTCGCGCGGTCCTGTCCGCCACTCCCTATGAAAACCGGAGCGAGGACGCCGCCTCGCCGCCCGATCCGGCGATCTGCGGGCCGCTGGGAACGGTTCCGCTCGCCTTGTCCTGAGCTTGCGCCGCCGCCTTGCGGGGAGCCGCCGCGGCGCCCATGTCCCGCCAGTGCCGCAGGAGATGATCATGAACCATGCGCCAGGCGCCCTTCCCGACCCCGAGAGGGACGCCCAGTTTTACGACGGGGTTCCGGCGCGCCGGCTCTTCGCCTTCATCATCGATTTCGTTCTCGTATGGTGCATGGCGCTGGCCATAGGCGTGCTGACTCTCGGAATCGGGTTTCTGATGCTCGGATTCATCATCTTCGCGGTGGACTTCGTCTACCGCGTGACGACGATCTCCAACCGGTCGGCGACCCTCGGCATGCGCCTCGTCGGCGTGGAGCTTCGTCGGCGAGATGGCGGGAGATTCAATCTCGGCGACGCGCTCGCTCATACGATCCTGTTTTACATCGCATGCAGTTTCATCGTTCTCCAGTTGATCTCGGTGGTGCTGATGGCGGGCTCCGCGATGGGGCGCGGACTTCACGATATCCCGCTCGGCTCAACGATGATCAATTCTCCCGAGTGACAGCGCGCCGAAGCGTTGCTACGCTCGCGCAATCATATATTCCACCAGCTTGCGATGACCCATCTAAACCAGAAGATCACAGCGCAGTTCTTTCTGACCGCGAACCAGCCCTGCCCCTACCTGCCGGACCGGCAGGAGCGAAAGCTGTTCACCACATTGCGTGGACATGACGCGCGGGAGGTGAACGACTCGCTCAGTCTGCGCGGCTTTCGCCGCAGCCAGTCGGTGGCCTACCGCCCGGCCTGCGCCGATTGCGGCGCCTGCCTTTCGGTGCGCATCCCTGTGGCCGCCCACACGCCGTCCCATTCACAACGCCGGATCATGAAACGAAACGCCGGGTTGGAGCGGCGCACCTGCGCCCCCTGGGCGACGGAGGAGCAATACGAGGTCTTCCGCACCTATCTCCGGTCGCGCCACGCCGATGGCGGCATGGCGGAGATGGATATCTGCGAATTCGCCTCGATGATCGAGGAGACCACGGTCCGCACCCGCATCATCGAATACCACGCCCCCGACGCCGCGCCCGACGAAAGCCTCGTCGCCGCCTGCCTGACCGATGTCATGACCGACGGGCTCTCCATGGTCTACAGCTTCTTCAGGCCCGAACTGGCGCGGCGCAGCCTCGGGCTTTACATGATCCTCGATCACCTCGCCATCGCCCGCCAGGCGGGCTTGCCGTATCTGTATCTGGGGTACTGGGTGCCCGGGTCCCGGAAAATGGATTACAAGGCCCGCTTCACGCCGTTCGAGTTTTTCCGCGGCGGCGAATGGCGGCGGACCGACGCCCCGGAAACCCTGCCGATCGATGAACTTCGGAAACCGGACACATCGCCGGTTCCACTGGGCTGACCACGCTCAGAACAGAAAATCCGACGCATGAAAATCCGACGCGTCGGCGTTGTTCACCCGGATCGACACATTCGCAAAATGGATCATGGCGGAGGCGCCCGCGTCCCGAATATCGAGATCCGAAAACCTGTTCGCGCCGGCGCCGATCTCGATCTTGTCGAGGCCATGATCGAAGTCGCGGATCACGTCGTCGCCGTGCCCGCGGCCGAAAACGAACACGTCTGGCCCCTGGCCGCCGCTCAACGTGTCGTCGCCGGGCCCCCCGAACAACGTGTCCGCGCCCCGCATGCCGACAAGGACATCGTCCATGAGGCCGCCGTGCAGAAAATCGTCTCCGCCGCCGCCCAAAAGCCGATCATCGCCCGCATTGCCAAACAGGCGGTCGCTTCCCATGCCGCCAAAGAAGGAATCGTCGCCGGAGCCGCCTTTCAAGGTGTCGTCTCCGCCGCCGCCCCGGAGCACATCGTCGCCGGCGCCGCCTTTCAGGAGATCATCGCCGCCGCCCCCCCGGAGCACATCGCCGCCGACGCCGCCGACGAGAAGATCGTCTCCGCCGCCGCCTCTCAGGATATCGGCGCCCCGGCCGCCATGGAGACTGTCATCGCCGCCGCCGCCCCGCAGGACATCGTCGCCGCCGCCGCCCCGCAGAATGTCGTTTCCGAGGCCGCCCGCCAAGGCGTCGTTCCCGCCGCCGCCGACCCGCGTGAGAGCGGGCGGGGCGTCATCGGCCGATTGCGGATCGGCCGCGCGCAACGCGGCCGCGTCCGCCGCAAATCCGAAAGATGAGGCCAACTCATCCCAACCAATGGAAGCCAGCGTGATCGCCGCCGTGACCGACGCGTCGACGATGTTCAGCACCACCGCCTGGCCGGGGCCCTCGGCCAGATTGATCTGCGAGGAGCGACCGACTTCATTGAGGTCGGCCAGGCTGCCGATATGGGCGCCGTCGACGGTCGTGGACAGCGCGTTCCCGGCCAGAAGACCATCCGACAACACGCCGACGCCAAACCCCTCGAACCAGATCTGATCGCCTTCGGCGAAGTCCAGATCCAGGATCAGATCGGCGTCCCCGTCGCCAAGATTGCTCAGGTCGAAAACAAATCTGTCCGCGCCGGCGCCGCCGATCAGCACATCGTCGCCCGCGAACCCTTCCAGAGTGTCGCGCCCGCCGCCGCCTTCAAGGTGATTGTCGGCGCTGTTGCCGCCGATCCAGTCGTTCCCCGATCCGCCGATCGCATTCTCGATCAGCGAGCGCGCGTCATTCTCGTATTGAAGCGCGTTGAAGATGTGCCCCCGCGCGTGAACGCCGCCGCCGAGATACGCGCGCTGCGCGTTCCCGCCCACATCGAGATCGATATAGCCGCCCGGCGAGAGATCCACCGCCAGATCTCGGGAATAGGCGGAGAAGTCATAAGTGTCTTCGCCGCCGCCGTCCCAGATCGTCCGCAGGATGACGTTCCCGGCGGTCTGCTCCTGCAAAATTCCGTTGATCGCCATCCGGCCGCTCTCCGGCGTGACCCGGTAGACATCGTCGCCGGCGCGGTGCGCGAAATTCGCGCCGTAGAGGTCCTGGATCGCCGCGATATCAAACATCATCAGCGTTTGCGGACCGCTGGCGGGGCCATTGGTGAAGGCGTTCTCGTTGCTGCCGACATAGGACCTGTAGGTCATCAGCGAATATTCATGGCTGTCGAATGACGCGTTCAGCGGCCCCGGCCCGCCGCCCTCGTGGCCATGTCTCAACCCGATCGTGTGCCCGACTTCATGGAGCGTGGTCGCCCACGCGTAATTGCCGGCGATCGGAGCGTTGTAATGCTGCATTCCGAACCAGACATCGCCGCCCTTGTCGTCGTTGAACGGAAGATAGGCGAATGCGGTCTCGGGCGCGGCCGACCGCGCGAACATCAGATCCGCCGACCGGTCGGCGGCGCCGGTCAGCTCCACAAACCGAAGGCCGCTCACATCCTCGATCCCGCCAAGCGCGGCCCGAACCGCATTGGCGTGCGCCGCCATCACTGGCGCGAAGGTGTCGCGGACATTCAGATGGCCGCGGTAACTGAAATCGGAGGCGCTGTCAGGAAAGCTGTAGCTCAACGTTTTCGTGGTCCAGATCAGCCCCGACATCAACGCATCGATGTTCTGATCCGGATCAAGGAGATTGGAGTCGACGTGCCGCTCTGACGCGACAGCGGCCTGCGCCGCATGCGGCGCGCCGGCGTGCAGTTCATGACTCCGGGATTCCGCCTTCACATGGCCAATCATCTGACTGGTCTCTCGCGTCAACATCAACAACTCCGCCCCACACAACGCATTTCAATAGAGCGCGGATCGATCAGGGACAAACCATAATTACCGAGAATACCGGGATCATCACCGTCATGATTATATCAAGTTGTTCATGATGTTACTTGATACACTTAAAGTTGTTTACTTCTAAAATTGGGAACAGATGCGAAAGCCCGGCGCGCGCGCCGCGCCGCCGGCGCCCCGGCCCGTCCTCCGTCCCGATCCAACCCTCGCGCTCCATGCGGGCGAACCCGCGCACGCTTTCCCGTACAGACGATAATTATGGCATTTCGACGGCGTCGCGCCAATTTCGCGCACATTGCCAATCCCGGCGCCCGATGCTACGTCGCCGTTCCATCCTCTGAGCGCAGGCGCCCCATGATCCCCCGCTACTCCCGCCCCGAAATGACCGCGATCTGGTCTCCGGAAACGAAATTCCGCATCTGGTTCGAAATCGAAGCGCACGCCGGCGATGCGCAGGCCGCGCTTGGCGTCATCCCAGAGAGCGCCGCGAAGGCCGCCTGGAAGGCGAAGGACGTGGTCTTCGACGTGGAGCGGATCGACGAGATCGAGCGCGAGGTGAAACACGACGTCATCGCCTTCCTGACGCATCTCTCAGAGTTCGTGGGGCCGGAGGCGCGGTTCATCCACCAGGGCATGACGTCGTCCGACGTGCTCGACACCTGCTTCAACGTGCAGTTGACGCGCGCCGCCGACATCCTGCTCGACGATATGGACGATCTTTGCGCGGCGCTCAAACGCCGCGCGCTCGAGCACAAGGATACGATCTGCATCGGCCGCAGCCACGGCATCCACGCGGAGCCCACCACGTTCGGCCTCAAGCTCGCGCAGGCCTATGCCGAGATGGACCGCAATCGCTGCCGGCTCGCTCAGGCGCGGGCGGAGGTCGCGACCTGCGCGATCTCCGGGGCCGTCGGCACATTCGCCAATATCGACCCTTCGGTCGAGGCCCATGTCGCCGCGAAACTCGGGCTGGAGTCCGAGCCGGTTTCGACCCAGGTGATCCCGCGCGATCGCCACGCGATGTTCTTCGCGGTCCTCGGCGTCGTCGCCTCGTCAATCGAGCGGCTGGCGATCGAAATCCGGCATCTTCAGCGAACCGAAGTGCTGGAGGCGGAGGAGTATTTCTCCCCGGGGCAGAAGGGCTCCTCGGCGATGCCGCACAAGCGCAACCCGGTGCTGAGCGAGAATCTGACCGGCCTCGCGCGGATGGTCCGCGCCTACGCGCTGCCGGCCATGGAGAATGTCGCCCTCTGGCATGAGCGCGACATCTCCCACTCCTCGGTCGAGCGGATGATTGGCCCCGACGCGACGATCACGCTCGATTTCGCGCTGGCCCGGCTCACCGGCGTCATCGAAAAGCTCATCGTTCATCCCGAGAACATGGAGCGGAACCTGAACCAGTTCCGCGGACTCGTGCACTCGCAGCGCGTGATGTTGGCGCTCACGCAGAAGGGCGTGAGCCGGGAAGACGCCTATCGCCTCGTCCAGCGAAACGCGATGAGGGTCTGGGAGCGCGGCGCCGACTTCATGACCGAACTGAAAGCCGACCCGGAGGTCGCCGCCGTCATGAGCGAGGCGGAGATCGAAGCGAATTTCGACCTCGCCCACCACACGAAGCACGTCGATACGATCTTCGCGCGGGTGTTCGGGCCGGAAGAGGCGTAACCGGCGCGCCGCCCCTCGCCGGGGAGCGCGGCGCGCTCCCTTGCCGGCCATCACATTCGCGTTATCACGCGCCCCAGGCCCTCTCCACGTCCATCCAATCTTCATCGAGACAGATGACGCGCCCCTCGCGGCGCCGGAGATGATGATGGATGACAACGGACCATTCCGCCCTACGCCCGCGATCCTCGCCGCGCTCTATGTCGTGCTTTGCGTCGGCGCGGGCGCCGGTTGGATCGCGCTGACGCTGGGCGCGGCGTTCAACGGCTAATGACGTGAAAGGCGCGGCGGCGCGGCCGCCGGCTCGCCCCCCTGAGCATTGAAAATCGCCTCCGGCTCACCGCGAGCCTTTCCGCGCGCACGCCTCTGCGGGCGACCCAGATCGGAATGAGAATTCAGACGATGAGCTCCGGTTTCAGCTTCATCGCACCGGCGAGCGCGTCGAGGCGCCGCCCCACCCGCTCGCCCGCGAGATCGGCGATTTCAGGGGCGAAGCGGAGCGTGAGGCGCCCATCGGCCACCTGGAGCGGGCAATGGGCCAGCGCCCCGGGCGCCGAACCGGAGAGCATCGCGCCGAGGCGGATGGCGCGGCCGGTGATCTCGGCCTCCCTGCGCGCGCTCGCGGAGAGAAGATCGACCGCTTCCGCCTCCGCCGCAAGGAGCGAGCCCTTGTAGCGATGCATCAGCGCCGCGCCGAGGAAAAGCCGGCCCCGGTGGCCGACGCCGCCGAGATTGGCCCGGCTGACGGTGCCGAAACAGGCGGTGACGCGAAAATCGGGATGCGCCCGCCAGTTCACGTCATGAAGCAGGCACGCGGCCTCCGCGAGACGCGCGCGATCGGCGCTGAGCCCCTGGAGAACCGGGCGCATCCAGGCGATCAGCTCGGCGGCGAAGCCCGGGCAACGGGCGCCCCGCGCCTCCATCGCCGCCGCCGCGGCGATCAGCGGCTCTTCGTTCCGCATCGGTTGCGGCATCCGCTCGTAGATCACGCCCTCGCGGGCGCCGAAGGCGGAGATGGCCACGCTTTCGGGTTTCAAATGTTCAAGCAGGCGCTTCAGCGCCCGCGCGCCCGCGACCATGGCGGGGACGCGCGAGAGGGAGACGTCGGCGGTTTTCTTGATCGCCGGCGGCTCCTTCGTCAGCGCCCAGTCGCAGAGCCTCAGCGCCTCCGCCGGCGTCATCTCGAACCCCTGGAGGACATGAAACGGATACCTGGCCTTCGCCATGCCGGCCTTGGCCAGCGCCCGCCAGGCGCCGCCGACGAGGATCAGGCGCGATGCGCGATGCGCGAAAGGCGCCGCCGCCGCGCTCAGCGCCTGCATGGCGCGCCGGGCGAGCGGCCCGTCCTCCGCCAGCAGAAGATGGCCGGCCTGGACCGAGGCGACGCGGCCGACCGCGCCATCGGCGACGGTGGCCAACTCCAGCGACGCGCCGCCGAGGTCGGCGACGACGCCATGCGCGGAAGGCCAGCCGAACAGCACGCCTTCGGCGGCCAGCCGCGCCTCCTCCTCTCCGGTGACGACGCGGATCGGAAGGCCGAGCTCCGCGGCGAGCCCGGCGCAGAACTCGGCGCCATCCTCCGCCTCGCGGAGCGCGGCGGTGGCGAAGGCGATCAGATCGGAGACCCCCATCCGGCGCGAGAGCGCGACGAGCCGGCGGAGCGCCGCCCGCGCGGAGACCTTTCCCTCCGGGTCGAGCCGCCCGGTCTCGCCGAGGCCGCGGCCGAGGCCGCAGATGACCTTCTCGTTGAAGAAATAATCCGGGCTTCGCACCCCGTCCTCGAACACCACCAGGCGAATCGAGTTCGAGCCGATGTCGACGACTCCAACCAGCCCCGGCGTGAGGTGGAGCCCGGCATGCGAGGGAGTAAACTGAACTGGCGCAGTCAAGAGCGATCTCCGTGGCGGCGCGGCCCGCCCGCTTTAAGCTCGCCGCGGAGCGCCGGGTCAAGCGGAGATCGTCGGATCTCAGGCCGTTTTTCGTCGCACCAGGCGGGGCGCATCGCCGATGCCGGCCCGGCCGCGCCCGGAAAGCGACGGATTCGCCATGAAAAAGTCATGGCAGGCGAAGCCTGGGCCGTCCGTCGGCGGCGCGCCGCGCGTGTAGACCCCATCCGGCCCGAGAACCCAGCTCTGGGCCTCGTCCGCGAGGTTCGCGGCCATCACCTGTTCGATGATCTGATCCTTCACCGTCGGGTTCACCATCTCGACCAGCGCCTCCACGCGGCGGTCGAGATTGCGGCCCATCAGGTCGGCGGAGGCGATGTAGACGCGATTGCGAGCCCCGCCCATCGGCTCCCCGCCGCCGAAACAGAGAACTCGGGAATGTTCGAGAAACCTGCCGATGATCGATTTCACGCGGATATTCTCGGAAAGCCCCGGCACGCCGGGCCGGACGCCGCAGATGCCGCGCACCACCATGTCGATCCGCACGCCGGCCTGCGACGCGGCGTAGAGCGCGTCGATCAGCACAGGGTCGATCACGGCGTTGCACTTGATCCACACCGTCGCGGGGCGCCCCGCCGCCGCATGGGCGGCCTCGGCTTCGAGGTTTTCGAGGATGGTCTTCTTCAGGGTCAGCGGCGCGAGCGCCAGCCGCTCCAGCCCCTGCGGCTCGGCGTAGCCGGTGATGAAGTTGAAAAGCTTCGCCGCGTCGCGGCCGAGCGCGGGATCGCAGGTGAAGAAGCTGAGGTCGGTGTAATAGCTCGCCGTGATCGGGTGGTAGTTCCCGGTGCCGAAATGGGTGTAGGCGGCCAGCTTTCCGCCCTCCTGCCTGATCACGGAGGAGACCTTGGCGTGGGTCTTCCATTCGACGAAGCCGAACACGACCTGCACGCCCGCGCGCTCCAGCTGCCGGGCGAGGCGAATATTGGCCTCCTCGTCGAAGCGCGCCTTCAGCTCGACCAGCGCGGTGACCGACTTGCCCTCGTCCGCCGCGACGCAAAGCGCCTTGACGATCGGGCTGTCGCGGGAGGTCCGGTAGAGGGTCTGCTTGATCGCGAGCACGTCGGGATCGCGCGCGGCCTGTTCGATGAAGCGGACCACGATCTCGAAGCTCTCGTAGGGGTGGTGCAGCAGCATGTCCTTCTGGCGGATCGCGCTGAAGATGTCGCCCTTGTGGTCCCGCACCCGCTCGGGCATCCGCGGCTGGTAATGCGGCCAGAGGAGATCGGAGCGATCCACCTTCGCGAGCTCGGAGAGGCCGGAGACGCCGACGATCCCGTCGACCGGAATCACCTCGTTGTCATGCACGCCCATCGCGTCGACGATCAGCGCCCGAAGCGCCGGCGGCGCGTCCGTGGTGATCTGGAGGCGCACAGCCTCGCCCCGGCGGCGGCGGCGCAGCGCGGTCTCGAACTCGCGAACCAGATCCTCGGATTCCTCCTCGATCTCGAGATCGCTGTCGCGGAGCACCCGGAACTCGCAACGTCCGACCGCTTCATAGCCGGGAAAGAGCAGCGCGAGGTGCAGCTCCAGCAGGGTCTCGAGCGGCATGAAGCGGATCTCGCCGTCGCGGTCCTCCATGCGGAAGAACCGGTCGATCTGCGGCGGGATCGGCAGGAGCGCGTCCAGCGACTCGCCGTCGCGGCGCCGCTTCAGCTGCAGCGCCAGCGCGTAGCCGAGATTGGGGATGAACGGGAACGGATGCGCGGGGTCGACCGCGAGCGGGGTGAGGATCGGAAAGACGTTCTCCGAGAAATGGGCCTCCAGCGCGGCGTGGTCGTCGTCCGTGAGCTGATCGGGCCGCACGAGGACGATGCCCTCGCGCTCGAGCTCCGCCTTCAGATCGGTCCAGACGGCGTCCTGCGCGGCCATGAGCCGGCGCGCCTCGGCGGCGATCTCGGCCAGCTGGTTGGCCGGGCTCCGCCCGTCGGCGCTCGGCCGGGTCGCGCCGGCCTTCACCAGGCTGCGGAGGCCGGCGACGCGCACGGTGTAGAATTCGTCGAGGTTGTCGCCGGAGATCGAGAGAAAACGCACCCGCTCCAGCAACGGATGGCGCGGGTTCTCCGCCTCCTCGAGCACACGGCCGTTGAACGCGAGCCAGGAAAGCTCGCGGTTGAAGAACCGCTCCGGCGCGGCGTGGTCGAACTCCGGAATCCGCTCCGGCGCGAATGGTTGAAGAGGCAGGTTGAGAAAATCCGCGCGCATCGTCGCTCCCGTCATGAACAAACGATATGGCGCCGGGCGGCGCCGTCTTGCAAGGCCGCGCCGTTCAGAGTCCGGTGACCTCCTTCACGAAGGGCAGCGTGATCGCGCGCCGCTCCGCCAGCGCCGCGGCGTCCAGCCGCTCGACCATCCGCGCGGCGGCGGCGGCGGAGCGCTCGATCCGGCGGCTGAGAAAGTGCGGGACTTCGTCGCCGACCACGAGGCGACGGTCGCGAAAATGCTTGGCGAGGAGCGCGGCCAGAAGCGCCTCGTCCGGCGGCTCCAGCGCGGCGGTCATCGCGCCCGACAGGCGCGACGCGAGATCCGGCGTGACGACGCCCCAGCCGGACGGCGCGCCGCGGCCGGTGACGAGCACCGCGGCGCCCTCGGCCCGCGCAAGGTTGATGAGATGAAAGAGCGCGGCCTCCGCCACCTCGTCGCCGCTGATCCGGTCCGCGTCCTCCACCGCCGCGGCCCCGGCGGCGACGATGGCGGGCGCGTCCGCCGGCTCGAGCGCCGACGCCGCGACGCGCTCCGCCGCCGCCATGTCCGACCAGACATGCGCGAGATGGGTCTTTCCCGCCCCTTCCGGCCCGGTCAGGACGAAGAGCCCGCCGGGCCAGCACCGCCAGGCGTCGATCAGCGCCACGGCGTCGGCGTTCGAGGCCGAGACGTGGAACGCGCTCCGCCCCCGCGCCGGGCGGGCGGCGAGAGGAAGGGCGAGCGGAAGCTGCGCGCTCATGCGCCGTCGCCGCCCGCGCCACCCTCGCCGCGATAGAGCGGGCCGCTCTTGTACTGTTCGATCGAGAAGCGGAGGAAGACTCCGATCACCGCCGCCGCCGGCACCGCGACCAGCAAGCCGGTGAATCCGAACAACGCCCCGAACGCCGACAGGGCGAAGATCAGCCAGACCGGATGCAGCCCGACCGACCCGCCGACCAGTTTCGGAGTGAGATAATTGCCCTCCACGACCTGCCCGATGGCGAAGACCGCCGCAGTGGCCACGATCCAGAGCGGATCCGACCAGAAATAGACCAGCGCGATGCCGATCGAGAGCGCGCCGCCGAGAGTGGAGCCCACGAAGGGGATGAAGGAGATCAACCCGGCGAAGATGCCGACCAGAAGCCCGAACGGCAGCTGGATGGCGACCAGCGCCGCCGCGTAGAACCCGCCGAGGATGAGGCACACCGTCAACTGCCCGCGCACGAAGCCGGCCAGAACGCGGTCGACCCGCCGGGCGAGCCCGCGGATCGTGTCAGCATGTTCGCGCGGCAGCAATTCATCGATCCGCGCGACCATATGGTCCCAGTCGAGCAGGAGATAGAACGCCACCACCGGAGTCAGCACCGCCAGCGTGACGACCTGGAACCCGGCGAGGCCGACCGACCAGGCGCCCTGAAGGAGGCTGGAGGAAATCTCCTTGATCTGGCTCTTCATCTGGCCGAGCGCCTCGGTGACGGTGACGCCGAACGCGCCGGATTCGCCAAACAGCGGCAGCACCCTTGCTTGAAGAAAGGACCTCGCTGCGTCGATCAACGCCGGCGCCGCGTCCACCGCGAGACTGATCTGGTTGATCAGAACCGGGATCAGCACCATCAGGAACATCGCCATGGTGAAGAACGCGCCGGCGGTGATGATGACCGTGGAGAGCACGCGCGACAGCCCGAGCCGCTGCAGCCGGTCCGCCAGCGGGTCGGTGAAATAGGCGATCGCCGCCGCCAGCACGAAGGGAAGCAGAACATCCGAGAGAAGCACCAGAGCGCCGATGAGGAGCAAAAGCCCCACCCCCCACCACCGCGCCTGTTCGCTGAACGTCATGGGATCGGTTGATGCGTCGAGTTCACGCGCGGGTCAACAACGGCCATCAATTGTCTCCGAGAAACTGTTCCTTCAATATCCGCTCGTTCAACCCGTGGCCGGCGTCATAGAGAAGATTGATCTCGATCTCGCGGTGGAAGGACACTTCGACCTTCGAGACCTGACGGACCTCGGTCGAGTCGGCGACGGCGAGAATCGGGCGTTTCGTTTCCTCCAGCGCTTCGATCGTCACGGTCGCGTCATGCGGCAGCACCGCGCCGCGCCAGCGCCGCGGCCGAAACGCGGAGATCGGCGTCAACGCCATCAGCCCGCTTTCGATCGGCAGGATCGGCCCGTGCGCGGAGAGATTATAGGCGGTGGAGCCCGCCGGCGTCGCGATCAGCGCGCCGTCGCAGATCAACTCCGGCAGGCGCACGCGCCCGTCGACGCTGATCCGCAGCTTGGCCGCCTGGAACGTCATCCGGAGGAGCGAGACCTCGTTGATCGCGAGAGATTCGGTGACCATGCCGTTAACAGTGGTCGCCTTCATCAGCAGAGGATGGATCGTCGCCAGCTCCGCCTCGCTCAGCCGGGCGCGAAGATCGTCCTCGGCGTATTCGTTCATCATGAAGCCGACCGAGCCGCGGTTCATCCCATAGACCGGCGCGGCGAGATGGAGCGTCTCGTGCAGCGTATGAAGCATGAAGCCGTCGCCGCCGAGCGCGACGATGACGTCGGCCTCGCTCGCCGCGACCTGGCCGTAGCGCGCGGTCATCTTCGCGAAGGCGTCCTGCGCGACCGGCGCGCTCGATGCGGTGAAATGGATCTTGTCCGGCGTCATGCGAGAGCCCTCTATTTCGCGCGGACCTTGCCGGGGTTTTCGCCGGGGCGCAATCGCAGGACTGCGCGCCGGGCCTGATTTATCGGCCGCGCGGCGTTGAATCTCTCCGTCGGCTCGCTTAGGCGCTATATGAGCGGCGGCGACGCCATCCATGGCGGGCCGCGACCCGCCACGCCGGCCGCCGAAGAGAGAGGACGCCCATGACCGCCGACGCACGCGCCACGCGCTTTTTCACAGAACCGCTCAGCGAGCGCGACCCGGAGATCGCGGCCGCCATCGGCGCCGAGCTGACCCGCCAGCGCGACGAGATCGAGCTGATCGCCTCCGAAAACATCGTCAGCCGCGCGGTGATGGAGGCGCAGGGCTCGGTCGCCACCAACAAATACGCCGAAGGCTATCCCGGGCGGCGCTATTACGGCGGCTGCCAGCATGTCGACGTGATGGAGACGCTCGCGATCGAGCGGGCGAAGCGGCTCTTCAATTGCGGCTTCGCCAACGTTCAGCCGAATTCCGGCTCGCAGGCCAATCAGGCGGTGTTCCTCGCGCTGCTGCGGCCGGGCGACACGTTCATGGGGATGGGCCTCGCCGCCGGCGGGCACCTGACGCATGGCGCAAAGCCGAACCTCTCCGGGAAATGGTTCGACGCGGTTGATTACGGCGTCCGTCGGCAGGACAATCTGATCGATTACGACGAGATCCAGGCGAAGGCCGAGGAGCGCAAGCCGAAGCTGATCGTCGCGGGCGGTTCGGCCGTCCCGCGGCGGATCGACTTCGCGCGATTCCGCGAGATCGCGGACAGCGTCGGCGCCTATCTCATGGTGGACATGGCGCATTTCGCCGGGCTGGTGGCGGCGGGGGTCCATCCCAATCCGCTGGAGCACGCGCATGTCGCGACGACGACGACGCACAAGACCCTTCGCGGCCCGCGCGGCGGCTTGATCCTGACCAATGACGAGGCGCTGGCGAAGAAGTTCAACTCCGCAATCTTCCCGGGGCTTCAGGGCGGGCCGCTGATGCATGTGATCGCGGCGAAGGCCGTGGCCTTCGGCGAGGCGCTGACGCCCGAGTTCCGCGCCTATCAGACCGCGGTGGTCGCCAACGCGCGGGCCCTCGCGGATCAGCTCATCAAGGGCGGGCTCGACATCGTGACCGGCGGCACCGACACGCATCTCCTTCTTGTCGATCTCCGGCCGAAGGGCGTGACCGGCGCGGCGACGGAACAGGCGCTCGGCCGCGCCAACATCACCTGCAACAAGAACGGCATCCCGTTCGATCCGGAGAAGCCGACGGTGACCTCCGGCGTCCGGCTCGGCGCGCCGGCCGGCACGACGCGCGGGTTTGGCGAGACGGAATTCCGCGAGATCGGCGACATGATCGTCGAGGTCGTGGACGGGCTCGCCGCCAGCGGCGGGACGGGCGACGAGGCGGTCGAGGCGCGGGTGAAGGCCCGCGTCAAGACGCTGACCGAGCGGTTCCCGATCTACGACGGGCTTTGACCGGCTGACCGGGCGCGCCGGATCAGGCGCCCCCGGCCGCCCCTCCTTCTTCCGGCGCGAAACGCCGCACGGGCCATATCTGGCGCCGCGCCGCGCGCCCTACCCTTCCCTTCGCGGCGCGCCTATAATGGCGCCGGAAAATGGGAGAGAGGGATCAAGATGCGCTGTCCATTCTGCGGCGACACGGAATCACAGGTGAAGGACAGCCGCCCTGCGGAAGACCATGTCACCATTCGGCGGCGCCGGCTCTGCCCGGCGTGCGGCGGCCGGTTCACCACCTATGAGCGGGTGCAGCTCCGGGATCTGACGGTCGTGAAGAAGAACGGCCGGCGGGAGGATTTCGACCGCGACAAGCTGGCGCGCTCGATCCGGATCGCGCTGCAGAAACGCCAGATCGAGATGGACCGGATCGATCAGATGATCTCCGGCATCGTGCGCCGGCTGGAGAGCACGGGAGAGAGCGACGTGCGCTCGGAAGCGATCGGCGAGATCGTGATGGAGAGCCTCGCGCGGATCGACACCGTCGCCTATGTCCGCTTCGCCAGCGTCTACAAGAATTTTCAGGAAGCGGACGATTTCGAGGATTTCGTCGCCGAATTGCGCCCGCCCCTTCAGAACGAGGAATGAGATGGCCGGATCCGGGGTCGGCTCCGGGGTCGACGACGACGACGACCGACGCTGGATGGAGATGGCGCTCGCGCTTGCCCGGAGGGGGCTCGGCGGGGTCTGGCCGAATCCGGCGGTCGGCTGCGTCATCGCGCGCGGCGGGCGGCTTCTCGGGCGGGGCTGGACCCAGGCCGGCGGCCGACCGCATGCGGAGACCATAGCCCTCGCCTCCGCGGCGGCTGCGGGCGCGGACGTCCGCGGCGCGACCGCCTTCGTCAGCCTGGAGCCCTGCGCGCATTTCGGCCGGACGCCGCCCTGCGCCGACGCGCTGATCGACGCCGGGATCGCCCGGGTGGTCGCGGCGATGGAGGATCCGGATCCGCGGGTTCTCGGGCGCGGATTCGCGCGGCTCCGCGCGGCCGGGGTCGCGGTCGAGATCGGGCTGGGGGCGGCCGAGGCCGAAGAGGTCAATCGGGGCTTTCTGCTCCGCCAGCGCGCGGGGCGCCCGTTTCTCACGCTGAAGATGGCGGCGACGCTGGACGGGCGGATCGCGACCGCCTCCGGCGAAAGCCGCTGGATCACCGGCCCGGGCGCCCGCGCCCGCGCGCATCTCATCCGCGCGTCGAGCGACGCGGTTCTGGTGGGCGCGGCGACGGCGCGCGCCGACGATCCGGCGCTGGATGTCCGCTTGCCCGGACTTGAGGCCCGCGCGCCGCTCAGGCTCGTCGCCGAGCCCGACCTTTCGCTGCCGGCGGGCTTGCGGCTGGCGGCGCCGGGGCCGGCCGGGCCGACATGGCGACTCCACCTGCCCGGCGCGGCGCCGGCGGCCGAATGGGGAACCCTGATTCCGGTGGCGGCGGGCGCGGATGGCCGGCTCGATCTCGCCGCCATGTTGGCGACGCTTGGCGCGCGGGGGCTTACGCGCGTGCTTTGCGAGGGGGGCGGCCGCCTCGCGGCGGCGCTTCTGAACGCCGGATTGGTGGATGAGATCGTCTGGATGACGGCGGGCGCCGCCATCGGCGCTTCGGGCGCGGCGGCGCTCGGCCCGCTCGAGATCGAGGCGCTGTCGGAGGCGCCGCGCTTCGAGCTTCAGGGCGTCGAGCGGGCCGGCGAGGACGTGATCAGCATCTGGCGGCCGAGAGCCCGCTGAGCCGCGCCGCCCGGGCGCGGCCCTCGGCTCAGGGGATGATGGTCGCCGCGGCGGCGCTGGTGCCGGCGAAGCCGATGATCGACGCGACGGAGCCGGCGACCTTCTGGAAGCGGGTGAACGGCGCGTCGGTCACATAGAGCACGTCGCCATCGCGCATCAGCATCTGGTCCGCGAGGAACATGCCGCTCCCTTCCGTCAGGTCGAGGAGATAGGCGATGTTGCGCGGCTCGCCCGGGGTCGCGAATTCCGAAATCTGCTCCGAGATGGCGGGAGATTCCTTCCGGAAGACGAACACGCCCGACGGGTCCGAGGCGCTGGATTGCAGCCCGCCGACAAGCGCGATCGCGTCAAGCACCGAAATGTCCCGGGTCGGGAACGGCACGCGCGCCTGCCCGACCGCGCCGAGCGAGCGGAAATAGCGGGTGTCCTTGTTCAGGAAGATCACGTCGCCGGCCCTGACCGGCACGTCGAACTCCGGATTCTCGAAGAGGTCCCGCATCCAGATCGAGCCCTCGGCGCCGTCGCGGCGCACGGTGACGCGGATCACCTCCGGATCGGGAACGGCGAACCCGGTCTTGGCGAGAAGGCTGAGCAGGCTTCGCGTCGTCCGCTCGATCGGCACGACGCCCGCCACTCCGGCGGTGCCGGTGATGGTGATGGATTTCGAATCGCCGGTCTTGCGCGCGACCTCGACCTGCGGATCCAGCGTCTTGTCGGCGAGAAGTTCGCGGATGCGCTTGCGGAGCCCCGCGGCGGTGCGCCCGGCGGCGCGGACGTCGCCGACATAGGGGAGATAGATGTTCCCGCTCTCCTCGATCTCGGAGACGAGCGAGGTGGCGCCGCCGATCGGCGAGAAGAGGCCGTTCTCGCCCCGTTCCCAGACGGTGATCTGCACCACGTCTCCAACGCCAAGCACCGCGGTCTTCTCCGGCTGCGCGTCGATGAGGTTGAGCGAAAAGCCGAGCGGCGCCGCCACGTTGATGGTCTCGACGATCTCGGGGGTGACGGGAATCAGATCGAAGCCGGGATCGACATTGTCCCGCTGCTCCTGACTGTAGCGCAGATCTTCGTAATAGGGACCCGAACGAGGCAGCCCGCAGGCCGCGACGACTCCTGACAGCGCGAGAATCGCGACGAGGCGCGCTCCCTTGCGAAGCCGATCCTGCATTCCAGTCCCCTCGATCCCTCGGTTCGTCGACCTTGCCTGCGCGACTTGGGAGGAACCGTAAAGCAGAAAACACGCCCACGCCAGCCGCCAGTTGCGAAAAAGCGGCCGGAGAGCGCTCTGGCCTCTCCCGCGCCGCTCATGCATAACGCTCCGCGAAAAACCGAGGGCAAACATCATGCACGATATCCGCCTGATCCGCGAAGATCCCGAAGCGTTCGACGCCGCGCTGCGCCGCCGGGGGCTGGAGCCGCGCTCCGCCGACATTCTCGCGCTCGACGCCGCGCGGCGCGAAAAGATCGCCGCGGCCGAGTCGGCGCTGGCGGAACGGAACGCGGCCTCGAAACAGGTGGGCGCGGCGAAGGCGAAGGGCGACGACGCCGAATTCGAGCGGCTTCGCGCCGTCGTCGCCGCCAAGAAGGACGAGATCGCGCGGCTCGAGGAAGAGGCGAAGGCGGAGGATCAGCGGCTTCAGACCGCGCTGATGGCCCTCCCCAATTCGCCGCTCAGCGACACGCCCGACGGCGCCGACGAGAGCGAGAACGTCGAGATCGCCCGCTGGGGCGCGCCGCGCGAATTCACCTTTCCGCCGAGAGAGCATTTCGAGATCGGCGAGGCGATGGGCCTCATGGATTTCGGGTTGGCGGCGAAACTCTCCGGCAGCCGGTTCGTCGTCCTCACCGGCGCGCTGATCCGGCTGCACCGGGCGCTGGCGCAGTTCATGCTCGACATGCATGTCTACGACAACGGCCTCACCGAGGTCTGGACGCCGGTTCTGGTCCGGGACGAGGCGATGGTCGGCACCGGGCAGCTGCCGAAATTCGCGGAGGACAGCTACCGCACCGACGGCGGCTGGTGGTTGATCCCCACCGCCGAGGTCACGCTGACCAACACCGTTGCGGGGGAGATTCTCGAGGATTCCGCCCTGCCCCGCCGCATGGTCTCGCATACGCAATGTTTCCGCTCCGAAGCCGGCAGCGCCGGCAAGGACACGCGCGGCATGCTCCGCCAGCATCAGTTCGAGAAGGTCGAGATGGTCTCCATCACCCGCCCCGAGGATGGCGAGGCGGAGCTGGAGCGCATGCGCCGCTGCGCCGAAGGCGTGCTCGAAGCGCTGGAGATCCCCTACCGGACGCTGCTTCTCTGCACCGGGGACACCGGCTTCAGCGCGCGCAAGACCTATGACGTCGAGGTCTGGCTGCCGGGGCAAAACACCTATCGGGAGATCTCGTCCTGCTCGTTCTGCGGCGATTTCCAGGCCCGGCGGATGAACGCGCGGTTCCGGCGCGGCCCGGAGGCGCGGCCGGAATTCGTGAACACGCTGAACGGCTCCGGGCTCGCGGTCGGGCGGGCGCTGATCGCGGTGATGGAGAATTTTCAGGAGTCGGACGGCGGGATCATCATCCCTGAAAAGCTCCGCCCGTACATGCGGGGCGCCGCGCGGATCACGGCGGAAGGCGCGCTTATCTGATCCGCGCGGAGCGCAACGGGAGTGGACGCGCAGAGCCCGCCGCTTTACACCACTCAATTCGGGAACGGGGTGGGCATGCGAATTCTTGTTGTAAATGACGACGGCATCAACGCTCCCGGCTTGCGCGTGGCCGAGGAGATCGCGGCCGAACTCGCGGGGCCGGACGGCGAGGTCTGGGTCGTCGCGCCGGAGACCGAGCGCTCGGGCGCCGCGCATTGCGTCTCCTACACCGCGCCGATGCGGGTCACGCAGCTTGGCGAGCGCCGCTTCTGCATCGACGGCTATCCCGCCGACTGCGCCATCGCCGGCATCGTGAAGCTCCTGCCGGACGCGCCGGATCTCGTGCTCTCCGGCGTCAACCGGGGCCATAACGTGGCCGAGGACGCGGTCTATTCCGGAACCATCGCCGGAGCGAAGGAAGCCGCGATACAGGGCGTCAGGGCGGTTGCGCTCAGCCAGTATTTCGGGACGGGGCCGAGCGCGCCGAAGGACCCGTTCGCCGCCGCGCGCGCGCACGGCGCGGAGACCGTGCGCAAGGTTCTGACGCTGCCGGTCGATGTCCATGTCTTCTACAACGTGAACTTTCCGCCATTGGCGCCCGCCGACGTGAAGGGGTTCACCCTCGCGGCGCAGGGCACGCGCGGCGGCGCATTCCACGTTCAGGAGACGATCGCGCCCAACCAGCGCCGCTATTTCTGGCTGGCGCGCGCCAGCGGCGACGCCGAGCCGGGGCTCGGGGTGGATTTCACGCTTTGCGCCAATGGGTGGATCACCGCGACGCCGATGCGCCCCGATCTCACCGACCACGCGATTCTGGCCGAGGCGCGCGCCTCGCTCAAGGCCACGGAATGAGCCTCAGCCCGGAGGCGCGAACCGAAGGCATGATGCGGCTCGTCTTTTCGCTCCGCAAGAAGGGGATCACCGATGCGCGGGTCCTGGACGCGATCGAAAAGACCCCGCGCGAATTTTTTCTGGACCGGGCGTTCCGCGACCGCGCCTTCGAGGACATCCCTCTCCCGATCGCCTGCGGACAGACCATCTCCCAGCCGTCCGTCGTCGGCCTGATGACGGCGGCGCTGCAGGTGACGCCGCGCTGCAAGGTGCTGGAGGTCGGCGCGGGCTCGGGCTATCAGGCGGCGGTGCTGGCGCGGCTGGCGCGGCGGGTCTACGCGATCGAGCGCCATCGCCCGCTGGCGCGCCAGGCGCGGGCGCGGATCGAGGCGCTGGCGCTCTCCACCGTCTCGATCATGACCGGGGACGGTGCGCTCGGCTGGCCGGAGCAGGCGCCGTTCGACCGCATTCTCGTCACAGCGGCGGCGGAGGATCCGCCGCGGCTGCTTCTTGACCAGCTCCGCGTCGGCGGCGTTATGGTGTTGCCGGTCGGCCAATCGGACGAGATGCAGCAACTGATCAGAATCGTGAAGACCGACGCGGGACTCGACTATCAGGAACTGGCCGACGTTCGTTTCGTACCCCTTCTGCCCGATGTCGCGAAGGATGAAGGAGATTGAAGATGCCGTTGACACAAAAGACGCTTCGTCCAACGACGCTTCTGCTGCCCGCGGCGGCGCTGATCCTCGCCGCCTGCGCGGGCGAGCCGCGCGAGCCGGCGCCGATCACCTATCGCACGCCGGTCTCGCCGTCGCCGACGGCGCGGCCCGAGGCGCAGCCCTCGCAAGCGGCGCCTCTGGCCGCCCCTTCGCCGGTGCCCTCCGGCCAGGCGGATTCGCGGGGGGTCGTCTATTATGACGGCTACGAATCCATACGCGCCCGGGCCGGGGACAGCATCGACAGCATGGCGGCGCGGGTCGGCCTCACCGGCTCCGAACTGGCCGCCTATAATGGGCTTTCGACGCAATACACCCCGCGCGAGGGCGACGAACTGGTGTTGCCGGCGAAACCCGGGCGCTATCAGGGGACGGTGACGGCCTCCGCCAGCCCAACGGTGGAGGCGGCCGCGCCGGGATACGAGCCGTCCGCGCCCGCCCGCCCCGGCGCCGCGGCCGCGAGTGGCGAAGTCTGGTCGGCGGAGCGCGCGCGCGCGGCGATTGGCGAGGAGCCCGCCCAACCCAAGGTCGAAGCCGCGCCGCTCATGCCGCCGGAGGCGAAACCGGCGCCGGAACCGGAACCGAAACCAGAAACCGCCACTACGGCCGCCAACACACAGCCGACTCCGGCGCAGGCGCCCGCGGCGGCGGCGAAGAAAAGCGGGCCGAGCGGCTTCGTCCGGCCGGTGGACGCCGAGGTCTCCCGTCCGTTCTCGCGCGCGGCGGGACCGGATCGGAACGACGGCGTCGATTTCGCGACCAAGGCGGGCGATCCGGTGCGCGCGGCGGGCGATGGAACGGTGGCGCTGATCTCCGAGTCGCTGGGCGGCCTTGGGACCATCATCCTCATCCGGCATGACAACGACTATCTGACCGTTTACGGCCGGGTCGCCGATGTCACCGTCGCCAAGGGAGACCGCATCAAGAAGGGTCAGGTGATCGCGAAGGTCGCCGATCTCGCTCCGCCGCAGGGGCCGTCTCTGCATTATGAAGTGCGCCGCGGCGCGGAGAGCATCGACCCCGCACCTTATCTCTGAGGGGCCAGGCGGCCCCGGGCGCGCCCGGGGCGTGACGCCGCCGAAGGCTTACGCCCGGGCCGACGCCTCGTCGAAATCGATCTTGCGGCCCATCCGGCCGGCGAGATCGGTGACGAATTGCCAGGCGACGCGGCCGGAGATCGCCCCGCGGGTCTGACGCCATTCGATGGCCTCGGCGCGGAGCGCCTCATCGTCGATGTCGAGGCCGAGCGCGTCGCAATAGCCGCGGATGATGGCGAGAAACTCGTCCTGCCCGCAGGGATGAAAGCCGAGCCAGAGGCCGAAACGGTCCGAGAGGGAAACCTTCTCTTCGGTCGCCTCCGACGGGTTGATCGCGGAGGAGCGCTCATTCTCGATCATGTCGCGCGGCATGAGATGCCGCCGGTTCGAGGTGGCGTAAAAGATCACATTCTCCGGCCTGCCCTCGACTCCGCCGTCAAGAACCGCCTTCAACGATTTGTAATGGCTGTCATCCTTGTCGAACGAAAGATCGTCGCAAAAGAGCAGGAACCGATGCTCGGCGCCGCGGAGTAGCGCCATCAGCCGGTCGAGGGAGGGGATGTCGTCGCGCTGGATCTCGATCAGCGCGAGGCGGCCCGGCGCTTCGGCGGCCACGGCGGCGTGGGCCGCCTTGACCAGCGAGGATTTGCCCATCCCGCGCGCGCCCCAGAGCAGCGCATTGTTCGCCGGCAGCCCCTGGGCGAACCGTCTGGTGTTGTCGAGAAGGGTGTCGCGCGCCCGGTCGACGCCGACCAGAAGGCCGATCGGCACGCGCGAGACGCGGAGGGCAGGGTCGAGCCGGTCAGGGTCGGTGCGCCAGACATACGCGTCGGCGGCGGCGAAATCCGGCGCGGGGCGCGGCGCCGGGGCGATCCGCTCCAACGCGTCGGCGATCCGCTCCAGCGCAGCGGCGCTCTGATCGAACTCGGATGTCTTCATGTCTTTCATTTCGGTTCCCGTTCGGTCTCGCGGGCGCCCTCGTCCTCCGCTCGGTCGCCCTCGTCTTCCTCATCCTCGTCGTCGTCTTCGTCTTCCTCGTCGTCGTCGACCCAAAGCCCGGCGGCCCGCAGTTCCCGCTCGCGGCGGCGTTCGGACGCGCGGACGAGATGGATCGAGATCTCATAGAGCAGATAGATCGGAATGCCGAGCCCGAGCTGGCTGATCGGGTCGGGCGGCGTCAGGATCGCCGCCACCGCGGCGATGCCGACAATGGCGTATTTCCGCTTCCGGGCGAGCCCGTCGGCGCTGACGATTCCGGCGCGGCCGAGCAGGGTCAACAGAACCGGCAGCTGAAAACAGATCCCGAACGCCAGGATGAAGGTCATCATCAGCCCGAGATACTCCCGGACCCGCCCAAGGAACTGGGTCGAGGTTCCGACCTCCCCCGCCGTATTGTTCCCGTAATCGAGGAAGAACCCGAAAGCGAGCGGCGCGACGAAAAAGTAGACGAGGCTGGCCCCGAGGAGAAAGAGCACCGGCGTCGCCAGCAGGAACGGCCAGAACGCCTTTTTCTCATTCTGGTAAAGCCCGGGCGCGACAAAGCGCCAGAGCTGCATGGCGATGAACGGGAAGGCGATGAAGAACCCGCCGAAAAGCGAGAGCTTCATGTCGGTGAAGAATTTTTCCTGCAACGCCGTGTAGATCAGCTTCGACTCCAGCCCGCGCGCGGTCAACGCCCCGCGCAGCGGCGCGGCGAGAAGATCGAAAAGCTGCGTCGCGAAGAAAAAGCAGACGATCACGGCGATCGAAAGCACGATGAGCGCCTTGATCAGGCGATCGCGGAGTTCGGTGAGATGCGTGATCAGCGGCGCGCGGCTCGCCTCCATCTCGTCGTCGTCGTCATCGGCGACGTCGCCATCGGCGTCCTTCATCGGGCTCAACCGTCTTTTTCTGTTGTATCCGGGCCGGGCCCCGGCTGCGTCTCAGGCGCGGGCGCCGCGGCCGGCGCGGGCGCTTCGGGCTTTGGCGCCGCGGCGGCGGGCGCCGGCGTCTTGGTCTGGGCCGCGGAGCCGGAGGCCATCGCGCCTTCCCCGGCTCGGGAGACGGCGTTCATCTCGGATTTCACCGTCTGGCCGAAATCCTTGAGGCTGTTCACGACCTGATTGTCAAAAGGCAGCTTGTTCAGCTTGCCGCCCTTCTTCACCACGTCGGCGACATCGCCAAGATCCGCGTCACGCGCGGCGTCCTCCATCGTCCGCTGGAAGTCGCGCGCCATCGCGCGCGCCTTGGCCATGAACTGCCCGACAGTCCGAAGCAGGCCCGGAAGCTCCTTCGGGCCGACGACGATCAGCGCCAAGGCGCCGATCACCAGAATCTCCATGAAACCGATGTCGAGCATGGTGTCATCCGCTCACGCGCGGGCGCGCCGGGATCAGACCTTCTCTTTCCGTGGCGTCACGTCGATCGGGTCTCCGTCGCCGCGCTCGACACGCTGGACTTCGTCCTCGTCCTTCATGCCCTTCTTGAAGGATTTTATTCCCTTCGCGAAGTCACCCATGATCGACGAGATCTTTCCGCGGCCGCCGAACAGCAGGACGGCGAGCAGCACGACGAGGGCGATCTGCATCCAACCGGGAACCATGGCACTCTCCCTTATCTGGTCGCGCGCGGCTTGAGCGCACGCTCTTCCTCTCTCTCATATGGGAATAGATGCGGCGCGGAAAGAGCGGATCGCGGGGTTTTTTACGCGGAGGCCCTCTGGCCGGCGCCGCGCGCCGCGCTCACTCCCGCCCGTTTCGCGTCACCAGCGCCATCAATGCGAGGCCGATGATGAACAACAGGATCACCGGAGCGACGCCGGCCCGCTGGCTTCCGGTGGCGCCGGTCGCGAGCGCGATGAAGAACGGCGCGAGGAAACTGGTGGCTTTTCCCGCCAGCGCGTAGACGCCGAACGCCTCCGTCACCCGCCCCGACGCGGCCTGACGCACCAGCATGGTCCGGGACGCCGATTGCAGCGCGCCGCCCGCCGCGCCGATCACCGCGCCGCTGACATAAAGCACGACCGATGGCAGGCTCGACGGCGCGTCGGGCGCGCCGACGCCGATGAAGAACACCTCGTTCCGCCCGGTCGCGACGACGGCGCAGGACACAAGGATGAGCGCGACGACCCCGCCGACGATCACCGGCTTCGGCCCGAAGCGCCAATCCGCCCGCCCTCCGGCCCAGGCCCCGACGGCGCCGGCCAGCGCGGCGACGATCCCGAACACGCCAAGCTGGAACGCGCCCCAGCCGAGAACGCCGGCGGCGAAGACGCCGCCGAACACATAGAGCCCGTTCAACGCGTCGCGATAGAACATCGACGCGCCGAGAAAGGCGAAGAAGCTCGGCTCGCGCGGCAGGCTGGCGAGGGTCTGGCGAAGCTGGCGGAGGCCGTCCATCGCCCTGCCCGCCTTTCGAGGCGCGTCCGGCGCCCAGAGGAAGAACGGGATCATGAAAACGACATACCAGAGCGCGCTGAGTGGGCCGGTGGCCCGGGCCCCCTCCCCCAGCGCCGGATCCAGCCCGAAGGCCGGTCGCAGGCCGAACAGCGTCAGCTCGCCCCCCGGGCCCGGCACCAGGAAGCCCAGAACGAGGGCGAGCGCCAGAAGCCCGCCCCAATATCCCAGCGCCCAGCCGGAGCCGGAGATCCGGCCGAGATCCGCCTTCGGCGCCAGCATCGGCAACAGCGAGTTGGTGAAGACGGCCGTGAACTCCACCCCGATCAGCCCGATCACGAAGAAGATCAGAATCGCCGCCGGATTCTGCGCCCCCGGCGCCGCAAACCAGAGCCCGGAGACGCCGATGACATAAAGCGCAGAAAAGCTCAGAATCCAGGGGCGGCGCGGCCCGGCCGAATCCGCGATCGCGCCGAGAACCGGCGCCGAGACCGCGATCAGCACCGAGCCGATCGCGACGGCGTAGCCCCAGATCTCCTGCCCTTTCGCCGGCGTCTCCGCCACCATGGCGACAAAATAGGGCGCGAAGACGAAGGTGAGGATCAGGGTGTGAAAGGGTTGCGACGCCCAATCGTAGAACATCCAGCCCAAGACCGCCCTTCGCCCGCCCCTCGCCGCCATTTCTCCGTCCCCCTCTCGGATCCGCCGGGACGCTATCAGGAAACGCCGGATGGCGCCTGAGCATTCGGCGGCGCCCCTTTCCCGCGCGCGCCCATGTTGCAAAGCGCCCGCGCCAACGCTACTTCTGGCGGCCGACATCGCAGAGTCCAGAGAGGCGCAAATTTATGCACGCCATCCTTGTCGCGACCGACCTGTCGCATCGCTCCGACCGCGCGATGGCCCGCGCGTTCCTGATTGCGGCGGAAACCGGCGCGCGGCTGATCGCGCTGGCCGTCGTCGACGAGGATCTGCCGGAGCCGTTAGCCGAAACGGTGATGGAGAAGACCCGCGAGCGGCTCTCCGCGCTTTGCGAGACGCTGCGCCAGAACAACGACGTCGCCCATGAGGAGATGGTCGTCTTCGGCGATCCGATCCGGGACATCAACCGCGTCGCGGACGAAGTCGGCGCGGACCTGATCGTGGTCGGGCGGCACCGGCTGCGGCCGTTCATGGACCTTTTCGTCTCCACCACGGTCGAGAAGATCGTGCGCGTCGCGTCCGTGCCCGTGCTGCTGACCTGCGGCCTCGCCGATCGGCCCTATGAGCGAGCGGTGTCGGCGGTCGACCTCTCGCCCGCTTCCGCCGCGGCGCTCCGGATCGCGCGGCTGGTGGCTCCGAAGGCGAAGATCCACGCCTTTCACGCCTATTCGGTTCCGTTCAGGGGCTTCATCGGCGGCGATCATCCGTCCGAGGGCGGGCGAGGCCTCTTTCGTGCGGCCGCCCAGGCGGAGCTGGAGGAATGGAAGGCGCGCACCCACCTGCCCGAGGATCTGGGCGACGTCGACCTGGTCGAAGCCGCCGTCGGCGAAGCGTTGCGCGCCGCGATCGCGCGCGAGAAGCCTGATTTCCTCGCGCTGGGCGCGCATGGCCGCGCCGCGCTGTCGCCGACCCGGCTCGGAAGCTTCACCGAAGAACTTCTGCGGGATCCGCCCTGCGACCTTCTGATCGCGCGGCGCTAACCACCCCGCGCGGCCAGGTCCGGGGCTGATGGGGCTGAGACCTCCATCCGGCGTCAGCCGTCGATAGCGTCGACGGCGGCGCCCGCCCCGAACCCGCGCCTCATGCGTTCCTCTCTGCGGATCCTCAGGGCTCAAGCACGAAATTCGGCGGCAGATCACGCCACAATTCGCCCGAGCGGAAGAGATCGGCGCCGACCTTGTAGAGGCAACTCATGAACACCTTGTCGAACGCTTCCTGCGGGTCCGAACAGGGCAGTTCGGCGGGAATCCAGCCGGCCTTGAAGGCGATCTCGTCGCGCTCGGCGATCAGATAGATCTTGTAGAGGTCGCCGGTCCCGCTGCCGCGGATAAGCGCGCTGACGGCCGCGCCTCCGATGTCGCCGATGCGCGGCCGGACCGGGGCATATGGCGGCGCAAGATCGTTGTTCATTATCAGATAGAGGCGCCGGTCCAGATTTCGGCCGAGCGCGGCGACGGTCACGTCCCGGATCGGCACGTCAGGCGCGACGAAGGTCACCTGCGAGGTCGCGCCGCCGTCGACGTGAAGCTCATCGTAGACCCGCCCATCCGGCGCCACGACCTTGATGATCGCCGGCGGAAAGGCGACCGGGATCGACGCGGAGGCAAGAATGAGCTGCCGGAAAAGATGCGGCGCGCCCGGGAGGCCCGAGGCGGCGATGGCGCCCATGTTCCAGATCATCGGCCGGCCCGCGTCGAGATTGGTCGTGCCGACCAACAGGAAACGTCCCTTGCGATGCTCCTCGGCGACCTCGGCCAGCAGCGCCGGCGTCACCTTCTCGGCGATGATCGCCTCGAGCTTCGATGTGTCCGCGAGCGAAGCGCCTGAAACCAGGCCCGAAAAGATCGTCGGCTCGATCAGGTCCTCGGTGCTGTAGCCGGTGTATATCTCCTCGAGGACATGGTCGTATTTCGGCCCGAGAAAGGCGAAAGGCGCGATGATGGCGCCGGTCGAGATGCCGGACACGCCGGCGAACACGGGCCGCGCGCCGCTGTCGGACCAGGCGCGCAGAACGCCGGCGCCGAAAGCGCCCCACTGCCCGCCGCCGGAAAGCGCGAGATAATTGAGCGTGGGCGTCCGCCCCGCCGCGATCTCCGGTCCGTAGGCGGCCTTCATGATGGCGCCCCGTCTCTCGACGAAGGCGTCCACATCCTCCGGGCTGAGCGCGTCCCCCCAGGACCGCAGGCCCGGAACGCCGAGCGGGTGCGCCTGGCCGAGCATGGCCTCGGGCGCCGGGTTGCGGACAAGGCTCGGCGCGCAGGCGCTGAGCAGGACCGCCAGCGCCAGGACCAGCGAGCGTCGGCGATATGAGCATGGTCGCATGGGGTTCACGTCTTTCTCGTTCGGTTGTATCGCGTCATTCGATCGTCCGGAGACGGCCCTGCGCCGACGCCGACGCGCCTGAGCGGCGCTCCCAAGCCCTCACCACTTGCGCGTATACCAGAACCGCGAGGCGTTGGCGCGCCATTCGTGCGTGAGCGGCCTCTCGGGTTCATCGCCTGCGAGCTCAAGAGGCGGCCGTCGACCCCGCCCGGCGGGATCGTGAGCCTCGGCTCGCCTGGTCTGGCCGGCGCCCCACCACCATTGCGCGAAACGTATTCCCCCAACTCGCCCTGCGCTCGCGCCGCGCCTTCTCGAATCCCCGATTATGAGGTTATCGCCCCGGAACGGCGGCAATCCGACTGTTCCCGCTTGGCTTTGGCGTCGCTATGCTTTTACCTGCAGACGGCGCGGTGCGCCAACGTGACGGCGCATATCCAAAGCGCACATTACAGGGAGTTTGAAATGAAACGACGCACATTCCTTTCCAGCGCGGCTCTTGTCGGGGCCGGCGGCGCTCTGGCCGCGCCGGCGATCGCGCAGCAGCGCCGGCAGATGACGATCGTCTCGGCCTATCCGCGCGATTTCCCGGGTGTCGGGATCTCCATCCAGCGGCTGGTGCAGCGGATCGGAGAGATCTCCGACGGCAAGATCGCAACCGAATATTACGCCGCGGGCGAGCGCGTCGGCGCGTTCGACGTCTTCGATGAAGTCGCCTCCGGCAACAGCCAGGCCTATTGCGCCAGCGAATACTATTTCACCGGCAAGCACCCGGCCTACGCCTATTTCACCGTGGTCCCGTTCGGCATGACGACGACGGAATCGAACGCGTGGATCAAGTTCGGCGGCGGTCAGGAGCTCTGGGACGAGCTCGCGGGCCAGTTCGGAATCAAGAGCATCCTCTGCAGCAACACCGGCACCCAGGCCGGCGGCTGGTTCAACAAGGAGATCAATTCCGCCGACGACTTCAAGGGCCTCAAGATGCGCATCGCCGGCCTCGGCGGCGTGGCGCTGTCGAAGCTCGGCGCCTCCACCGTCGTCCTGCCGGGCGGGCAGATCTACGAGAACCTCGTCTCCGGCACGATCGACGCGGCCGAATGGATCGGCCCCTACAATGACTACTTCATGAAGTTCCACGAGGCGGCGAAATACTACTACACCGCCGGCATGCACGAGCCGAACGCCTCGGCCTGCCTCGGCATGAACGCCTCTTGGTACGGCTCGCTGAGCGAGTGGGAGAAGAACGTCATCCGCGCCGCGTGCACGGAGGAGAACGCCAACTCCTACGAGGAGACCCAGGCGAACAACGGCGTCTACCTGAAGAAGCTGATCGAGGAACACGGCGTTCAGGTCCGCGACTTCAACGACGACACCTGGGACGCGTTCGGCGACGCGGCGGAGGAAGCGTTCGAAGAAGTCCGGGAGCATTCCGAGATCGCCGCGCGGATCGACGACGCCTACCAGTCCTATCTCCGGCAGATCGGCGGCTTCATGGACAAGTTCGAATACACATTCGTGCGTCAGCGCAACCGGGTTCTCGGCCTCACGTAAGGCGGCGAGCACCCAGGCGCATCTGCGGGCGGCGCTTCTGCGCCGCCCGATTGAAACTCCCGGTCGGCGCCGGAACGCGGCGCGGACGCAACAAACAAAAAGACGTCAGACGCCATCATGCGCGCTGAAACAGGGAGCGTCATGTCAACCATGAACATGAATGCGAATCCGATCGACGCTGGCGAGCCGGCGCCTTTGCTGCGGCTTTTCGGTTGGGGGATGCTTGGCGTCCTCGCCGCGTTCCTGATCGAGAACGTGCTCGTCGTCTGGTTCCAGTTCGAGGGCGCCCGCGCCATCCTGCATGGCGGCGGCAAGGCCTCGACCGCGCTTTACGTCGTCTGCGTCGCCGCGGCGTTCGGCTATGTCCTCATCGGGCCGTCCCGGTCGCTGAGGCGCGACGCGGCGCGGATCACCGCCTTCAACGCCTATCTCGTGCGCTCCCTGTTCTGGGCGGTGCTGATGGTCGGCCTGGTCGATGGGGCCATCTCTCTGCTCAGGGCCGAGAACGCGCTCGACTTCATCTTCGATGCGGAGACCGCCCGCGCGCTCGGGCTTGCGCATTTCATCGGGCCGAACATCCACGGCCCGCTGATCCTCGCGGGGTTCGTCATCGGGCTGTTCACCCGCACGCTCGGCTTCACCTGGCTGGCGCTGCTGATCGTCGCGGCGGAGCTTCTGATCGTTCTCTCGCGCTTCGTCTTTTCCTACGAGCAGGCGCTGATGAGCGATCTCGTGCGTTACTGGTACGCGGCGCTCTTTCTCTTCGCCTCGGCCTACACGCTGCTTGACGAAGGGCATGTGCGCGTCGACGTGCTCTACGCCGGGTTCTCGACCCGGCGCAAAGGCGTCGTCAACGCGGTCGGCGCGATCCTGCTCGGCATGAGCACCTGCTGGGTGATCCTCGACATCGGCCTCGCCAGCAAGACCTCGATCATCAACAGCCCGGTGGCGAGTTTCGAAGTGTCGCAATCCGGCTCCAACGGAATGTACGTCAAATACCAGATGGCGGCCTTTCTCGCCATTTTCGCCGTCACCATGCTGATCCAGTTCGTCAGCCAGTTATTTGAAGCGGTCGCGGACAAGCGCGACGAGCCGGGGCGCCGCGAAGTCGCGCCTGTCGCGCACTGAGGACGATTTCATGGAGTTCTATTTTCTCGCCATCCTGGTCCTGATCATGGCGATGGCGCTCGGCTCCGGCTTTCCGGTCGCCTTCGCTCTGCCGGGCTCGGCGATCATCACCATCGGGCTGGCCGCCGGCGCCGGCTGGTTCTTCGCCGGCGACACGGACGCCTATTTCCACGCCGGCGGCCCCTCGCAATGGCTCTCGGCGGGAGTGACGAACCTCCGGGGCGTCTACTGGGACGTCGACCGCGATACGCTGATCGCGATTCCGCTCTTCATCTTCATGGGAATCATGCTTCAGCGCTCGAAGATCGCGGAGGACCTCCTTGTCACGATGGCCCAGCTCTTCGGGCCGGTGCCGGGCGGGCTCGGCATCTCGGTCGTCTTCGTCGGCGCGCTGCTGGCGGCGACGACCGGCATCGTCGGCGCCACCGTGGTGGCGATGGGCATGATCTCGCTTCCGGCGATGCTGAGGAACAAGTATTCGCCCTCGCTGGCCAGCGGCACGATCGCCGCTTCGGGAACGCTCGGGCAGATCATTCCGCCCTCGATCGTCCTCATCATCCTCGCCGATCAGCTCGCCTCCGCGACCGATCAGGCGTCGACCGCGCGAAAGGCGCTCTACAAATCGGCGACGGGCGAGATCTCGATGCCCTCGGTCTTTGGCGTCGGGTCGACCTCGGCGGGCGAGATGTTCCTCGGCGCGCTCGCGCCCGGGCTCGTTCTCGTCGGGCTCTACATGGCCTTCATCCTGATCTACGCGCTCATCAGGCCGACCCACGCGCCGGCCGTTCATTACGACGGCAAGCGGAACGCGCGGTTCTGGGGCAAGGTGCTGATGACGCTTGTTCCCCCGCTGACGCTGATCCTGATGGTTCTCGGCTCGATCATCGCCGGCGTCGCGACCGTGAACCAGGCCGGCGCGATCGGCGCGGCCGGGGCGCTGGTGATGGCCGGCTACCGCCTCCATTCGGGCGCCCGCACCACCTACTATCCGGCCATCCTCTCCATCGTCGGCCTCGGCGCGATCGTCTTCGCGCTGATGACCTACCCGATGAACCTGAAGGCGGCGGCGACGCCGGAGGACCTATTCGGCATCCAGCTCGGCGCCGCGGGCGCGGTTCTCATGGTCGCCGGGATCATCTGGAGCGGCTGGCGGGCGATGCGGATCGGCGACACGCTGCACGGCGTGATGGTGGAGACGGCGAAGACGACCGCGCTGGTGTTCATCATCCTGTTCGGCGCGGCGATGCTCACGGCCGCCTTCCGCGCCTTCGGCGGCGAGGATCTGGTGCGCGATTTCCTCCAGTCCATGCCGGGCGGGTTCTGGTCGCAGTTCATCATCGTCATGGCGGTGATCTTCTTCCTCGGGTTCTTCCTCGATTTCATCGAGATCGCCGTCGTCGTGGTGCCGATCGTGGCGCCGATCCTGCTGGCCGATCCCGGGGCGAACATCACCGCGGTCTGGTTCGGGGTGATGGTCGGGCTGAATATCCAGACCTCGTTCCTGACCCCGCCATTCGGCTTCGCGCTCTTCTATCTTCGCGGCGTGGCGCCCGCCGTGGTGCGCACGGTGCAGATCTATCGCGGCGTGATCGCCTTCATCTGCCTCCAATTGATCGCGCTGTTGATCGTCGGGTTCTATCCGCCCCTGGTGAACTATCTTCCCGCGCGCAGCAGCCTGCTCAGCGACACGGCGCCGCCGCCGCGCAACCCGCGGCTGCAGTTCTGCCTCGCCGATTATGTCGGGGAGAAGCTCGCGGCCGATGGCGGCGCGACGTTGAACGCGATCGCCGACGCGCGATCGCTCGATGTGTCGGCTCTGCCGAAGGAGCTTGCGACCAAACTCGACGCCGGGTTCGGCGCGGCCGAGGAGGCGATCGCCGCGCTCGAAGCGACTTTCGCCGCCGAGGATGCGGTCGAGGCGGCCTCCTCCGACTTCCGGCCGCTGCTCACCGTCGTGCGCCGCATTCAACGCGAGATTCGCGAGCGGGAGGGACGGATGGATCTGCTCCGAACCCGGATCAGCCAGATACACGACCCCGAAGACGACGCTCTGAAGGCCAGGCTGACGGACGACGTGGCGACGCTGACGGAGGAGCGCGACAGACTGACAGCGTCCATTCCCGAGGAATGGGAGCAAGCGAGCAAGGACTTCAACGCCCTCACCGACGCCGAGGACGCGGCCCGCTCGCGCTATCAGCGCGCCGCGGACACCGCCTGGGACGAGCCGGCCGCGGTGCTCGCGGTTCTTCGGGCCAACGAAGCGTTCACGGCGCTTGGCCCCGATATAGAAGCGCTTGGCCCGATGATCGAGGCGGCCGAGGAGGCGCGGGCCGAAGAACTGGAGGACGCCGTCAAGGCGGCCGAGGGCAAGGTCGGCGCCGTGGACGGCGCAGGCGATGTGCGCTCGGCGCTCTCGAAAGCGCGCCGCGCGCTTCGGGCCAAATCCTTCGATCGGGACAAAGCGTTGGAAAACTGGCGGGCGGCCATGGAGACCTATGCCGAGCAGGCCGCATGGAGAGAGGCCGCCGCGCCGCTGGCGCCCGGGATTCAGGCCTACCTCGCCGAGATCGGGGATTCGATCGGCGCGCGCGGGCGGGAGAAACTCAGCCGCGAACAGGCGCTCTATCTCGCGTCGTGCCTGGCGGACCACCGGGACATCTCGCTCTATTTCTGAGCCCGCCCCGATGAACGGGAAGCGCGCCCGGAGAGGCCCCTCCGGGCGCGTTTTCATCGCAAGACGCGGGAAAGTCCGACGGCGAAGATGGGCGACGGCTTCAATATCGCCGAGCGTCGCTCACAGGCCCATCAGAGCGGCGGCCTGACCAGCCGCGCGCCGAGGGGCGGCGCCGCGGAGTTCGGCTGCGATGACCCCAGAGATGAAACGGCCGGCCGGCGCAGTGGGCAAGCCGGCGATCGCAGCCATCGACAGGCTGGGCGTCAGGATGATCGAGGGGGCGACGCAAGCCCGAACGCCCCGCCCCGCCCGTCCGGCGCCGAAAGCGACCCGCGCCCGGTTACGCGCTCAGGTGCTTTGCGTGGAACCGCAGGTGGTCGTCGATAAAGCTGGCGATGAAATAATAGCTGTGATCATAGCCTTCGCGGCGGTTCAGCTGCAACGGATAGCCCTTCGCCTTCGCGGCCGCCTCAAGCGCCTCCGGCTTCAACTGCTCATCGAGGAAGGCGTCGGCCTCGCCCTGGTCCACCAGGGCCGGAACGCCCCCCGCGGCGGCGCGCATCAGCAGGCTCGCGTCGTAATCGGCCCAGGTCGCGGCATCTTCGCCCAGATAGGCGGTGAAGGCCTTCTGGCCCCAGGGGCAATCGACCGGATTGGCGATCGGGCTGAAGGCCGAGACGGACCTGAACCGCTCGGGATTGCGCAAAGCCAGAACAAGCGCGCCGTGCCCGCCCATCGAATGCCCGAAGACAGACCGCTTGTCGCTGACCGGAAAGGCGTCTTCGATCACCTTGGGCAACTCGTTCAACACGTAGTCATACATATGAAAATGGCGGCTCCACGGCGGCTGGGTGGCGTTGACATAGAACCCCGCGCCTTGCCCGAGGTCATACCCATCGTCATCCGCCACATCCGCGCCGCGCGGACTGGTGTCGGGGGCGACAAGCGCGACGCCGAGCTCCGCGGCCATACGCTGGGCGCCGGCTTTCTGGATGAAATTCTCCTCCGTGCAGGTCAGCCCGGAGAGCCAGTAGAGCACCGGCGCTCTTCGTCCGTCCGCAGCCTGCGGCGGCAGATAGATCGCGAACCGCATGTCGCAGTTCAACGTGGACGAATGATGGGTGTAGCGCCGGGTCCAGCCGCCAAAACTCTTGTTATCGCTCAACATTTCCAATGCCATACGGCGCCTTTCACTCAAATATCGCGGCCGCGCCGCAATCGGAGAACCCATTCTATCGGATCGCCCGCAGAAGTGGATAGCGCCGCGAACGTGTCAATGGCGCGGCGAGATCCGTCTCTCCGCCGCGCGAGGCGCTCCAGCCCTTCGCAATACTGGCTGCGCGGCGGACCATGAACGCCCGTCAACCGCGCGCGGCGCCGGTGGGTCCGCTGTAACCGCGCGCGGCGCCGGTGGGTCCGCTGTGGCGACGCTCCACTAAGAACCTGACGGGGAACGTAAAATTCGTCCTACGAATGAGAACGTCTCATTTATCCAAATCGATCCGCGCAGATTGACAAATGTAAAGTGGTCTATGGGCCGCACGAAGGAAGATTTATGACGTCCAGTTAATCTGGCACGATATTACCCTGAAACGGAGGACTACTCGACGAGATGGGATCGACCTGAATCGTCCGACGTTCAAAGAGACAGAACTGGAGCCCGACTTGATCGAATTCAACGTCCAGACGCTCCAAAAGTTCAATATTCGGCAATCGGGCGCCGATGCCGGTCGACCTTGGCCGGCGTCGCCGGAGGCGACCTTTGCCGACGTCCGAAAAGCCGCGCTCGCCCTGGTCCGCGCGCTGGCGATCCTGATCCTGATCGCGACGCCTTTGCGCGCATCGGAACTCGGCCGCTTCCTGTCGACAATCGATCCGGCCGACCTGATGGACGGCGCGACCGCGTTCGGACCGGTAGGCGCGGATACGCCGACGGCGCCGGTCCTCGCGGGGTCGAAAACCATCGGCTACGCCTTTCTGACGTCTGATTTCGTCGGCACCACAGGGTATTCCGGCAAGCCGATTCATGTTGTCGCCGCGATGACCCCCGACGCGGTTCTGACCGGCGCGAAGCTGGTGGAGCATTCCGAACCCATCGTGCTGATCGGCATCCCCGAGGCCAAGGTCCGCGCGTTGATCGACGGCTATGTCGGCCTCGATCTGAAGGCGGAGGCGGCCGCCGGCGGGGGATCGCATGATCTCGACATCATCTCGGGCGCCACGGTGACGGTGATGGTCATCGACGATTCCCTGACCCGGTCGGGGATCAAGGTCGCGCGGCTGCTGGGTCTCGGCGGGCTCGCCCCCGCGGTTGCGGCGGGGCCGCGCCGCCAGCTCGACCTGTCCGTGGAGGCCGGCCGAAGCTGGGACAGCCTGACCGGGGACGGCTCCGTGCGGCGCCTCCTGTTGAGCGTGGGAGAGGTGAACGCCGCCTTCGACGCGACCGGCGACAAGCGGGCCATGGCCCGCCCCGAAAAGGGCGCGCCGGAAGACGAATTCATCGACCTCAACCTGGCGGTTGTCAGCGTCCCCGCGATCGGCGAGAGCTTGCTGGGCGACGCCGAATACGCCAACCTCGCCGCCTGGCTGAACGACGGCGAACAGGCGATCGTCATCGCCGCGCGCGGCCGCTATTCCTTCAAGGGATCGGGCTATGTGCGCGGCGGCATCTTTGACCGCATCCATCTGATCCAGGGCGATCAGTCGGTCCGTTTCTTCGACAAGCAGCATCGCCGGCTGGGCGGGCTCGCCACACCGGACTCGCCGGACTTTCAGGAAGTCGACCTGTTCAAGATCCCTGCGGACGCCGGGTTCGACGCAACCGAGCCGTTCAGGCTGCAGCTTCTGGTTCAACGGAGCGTCGGCGCCGTCGACAAGAGCTTTCTGACTTTCGATCTCGACTATCGGCTGCCTGAAACCTATCTCGCGCCGGTCGTCGCGGCCCCCGCCTCGACAGACAGCGGCGCCGCCGCCGAGGACGGGAGCGAAGCCGCCGCCAAGCGCGCGCTCTGGCAACGGATATGGCGGGACCGCGCCGTCGAAATCGCCATTCTGGTCGTGATGCTCGGCGTCCTGACGCTGACGTTCTTCTTCCAGTTCCACGTCACCGTGAACGAGCGGCGGTTCTACTGGTTCCGCATGGGGTTCCTGACGATGACCTTGGTGTTCATCGGTTGGTACGCCAATGCGCAGCTTTCCGTGGTCAACCTCATCGCGCTCGGAGCGGCGATGCGCAGCGGCTTCACCTGGGACGCCTTCCTGCTCGACCCGCTGGTGTTCATCCAATGGTTCGCCGTCGCCGCTTCGCTGATCTTTTGGGGGCGCGGCGCCTATTGCGGCTGGTTGTGCCCCTTCGGCGCCTTGCAGGAGTTGAGCAACCAGATCGGCCGCGCCCTGCGCCTGCCGCAATGGACTGTGCCCTGGGGCCTTCACGAACGGCTCTGGCCGCTCAAGTACATGCTCTTTCTCGGGCTGTTCGGCGTTTCGCTCTATTCGGTGCCGCTGTCCGAGAAGCTCGCCGAGGTGGAGCCGTTCAAGACCGCGATCATTCTCAATTTCGTGCGCGACTGGCCGTTCGTGGTCTACGCTGGAGTCATTCTGTTGACCGGCCTGTTCGTTGAGCGGTTTTATTGTCGGTACCTTTGCCCGCTCGGCGCCGGCCTCGCCATTCCGGCGCGGATCCGCATGTTCGACTGGCTGCGCCGCTACAAGGAATGCGGCAATCCCTGCCAGGTCTGCGCCATTGAATGTCCGGTGCAGGCGATCCACCCGACGGGCGAGATCAACCCCAACGAGTGTATCGAATGTCTGCACTGCCAGATGCTCTATCAGTCCGAGGACAGATGCCCGGTGGTGATCAAGAAGCTCAAGCGGCGCGCCAGGGATCAGGTGTCCGCGGCCGCGAACAAGGCTGCGATGGAGCGCATGCTTTCCAAGGACCCGAAACCGAAGGAGATCTGACATGACCGCCGACAAGGAAGAGCAGTCGCTGACGCGCCGACGCATGCTCGGCGCGAGCGCCACGGGGGCCGCCCTGGCCACGACCGGCGCGGGCGCCGCGTGGTTCAACGCCAGCGCCGCAAAGGCTCAGGGCGCGACGCCAAAATACGAACTCTCGCCGGGCGAGCTGGACGAATATTATGGGTTCTGGTCTTCGGGTCAGGCTGGCGAGATGCGGATCCTTGGCTTCCCGTCCATGCGTGAGCTTGTGCGGGTGCCGGTGTTCAACCGGTGCTCCGCGACCGGATGGGGCCAGACCAATGAATCGCTCAAGATCCTGACCGAGGGTCTGTTGCCAGAAACCCGCGAATTTCTGGCGAAGAAGGGCATGAAGACCTACGACAACGGGGATCTGCATCATCCGCACATGTCGTTCACCGACGGCACCTATGACGGGCGCTATCTGTTCATGAACGACAAGGCCAACAGCCGGGTCGCTCGTGTGCGCTGCGATGTGATGAAATGCGACAAGATCATCGAAATTCCCAACGCGCATGCGATCCACGGCCTCCGCCCGCAGCGGTTCCCGCGCACCGGCTATGTGTTCGCGAATGGCGAGGACGAGACGCCGATGGTCAACGACGGCGAGATTCTGGATGAGCCGGATAAATACGTCAATTTCTTCACCGCGATCGACGGCGACGAGATGAAGGTTTCCTGGCAGGTCATGGTTTCGGGCAACCTTGACAACACGGACGCGGATTATCAGGGGAAATACGCCTTCTCGACCTCGTACAACTCGGAAATGGGCATGAACCTGGCCGAGATGACCGAGAACGAGATGGACCATGTCGTCGTTTTCAACATCAAGGAGATTGAAAAGGGCGTAAAGAGCGGCGACGTCCGGATGCTGAACGGCGTGCCCGTCATCGACGGACGCAAGGGCCAGAACAAGAAGTACACGCGCTACATCCCCATCCCGAACAGTCCGCATGGGTGCAACGCCGCCCCGGACGGCAATTACATCGTGATCAACGGCAAGCTGTCGCCAACCTGTTCGGTGATCGATGTGCGCAAGCTCGACGCCCTGTTCGACAGCGACGCGGATCCGCGCTCCTGCATCGTGGCGGAGCCGCAACTGGGTCTCGGACCGCTTCACACCGCCTTCGACGGCAAGGGCTTCGCCTATACGACGCTGTTCATCGACAGCCAGGTCGTGAAGTGGAGTATCGAGAAAGCCGTCCAAGCCTATACTGACGAGGATATCGATCCCATCGTCTCCAAGGTCGATGTGCACTATCAGCCGGGCCACAACCACACCACGATGGGCGAGACCAAGGACGCGGACGGCAAATGGCTGATCTCTCTCAACAAATTCTCGAAGGACCGATTCCTGAACGTGGGGCCTCTGAAGCCCGAGAACGAGCAGCTCATCGACATCTCGTCGGATGACATGAAGGTGGTTCATGACGGCCCGGCCTTTGCGGAGCCGCATGACGTCGTGCTTGTGCGCAGCGACATCGTGAACCCGGTCAGCATCTGGGACCGCGAAGATCCGATGTGGGAGGAAGCCCGCAAGCAGGCGGAAGCGGATGGCGTCTATCTGGAAGACGGCGCGGACGAGCCGATCCGGGACGGGAACAAGGTGCGGGTCTACATGTATTCCGTCGCCCCGACGTTCAGCCTGGAGAAGTTCACCGTCAAGCAGGGCGACGAGGTGACGATCTATGTGACCAATATCGACGATGTCGAGGATCTGACCCACGGCTTCACGCTGAACAATTACGGCGTCGCGATGGAGATCGGGCCGCAGGCCACCGCCTCGGTCACATTCACCGCCGATCGGCCGGGCGTGCACTGGTACTATTGCCAGTGGTTCTGCCACGCTCTGCACATGGAGATGCGCGGGCGGATGCTGGTCGAGCCGGCGGGCGTCTGAGCGATGCGCCTTCGCCTGGCCATTTGCGTTCTCTTCTCGCCGCCAGCCCTCGGCCTGGCGGCGGAGATCGACGTGCGGCCGGGCGATGGCGCCCTGTCGGCGGCACTCGCCAAAGCCGCGGACGGAGACATCCTCCGTCTGCGGCCCGGCGTCTACCGCGACACCCTGGTTCTCGACCGGCCGGTGACGATCGACGGCGGCGGCGCGGCGACGCTGGAAAGCGCCGGAACCGGCAGCGCCGTGACGGTGACCGGGCCCGACGTGGTGGTCCGGGGGCTGACCATTCAGGGGTCGGGATCGTCGCATGAGACCATCGATTCCGGCGTTCAGTTGACCAAGACCGCGGAACGCCCGGTCATTCGGGACAACACGCTGCTCGGCAATCTTTATGGCGTCGACATTCACGGCGCGAAGGACGCCCTGGTGTCGGGAAACACCATCCGCGGAAGGCGGGACCACCGGATGAACGACCGGGGCAACGGCGTCTATGTCTGGAATGCGCCGGGGGCCGTGGTCGAGAACAACGACATCATGTGGGGCCGCGACGGCATCTTCGTGAACACGTCGAAAAACAACATCTTTCGCAACAATATCTTTCGGGATCTGCGCTTTGCGGTGCATTACATGTACGCCAATCGCAGCGAGGTCTCCGGCAACGTCTCGATCGGCAACGACCTTGGCTACGCGATCATGTTCTCCGACCGGGTCAAGGTGACGGGAAATGTCTCGATCGGCGACGCCGAACACGGCGTCATGCTGAACTATGTGACGAAATCCGAGATCACCGGCAATCTGGTGCGCAACGGAGAGAACCGTTGCTTGTTCATGTATAACGCCCACCGCAACCATGTCGCCGGCAACCGCTTCGAAGGGTGCGGGATCGGCATCCACTTCACCGCCGGATCGGAGCGAAACGAGGTTAGCGAAAACGCCTTCATCGGCAACAGGACCCAGGTCAAGTATGTCTCGACGAAATGGGTCGAATGGTCGACCGAAGGTCGCGGCAATTACTGGAGCGACTTCGCCGCCTATGACGTGAACGGCGACGGCGTCGCCGACGCGCCCTATCGGCCCAATGACAGCATGGATCACATCCTCTGGTCGCAACCCGCGGCGAAGATGTTGTTGGGCTCGCCCGCCGTGCAGTTGGTGAAATGGTCGCAATCGGCGTTCCCGGCGCTGCTGCCCGGCGGCGTCGTGGATTCCCATCCGCTGATGCGGCCGGTCGAAATCGACGTTCCCGATCCGGGGCCCGATCCGGAGCATGATCATGCGGGATGAGGCGTTGCGGATCGAAGGCGTCGGCAAACGGCGCGGATCGCGGGCCGTCCTCAGCGATGTGTCGCTTCTGGTCCGTTCGGGCGAGCGGGTGGCGCTTCTGGGACATAACGGCGCCGGCAAATCGACACTGATGAAAATCGCACTGGGGCTGACTCCGGCCAGCAGCGGAACCGTCGCCGTGGCCGGCGCCGCGCCCGGAACGATGGAGGCGCGCCGCGCCACCGCCTATCTCCCCGAGGCCGTCACATTTCACAAGGCGCTGACGGGGCGCGAACAATTGACGCTTTTCGCGCGGCTGGCGGGCGTCTCGAAAGGCGTCGTGGCTGCGTTGCTCGACCGCGTCGGCCTGACGGAGGCGGCCGACCGGAGGCTAGGAACCTATTCCAAGGGGATGCGGCAGCGGTTGGGAATGGCTCAGGTCCTTTTGGGAAAGCCGAAGGTCGTCCTGCTGGATGAGCCGACCAGCGGCCTCGATCCCACGTCCCGGCGAGAGCTTTACGCCATTATCGACGAACTCGCCGCGGGCGGCGCCGCCGTTCTGATCGCCAGCCATGCGTTGACCGAAGTCGAGGCGCGCGCCGAGCGGATCGCGATCATGAAGGACGGACGGCTGGTCGCCGACGACACGCTTCCGAATCTCTCGGAGCGCGCAGGCCTTCCGATCCGACTGCGCGTCACGGCCAGTAGCGGGGCCGCGGACCATGTCGCCGACATGCTTGGCGGGACGCGTGTGAACGGGATGACGGTGGATCTCCAATGTCCGGCGAACGGAAAGATGGACAGGCTGAGACGGATCGTCGCGCTCGGAGACGCCGTTGCCGATTTCGATATCTCGCCGCCGAATCTCGAAGATCTCTACCGTCATTATTCGACGGAGGCGCCGCGATGATCGCCCGTGTTCTCGCAATCGCCGGAACGGAATTCCGAATTGCGTTGCGCAACCGTTGGGTGTTGACGGCGACGCTGATCATGGTGCTTTTCGCGCTCGCGCTCACCTTCGCGGGCAGCGCGCCCACCGGTGTGCTCGGCGTCGACATGCTGACGATCGCCGTCGCTTCGATGACCACGCTTTCGGTCTATCTCGCGCCGCTTCTCGCGCTGATGATCTCGTTCGACGGCATCGCCGGCGAAGCGGAGCGCGGCGGCCTCGCCCTGATCCTCTCCTATCCGGTTTCGCGCGCCGAGATCCTGCTGGGCAAGTTCAGCGCCCATCTTGCCGCGCTCGCGATTGCGATGGCTCTGGGGTTTGGCGCGGCCGGACTTGTCACGGCCGCCCTGGGGGGCGCGTCCGCTGAAAGCCTGATCGCGCTGTTGCGGCTCCTCCTGACCTCCATCCTGCTCGGCGCGGCGTTTCTCGCCCTCGGCTACGCTCTCTCCTCGCTATCGAGCAGCTCGACCGCGGCGGCGGGCCTGTCCGCGGGCGCCTGGCTGATCCTCGTCGTGCTCTTCGATCTTGGCCTGCTCGGCGCCGTCGTGCTCGATGATGGCGGCGTGTTCACGCAGCGCGTCTTCCCCTGGCTGATGACCGCCAATCCCGCCGACGCGTTCCGGCTCTGGAACATCGCCGACGAGACTGTCGCGTTGGCGTCGGGATTGTCCGGCGCGGCGAGCGCCCTGCCGGCGTGGGCCGCGCCGCTCTCGCTGCTGGTCTGGCCGCCGCTCGGATTTCTTTTCGCGCGCTGGTGCTTTGGAAGGGTGGAGCCATGAGGTGGATCGCGCTCATAGCGCTGCTGGCCGCGTGCGACCAGGAAGTGGCTGAGGCGCCCGCCCCGGTCGCCCTGACCGACGATGCGCTGGGGTATTTCTGCCAGATGCACATCGCCGGGCACGATGGCCCCAAGGGCCAGATACATCTTGCGAATTTCCCGCAGCCCCTGTTCTTCGCCCAGGTCCGCGATGTCGTCGCCTACCTGAAAGGGCCGGAGCGGGAGGCGGACATAACCGCGATCTATGTCAGCGACATGGGGTCGGCGCAAAGCTGGGCCCAGCCCGGCGACATGAACTGGACCGACGCGCGATCGGCCCTCTACGTTGTCGGCGCCGATGTCAGGGGCGGAATGGGGGCGCCTGAGATCGCGCCTTTCGCAACCAGGGAAAGCGCGCAGGCCTTTACGCGGCTTTATGGCGGAACGGTGATGACGCTCGATGAAATTCCGGACGATGCGGCTCTCGGCCCCGTCGATCTGGATCGCGTTCTGGAGGACCCCGCATGACATCCGATCTTCCCCGTCGTCGGTTTCTGACCATCACCGCCGCGTTCGCGGCGCTGCCCGCCATGGCGCATGCGTCGGCCCCGGTCGCGGAATGGCGCGGCGCGGCGCTGGGCGCGGGCGCGTCTCTGCGCCTGGTCGGGGTCGACCGCCGCGAGGCGCGCGGCGACTTCGCCGCGGTCGAGGCGGAATTGTCGCGGCTTGAGGACATATTCAGCCTCTACAGGGCCGGGTCCGCCCTTTCCGTTCTCAACCGGGACGGGCGCCTCCCGGCGCCGCCGCCCGAGATGCTGGAGCTTCTGTCGCTCGCCGGGGCGATCCACGCGAGCACGAATGGCGCATTCGATCCAACCATCCAACCGCTCTGGGCGCTTTACGCCGAGACCCCCGGTCACGCGCCGGACCGGGCCATGCTGACCGCCGCGCGCGCGCGGACCGGCTGGAGCGATGTGCGGATCGAACCGACAGAAATCGCCTTCGCGCATCCCCGCATGGCCATGACGCTGAACGGGATCGCGCAGGGCTATATCACCGACCGCGTCGCGGCGCTGCTGCGCGGGCGCGGGTTCAGCGACGTTCTTGTCGATATGGGCGAGATCGCGGGATTGGGGCGTCGCGCGGACGGCGGCGCCTGGCAGGTTGGCGTTGCGGCCCCGGACGGCCGCGTCATCCGCCGCACGACCCTGAAGGACCGGGCGCTCGCGACCTCTTCTCCGATGGGCACGCGCATCGGAGACGACGGCGATGTCGGCCATATTCTCGACCCGCGGCACGGGGCGCCGCATGCGCTGCGCGACATCGTATCAGTCTCCGCGGATCGCGCGGCGCTGGCGGATGCGCTTTCGACGGCGTTCTGCATCATGGACGACAAGGACGTCTCCGCGGCGCTTCTGTCCCATCCCGCCGCCAGGCTCGAAGCGCTCGGACCACGCGTAAGCGTGGCGTAAGGGCGCCGCTCATGCTCGGGAGCCGCAGTCCGGCCGCGCGACATTGAAAGAGGCGGCCGAGAGGCCGTGAGCGCTGCTCGCCGATTTCGATTTTCTGCGTTCCGCCGCCGCGCTACGGTGCCGTCCGGGCGTCATTTTCGAGGAGTCATGGCCAGTGAAGCTGTTTGTCGCCATCATGATCGCCGCTTCCGCCGCGGCCTGCGCCGTCAGCGCCGAGCCGGCGAAGCAGCTTTTCGGCGCTCAAGCGACGCCGACCCTGACGAGCGCACACGCGCCGCTCGGCTCTTACGCCAAAGGATGCCTCGCGGGCGGCGTCCGGCTGCCCGAGACCGGCCCCTCATGGCAGGCGATGCGGCTGGAGCGCAATCGCAACTGGGGGCATCCGGCGTTGATCGCGTTCATCACGCGTCTCGGCGCAGCCGCCGACTCCCTCGGCTGGGAGGGGATTCTGGTCGGAGACCTCAGCCAACCGCGCGGCGGCCCGATGACGTCAGGGCACCAATCGCACCAGATCGGGCTCGACGCCGATATCTGGATGAGGCCGGGATACGCCCGGGAGCTGTCCCGCGCGGAGCGAAGCAAGATCAGCTCCTTCAGCGTGGTTGGCGCGGATCGCCGAAGCGTGAACGAACACTGGACGCCCGCGCACGCCCGCTTGCTCCGGGCCGCGGCTGAGGACGACGCCGTCGCACGGATCTTCGTCAACGCCGCGATAAAGGCCGCGCTTTGCCGCGATGAAGCCGCCGACAACCGGCTCTGGCTCCGGAAAATACGCCCCTGGTGGGGACACGCGGCGCATTTCCATGTGCGCCTCTCCTGCCCGCCCGACGCCGGCGAATGCGAAGATCAGGCCCCGCCGCCGCCGGGCGACGGCTGCGGCGACACCCTTGCGTGGTGGTTCTCGGATGAAGCGCTCAACCCGAAACCCGCGCCCAAGTCGACGCCGAAGCCGGCTCTCACCCTCGCCGATCTGCCGCCCGCCTGCGCCGGCGTTCTGGCCGCGGAATGATCGCCCTCGCCCTGGCCGCGGCGCTTCTGGCGTCGCCGCCGACGCTTTTGCGTGCGGATCCGTTTTCTTCCGCGATGGCGACGAGAAGCCGGCCGATGACCTTCACGGCGCCTCCGAACGGGCCGCTGATCTTTCGCGGCGCCATCGCCATCCATCCGCCGGAGCTGCGGTTCGGCGGCATATCCGGGCTGACGATGGAAGGTCCGCGTTCGGTTCTCGCAATCACCGATTCTGGCGACTGGATCCGCTTCGAGCTCGACCTTGTCGGCGGGCGGCTGGTCGGGGTGGGGGCCGTCCGGATCGCGCCAATTCTGGGCGCGAAGGGAGAACCGGCGCCGAGAGGCGCGCGCGACGCCGAAGACCTGACGCGCGATCCGGAAACCGGCCAGGTCTGGGTCTCCTTCGAAGGCTATCACCGGATCTGGGAGTTCGCGGAGCCGGGGGGGCCGGCGAGCCGCACGATCAGGCATCCGGCATGGGCGCAGCTGAATGAGAACAATGGGATAGAATCGCTGGCGCGCGCGCCGGACGGCGGCCTCTGGGCGATCGGCGAAGCCGCCAGCGATGGGCGCTTCACCGCATGGGTGAACCAGGGCCCTGATTGGGAGATGAAAACCCTGCCGCAACGCGGGCCTTTTGCCCCGACCGGCGCCGCGTTCGGCCCCAATGGGTATCTTTATGTCACCGAGCGCGCCTTCTCCTTCACCGCCGGCTTCAGGTTTCGCCTTCGCCGGTTCAAATGGGGCGCGGAACCGGAGCCGCGCCTTGAAGAGGAGCTTATCTCGCTCGGCGCCGAGACGGCGATCGACAACATCGAAGGCGTCACGCTCTGGCGCGAGAACGGGCGAACCTTCCTGCTCATCGCATCGGACGACAATTTCATGCCCTTCGAGCGCAATGTCCTGGCGCTGTTCGAAGTGACGAGGTGATGCGGCGGGGCGTTTAGCTCGCCGCCGCGAGAAGCTGCGCGTTGCCGCCGGCGGCGGTCGTGTCGATCGAGAGCGATCGCTCGGCGGCGAAGCGTTCGGGAGCGACCTCCTCGGTGATCAGCCGGACGATGGGGCCCGGCCGGGAGGCCAACGCGCGGCGACAGAACGCCACCATCTCCGGATCCGAAAGCGCCACCGCGTCAAACGGCGCTCCGGCGAAGAACGCGTCGCCAGGGCGCCCGTCAAGCGCGGCCAGCGGCAGACGCGGATCGAGGAGCGGGCCGACGACGCGCGCGGCGTCCGGTCCGATGGCGAGCACGGCGTTTCCAACGCGAAGCGCCTGAACGACATGGCCGAGAAGCGCCGGACCGCCGCCGACGCAGACCACGCGGCCAAGCGGCGCAAGCTGCAGACGGTTCGACTCCCCGGTCGGCCCGGGCAGGTCCAACGGCCCGCAATCGAGCGCCGCCGCCGCCGCCATCGCCGCCGCCGCGCGCCCGCGCAACAGCTTGCGCAGCACATCTATCCGGTCTTCCCTCGCACGCCACGGCCCGGGCGCGCTTTTCTCCAGAAGCGCGCGCGCCGCCGCCTCGTCCAACGGGGCCGCGTCCTTCACCGGCGCCGGAGACGGGCCCGGCGCCGGGCGGCTCCGAAACCGCGCGAGATAGTGCGGGCCTCCCGCCTTCGGCCCGGTGCCGGAGAGCCCCTCCCCGCCAAAGGGCTGGGAGCCGACGATGGCGCCGATCTGGTTCCGATTGACATAGAGATTGCCGACCTCGGCCGTGTCGACGATGGTCTGGACGCGCCGGTCGATCCGGGTGTGAAGCCCCAAGGTGAGCCCGTAACCCTTTGCGTTCACCGCGTTCATCACCGACTCGATCTGGTCGGCCGCGAATGTGGCGACATGCAGAACCGGCCCGAAAATCTCCCGCTCGATATCTTCGATCCCCGCCACCCGGATCGCCGCGGGCGCGGCGAAGACGCCTGTCTTCGGCGCGGCGATCCGGTGCAGGAGCCGCCCCTCAGCCCGCGCCGCCTCGACATATGTGTCGATCATCGTGCGCGCCTCTTCGTCGATCACCGGACCGATATCGGTGTCGAGCGCCGACGGATCGCCGAGACGAAGCGCGTCCATCGCGCCGAAAAGCATCTTCAGAAGCTTCGGCGCGATATCCTCCTGCACATAGAGGATTCTGAGCGCGGAGCAGCGTTGCCCGGCGCTCTGGAACGCGGAGGCGATGATGTCGCGGACCGCCTGCTCCGGCAACGCGGTGCTGTCGACGATCATCGCATTCAGCCCGCCAGTCTCCGCGATCAGCATCGCCTCAGGCGCCGTTTCCGCCAATTGCCTGTCGATCAGCTTCGCAACCTCGACCGAGCCGGTGAAGCAAACGCCGCCGAGACGCGGGTCCGCGGCAAGCGCGGCGCCGACATCGCCCGCCCCCTGAACGAGGCGCAGCGCATCCGCCGGCACGCCCGCCTTATGGAGCAGCCGAACGCCGAGCGCGGCGATGAGCGGCGTCTGCTCGGCGGGCTTGGCCACCACCGCGTTCCCCGTCGCCAGAGCGGCGGCGATCTGCCCGGTGAAGATCGCGAGCGGGAAATTCCAGGGGGAGATGCATGCGATTACGCCGCGCGCGGCGCCCGGCGCGCCCTCGATCCCCGCAGCGTAGAACCGGAGAAAATCCACCGCCTCGCGCAACTCCGCCACCGCGTCGTCAAGGGTCTTGCCCGCTTCTCGCGTCACAAGGGCGATAATTTCGCCGAAATGCGCCTCGTAAAGGTCCGCCGCCCGATTCAACGCCGCCGCCCGGTCGGCCGCCGGGCGCGCCGCCCAATCCGGCGCCGCAGCGGCCGCGGCGGTCAGCGCGGCGCCCACCTCCTCCGGGGTCGTCCACGTCACACGCCCGACCAGCGCGCCGGTCGCGGGCTCGCGCCGCTCCTCGCCCTCCTCTCCCCAGACATGGGCGCGGAATGGCGCGGCGGCGGCGTCTATCTCGGCGAGGTCGCTCTCTCCGGCGATGTCCCACCCTTTCGAGTTCCGACGCTCCGGCGCGAAGAGATCCGCCGGCGCCGGCAGCAGCGGGTTGGGAACCGGCGCAGCCTCCAGCGTCTCGTAAGGGTCGGCGGCGACCTCCTCCGCCGGAACCGACTCGTCCGTGATCTGGTTCACGAAGCTGGAGTTGGCGCCGTTCTCCAGCAACCGCCGGACCAGATAGGCGAGCAGGTCCTCATGCGCGCCGACGGGCGCGTAGATTCGGCAGCGCACGCCGGTCTGCTGATGGAGCGCCTCGTGTAGCGCCTCCCCCATGCCGTGAAGACGCTGAAATTCGAAGCTCTGGTCGACGCCCCCGGCCATGCCGAGAATCGTCGTCGCGCTGTGCGCGTTGTGGGTGGCGAACTGCGGATAGATCCGGTCCCGCAGCCCGAGCAGCTTGCGCGCGCAGCCGAGATAGCTCACATCCGTCGCCGCCTTCCGCGTGAAGACCGGATAATGCGAGAGCCCCATCACCTGCGCCCGCTTGATTTCGGTGTCCCAATACGCGCCCTTGACCAGCCGCACCATGATCCGGCGGTCCAGCTTCTCCGCCAGCGCGTGAAGCCAGTCGATCACCAGCGGCGCGCGCCGTTGATACGCCTGCACGACGACGCCGAATCCGTCCCAGCCTTTCAGGGACGGCGCGCTCAGCGCGGTCTCGATCACGTCGAGCGACAGATCGAGGCGATCGACCTCTTCCGCGTCCACGTTCAGGCCGATGCGCGCGGCCTTCGCCTTTTCGGCGAGAGAGAGGAGACGCGCCGCGACCTCGGGCGCGCTCACCGCCTTCTGCCTCCGTTCATAGCGCGGGTGAAGCGCCGAAAGCTTCACCGAAATCCCCGGATTGGCGCCGATGTCGTCCGATTTGGCCCGGCTCGCGATCGCGGCGATCGCGGCTTCGTAGGCGGCGAGATAGCGGTCCGCGTCCGCCATCGTGCGCGCCGCCTCGCCGAGCATGTCGTAGGAATAGGTGTAGCCCTTGGCGACCATGGCGTCGCCCCGTTTCATCGCCGCCGAGATCGTCTCGCCAAGCACGAAAGCGGACCCCATCTCGCGCATCGCGGCGCCGACGGCGCGGCGGATCACCGGCTCGCCAAGCCGGCGCACCATGCCCCGGAGCGCCCCGGTGACGCCGGTCTCCTCATCCTCCAGCACCCTGCCCGTCAGCATGAGCGCCCAGGTCGAGGCGTTGACGAGGATCGAGCCTGAATCCCCGATATGCGCGCCCCAGTCATGCGGCGCCACCTTGTCCTGGATAAGGTCGTCTATCGTCTCCGAATCCGGCACGCGCAACAACGCCTCCGCGAGGCACATCAACGCCACCCCTTCGGTGGTGGAGAGGCCGTATTCCGCGAGAAAGCTCTCCATCAGCCCGGGCGCCCCGGCGCCGCGCACGGCGCGGACCAGTTTCGCCGCCTCCGCCGTCGCCGCCGCGCGGTCCGCCGGTGAAAGCGCCGCCATCCGGATCAACGCCGAGACGCATTCAGCCTCGTCGGACTTTTCTGCATTGCGGAGCGCGCGGCGAATCTGATCCATGGCTGAGTCTTCCGGTTGAGACGTCTGACGCAGGTTAACAGGAACCGGCGCCAGATCGACCTTAATTGATTGGCTTCACGCCATTTCGCAGGGATCGTTCAACAAGCGCGCGCGACAGGTCCGCCTCTTCGACGAAACCGGAATGTCGTTGGGCGCGCCTTTTCAGACTCTGATCGTCGGCGTCACCTGAACGAAAAGACGAGTGGCGGCGTCATATTGGCAAATGCGGGCCTGATTGATCGAATGCGTCGCCATGGTCGCGGGCAGGCCGAAATACCCGCCTGAGTCCCAGTTCCTGATCCGGCCGATCGCCTGCGCGAGATTTTGCGGCGTCGGCTCGAGATCGGCCGCGACGACATCCAGAAAGATCTTCTCGAGAATCGCGAACGTCGCCAGCTCCTGCAGCGACCAGGCCGTGATGTGGTCGGAAACCGCGCGCCCATATTTCGCTTCCCTGAACGCGACGATCTCCCGATACGCGGGATGGTCGGCCGCTTCATAGAGATAGCGGTAAGGCATGACGCCGGCGTAGCCGTCCATCGCACCGCCGTAACGGTCCTGTTTCGCCCGGATCGTTTTCAGGTCCATGCTCCAGAACGTTCCGACGAATTGCGCGTCGACCCCGAGCGCGCGCGCCTCGGCGAGGATTTCGGGCCAGACGCCGGCCACATATCCATGGATGAAAACATGGTCGACCCCGGCCCGGTCGAGCTTCGCGGCGTATCCCGCCGCATCGACGCCCTGAAGCTTCGTCGCCAGCTCGATCACGATCTCGAGGCCCAGATCCGCGGCGGCCGCGCGCGCATGGGCCAGCGGATCACGGCCGAACGCGGTGTCGGAATAGACGACCGCGACGCGCCGGCCGCCATTCCCGGCGATGTAACGCATCGCGATCTCCGCCATCGCGTCATAGCTCGGCCCGGAGATGAACTGGCAGGGATTCGCCTTGGGATCCGCCAACTCGTTTGCGAAACTCGCGCCGCCGCTCAGCACCGGCGTTCGCGCCAATTCGGGGCGCACCAGAGTCATGAACCCGGTGCTGTCGCCGAAATAGAAATGCGGCCTCACCTCCGCGGCCATGGTTCTTTTGAAATTGCTCAACGCCGTCTTCGGGTTGTAGCCAGAATCTTCAAAGGAGATATCAATGCGCCTGCCGGCGATCCCGCCGGCCGCGTTCTTCATCTCCACCCAGTCCTGGGTGCTCTTCAGGCCGTCGAGGCCGATTTCGGCGAACGGTCCGGTCAGCGGGAGAGACCCGCGAATGATCCATCTGTCGGCGGCGCGCGCGCGTGAGAGAGAGGGCGCGGCGAGCGCCGCGACGCCGAAGGCTGCGGCTTGTTTCAGGGCGATTCTGCGGGTCAGGGTCATATCGGCCTCTCTGATGACGGGTCGTCGCGGGTCTCAAGGCGCTCCGATCATAACCGAGAGCGGCGCCGCCTCAATGGAAAGCGCCGCCTCGATCCCCGTTCCCGATCAGCAGTACCGCTCCGGCCCCACCCATTGCGCGGCCGAATAGCGGTCGCCATGCGCCCAGCCGACCGGAAGCACGGCGTCGATCCTCGCGATATCCTCCGGCGAAACCGTCATCTCCGCGCCGCGCGCCGCTTCCCGAAGATGCGCGATCGACCGCGTTCCCGGGATCGGCAGGACATGCGCGCCGCGGGTCAGGAGCCACGCGATGGCCAGCGCCGCCGCCGGCTCCCCCATCTCGGCGGCAAGCGCCTGAAAGCGGCCCACAATCGCCAGGTTCGCGGAGAGATTCGGCTCCTGAAACCGCGGATTGACCCTCACGAACGGCAGATCGGCGACCTTCTCCGCTCCATGCGGCGCATCGGTGAGCAGAGACCGGCCGAGCGGTGAAAACGCCACCAACGCCACGCCGAGCTCCGCGCATGTCTGCCGCAGCCCCAGATCCGGCGACCGGGTGGAGAGCGAGTATTCGGACTGCACGGCCGCGACGGGATGAACCGCATGCGCCCGCCGGAGCGACGACGGCGCGATTTCGGAGAACCCGATCGCGCGGCATTTTCCCGCCTTCACCAATGCGCCGAGCGCGTCCGCAACGTCTTCGATCGGCAGATCCGGGTCGCGGCGGTGGACATAGAAAAGATCCACCGCATCCACGCCGAGCCGCCGAAGGCTGCCGTCGAGTTCGGCCTCGAGATGCGCGCGGCTGTTGTCGAAGCGGCGCGCGCCATCCGCCCCCCGCGTGATTCCGGCTTTGGTCGCGATCACGAATGGAGACTCGCCGCCCCTTCTGCGCAACCAGTCGCCGATCACGGTCTCGGATCGGCCGGCGCCATAAACGTTCGACGTGTCGATGTGATCGACGCCGAGTTCGACGCAGGCGTCCAGCACCTGCATCGAGCCCTTGTCGCTGGCCGGGCCGTAGAAATCCGAGAACGACATCGCCCCGTATCCGACGGCGCCGACCGAAGGGCCGGCGGCGCCGAGCCGCCGACGCGGCATCGTCATTTCGGCGCCATCCGGATTGCGCCGTCGAGCCGCACGACATCCCCGTTCAACATGACGTTCTCGATCATGTGGCGCGCCAGATTGGCGTATTCCTCCGGCCGGCCGAGCCGCGCGGGGAACGGCACCTGCGCGCCAAGGCTCCTTTGCGCCTCCTCCGGCAGGCCTTTCAGCATCGGCGTCAGGAACAGCCCGGGCGCGATGGTCATCACCCGGATGCCGGAGCGCGAAAGATCGCGCGCCATCGGCAGGGTCATCCCGACGACGCCCGCTTTCGAGGACGCGTAGGCGACCTGGCCGATCTGGCCGTCGAACGCCGCGACGGACGCCGTGGTGATCATCACTCCGCGCTCGCCGTCGTCATTGACCGGATCGGCGGCGGCCATGCCGGCGGCGGCCTGCGCGCAGCAGTTGAACGTTCCGATCAGGTTGATCCCGATGACCTTCGCATATTCCGCCGCGTCATGGGGGGAGCCGTCGCGGTTCACGGTGCGCTGCGGCGGGGCGACGCCGGCGCAATTCACGAGGATCCGCTCCTGGCCGTGCGCGGCGCGGGCCGCCTTCAACCCCTCCGAGACCGAGTCCGCCTCCGCGACGTTCACCTTTGCGAAGACCCCGCCAATCTCCGCGGCGACGGCCTTGCCCGCCTCTTCATTCATGTCAAAAATCGCGACCTTCGCGCCGAGCTCGGCCAGCATCCGCGCCGTCGCCTCGCCAAGCCCTGACGCGCCGCCGGTGACGACCGCCGCCTGTCCCTTGATGTCCATGATCTCGTCCTTTCTCGTTTCTGTTATTTTTCGTCGTCCACGCCGCGCGCCGCCGACCTTGATCCGAAGGCGGCCGTCATCAGCCGCCTGGTGTATTCATGCCGCGGCGCATCGATCACCGCCGTCGTCTCGCCTTCCTCCACCACCTCGCCGGCCTTCATCACCATGACGCGGTGGCTCATCGCGCGGATCACGCGGAGGTCATGGCTGATGAAGATATAGGCGAGGCTGTATTTTTGTTGAAGCCCGCGCAGAAGGTCGATGATCTGGGTCTGCACGGTCATGTCCAGCGCCGAGGTCGGCTCGTCCAACACCACGAGTTTCGGCTTCAGGATCATGGCGCGCGCGATGGCGATCCTCTGACGCTGGCCGCCGGAGAACTCATGTGGATAGCGGTCCATCGCCTCTTCCGGGAGGCCGACCTCGCGCAGTCTTTCCTTCACCAGGTCGCGCGGGGAGCGGTCGTCGGCGATCCGGTGGACGCCGAGCCCCTCCGCTATGATCTCGAAGCAGGACATGCGCGGCGACAAGGAGCCGTACGGGTCCTGGAACACGATCTGCATCTCCCGGCGGAGCGGGCGGAGCGCGCGCCGGCTCAGCCCGCCGATGTCGCGGCCGATGAAGGCGATCCGCCCCTCGGCCTCGATCAGCCGCATCAGCGCCAGCGCCACCGTCGTCTTGCCGGATCCGGATTCGCCGACGACGCCCAACGTCTCCCCCTCATGGACGCGGACATTCGCCCCGGTCACCGCCTTCACATAGCCGACGGTGCGCCGGAGAAAGCCGCGCCGGATCGGAAACCAGACCTTCAGCGCCTCGGCCTCCGAGATGACCGGGGCGTTCGGCGCAACCGGGGCCGGCCGGCCGGTCGGCGCGGAGTTCAGGAGCTTTTTCGTATAGGGATGTTCGGGCTTCGCGAACACGTCGGCGGTGACGCCCGTCTCCACGATCAGGCCTTGGCGCATCACTGCGACCCGGTCCGCGATCCGCTGGACGATGTTGAGATCATGGGTGATGAAAAGCATCGAAAGCCCTTCATCCCGCCGCAGATCCTTCAGAAGATCGAGAATCTGCGCCTCGATCGTCACATCGAGCGCGGTGGTCGGCTCGTCCGCGATCAGAAGGTCGGGCTTGTTGGCCAGCGCCATCGCGATCATCACCCGCTGGCGCTGTCCGCCGGAGAGCTGATGCGGAAACGCGCCGAGCCGGCTCTCCGCGTCCGCGACGCCAACCTTGTCGAGAAGGTCGAGGATGCGCGCGCGCGCCGCCGCGCCCCGCAGCCCCTGATGGACCGCGAGGCTCTCCCCGATCTGCCTCTCGATCGGGTGGAGCGGATTGAGCGAGGTCATCGGCTCCTGAAAAACGAAGCTCACGTCATTGCCCCGCACCGCGCGAAGCTGCGCCTCGTCGGCGCCCGCCAACTCGCGGCCTTCATACAGAACCGAGCCCTCGATGACTGCGGATTTCGGGGTCAGCCCGACCGTCGAGAGAGCGGTGACGGATTTGCCCGAGCCCGACTCCCCAACCAGAGCCAGCACCTCCCCACGCGCGACATCGAAGGAGACGCCGCGCACCGCCGGCGCGATGCTCCCCTCGGAGCGAAAACCGACCTTGAGGTCGCGAACGCTGAGCACGTTCATGAAAAGGTCTTTCGCGGGTCGAAAGCGTCACGCACCGCTTCGAAGATGAACACCAGAAGCGACAGCATGATGGCGAAGGTCAGAAACGCGGTGACGCCAAGCCACGGCGCCTGAAGATTGTTCTTCCCCTGCAGCGCGAGATCGCCGAGCGACGGATAATCCGCCGGCAACCCGAAGCCGAGAAAATCGAGGCTGGCGAGGATGGAGACCGATCCCGCCAGAAGAAACGGCACGAATGTCAGCGTCGCCACCATCGCGTTCGGCAGAAGATGGCGGAACATGATCGGCCAGTCGGAGACGCCGAGCGCCCGCGCCGCCCGCACATATTCGAAGTTCCGCGCCCGCAGAAACTCCGCGCGCACCACGCCGACCAGCGCCGTCCATGAGAACAACGTAAGCAGGATCATGAGAATCCAGAAATTCGGCGTGATGACCGCCGAGACGATGATCAGCACGTAGAGCGTCGGGATGTTGCCCCAGATCTCCACGACCCTTTGAAAGAAGAGATCGACCCAACCGCCGAAGAACCCCTGCGTCGCGCCGGCGAGGACGCCGATGAGCGAAGAGAGAATGGTGACCGAGAACCCGAAGAGCACCGAAATCCGGAACCCGTAGATCACCCGCGCCAGCACGTCGCGCGTCTGGTCGTCGGTGCCGAGCCAGTTCCGGGAGGACGGCGGCGCCGGCGCCGTCTCCACCTCGTAATTCGGCGTGTCATAGGAGAAAGGGATCAGCGGCCAGATCATCCAGCCCGGCGTCTCCCCCGCTTCGACGATCCCATCGCCATTGCCGCGGATCAGATCCTGGACAAACGGGTCCGTGTAATCGGGTTCGGTCCCGAAATCGCCGCCGAAATAGGTTTCCGGGTAGAAGGTGAGCATCGGGAAGTGCAACTCCCCCTTGAACGACATCACCAGCGGCTTGTCGTTCGCGACCACCTCCGCGAAGAGCGATATGAGAAAGAGCGCGAGAAAGATCCACAGCGACCACCAGCCGCGCCGGTTCGCCTTGAAATTCCGCCAGCGTCGCTGGCCGATCGGGGTGAGACGAAACATCAGCGGCCCTCGAAATCAATCCGCGGGTCGATCTGCGTATAGACGAGATCGGTGATCAGCTGCATCAGAAGCCCGATCAGCCCGAAAAGAAAGAGCGTCCCGAACACCACCGGATAATCGCGCTTGATGATGCTCTCATAGCCAAGGAGCCCAAGCCCATCGAGCGAGAAGATCGTCTCGATCAGGAGAGAGCCGGTGAAGAAGATCGAGACGAAAGCCGCCGGAAACCCGGCGACGACGATCAGCATCGCGTTCCGGAAGACATGCCCGTAAAGAACCCGGCTTTCCGACAGCCCTTTCGCGCGGGCGGTCACGACATATTGTTTGCCGATCTCGTCGAGAAAGGAGTTCTTCGTCAGGAGCGTCAGCGTCGCGAACCCGGAAATCGCCATCGCCAGAACCGGCAGCGCGACATGATGAAGGTAATCGAGCGCATAGCCGATGGTCGAGAGCTGCTCCGCGCCGCTCGAATGCAGCCCTCTGAGCGGGAACCATTGAAAATAGCTGCCGCCGGCGAAAAAGATCAGCAGCATGATCGCGAACAGAAACCCCGGGATCGCATAGCCGACGATGATGATTCCCGATGTCCAGACATCGAACCGGGACCCCTCCTTCACCGCCTTGCGGATGCCGAGCGGAATCGAGACGAGATAGCTCAGAAGCGTCGTCCAGATTCCCAGCGATATCGAGACCGGCATCTTCTCCAGGATCAGATCGATGACCGACACGGAGCGGAAGTAGCTCTCGCCGAAATCGAAGCGGACATAGTTCCAGACCATGTTCAGGAACCGCTCCAGCGGCGGCTTGTCGAAACCGAACTGGCGCTCCAGATCCTCGATGAACTCGGGGTCGAGCCCCTGCGCGCCCTTGTACTGGCTCTCGCCGGACGCGCCCGCCGCCGCATCGCCGCCGCCGGAAAACCGTTCCGTCACACCCCCGGTCGCCTGCGTCAGCTGCGCGATCACCTGCTCCACCGGCCCGCCCGGGGCGAACTGGATGATGGCGAAATTGATCGCCAGAATCCCGAACAGCGTCGGAATGATCAGGAGCAGGCGTCGAAGGATATAGGCGGCCATGGCCGGAGGTTTTGGGCGTGGGCGCGGCTGGGGTCAAGAGGCTCGGCGCCCCCTCTCTCCGGCGTCAGTTCGTTTCCGGGCGGCGCACCCTCGGGCCAAGCGCCGCGACGACGGCCCGCGCGTCATACGCTTCAGGCGCCCCCGCCGGCTTTTCGCCGGTCATGACCATGATCTCGGCGATGGTCTGATAGCGTTTGATCTCGCGGGTCTCGAACGTGTCGAAGGTGGAGAAGCCGAAGCGGCGCCCGTATACGCCATAGGGATAGGGACCAGCGCCGACCGTGACCCGCTGCGTATCCGTTTCGGTGTCCTCCCGCACGACCTGGAACCAGTCCCCGCCCGCCGCCAGCGTCACCTCCGCCGCGCGAAGGAGAACGCCGGTCTCCACCTCCTCGCGGCTGGTCACGCTGTTGCCGGTGAACGTGACCCGGTAGCGGCCCGGCTCCAACTCCATCTCGCTGAAGCCTTCGGCCCCGACCACGCCCGGCGCCGCCGGTTCATAAGGCGTCGGCGCGGCGCAGGCCATGAGCGACACCGCCGCGCCGGCCGCGCACAACATGCCGATGACAGTTCGTTTCGAGACCATGCGTCGCTCCGATGTCGCCTGTTCCCGGACATGATATGATCGCGCCGGGTCCGCGGAAAGCGCAATAGGCGCGCCCCGCCCTATTCTTCGCCTCGCGCCGCGGTGAGGGCGGCGTCGCGCTCCGCGTCGCGCCACCAGCGGTCGACAACGCCCCGCGCGAAGGGCGGCTTGGTCTCCGGCCGGCCGAACCGGTCCCACCAGGCGATGGTGTGGCTCGCCTTGGACCATTGCGGAACCCATATGTGGAGCGCGCGGAGCGCCCGGTCGAGCGCCGAGACCGCGGCCGCATGTTCGGGCGCGGTCTTCGCCGCGACCACGGCTTCGATCAACGCGTCGATCGCCGGATTGGCGACGCCGGAGAGATTGAGCGTATCCTCCGCCTCCGCCGCCTCCGAGCCGAACAACGTCCAAAGCTCGACGCCCGGCGTCGACTGCATCGTCATCCGGGCGATGGTGATGTCGAAATCATAGGTCTTCATGCGCTCCTGCCTCTGCGCCGGATCCACGGTCCGCATCGTCGCATCGACGCCAATCTGGCGAAGATTGCGGATATACGGCTGCGTGATGCGCTGAAAGGCCGGACTGTCATCAAGGAATTCGACCGAGAGCGGCGTTCCCGCCGCATTCCGGCGGAGCCGGTCAGGGCCGAGCGTCCAGCCCGCCTCGTCCAGCAGCGCGCCGGCGGCCAGAAGCTGGGTGCGAAGGCGCCCGGAGCCGTCCGTCTTTGGCGGAGTGAAGGCCGGCGCGGTCAGGATGTCGGGCGGAAGCGCGTCGGCCAGCGGCGCCAGCAGCGCGAGCTCGGCCGCCGAAGGCGGACCCGACGCCGCGAGCGGAGAGCCTTGAAAGAAGCTCGTCGTCCGGGAGTAGAGCCCGTAAAAAAGCGTCCGGTTCGACCATTCGAAATCGAACACCATCGCAATCGCGCGGCGCACCAGCGGATCGGAGAGATTCGGGCGGCGGAGATTGAACCAGTAGCCCTGCGCCCCGGATGGGCGGAGATCCGGCAATGTGGCGAGCTTCACCTGCCCCGCCGCCACCGCCGGAAAGTCATAGGCCGTCGCCCAGAGTTTCGAGTAAAACTCTTCGTGAAGGTCATAGGCGCCGGACTTGAACGCTTCGAAGGCTGCGGTCTCATCGCGGAAATACTCATATTCCAGGCGATCGAAATTCCAGCGGCCGCGATTCACCGGAAGATCCCGCGCCCAGTAATCGTCGCGCCGCTCATAGACGATTGAGCGCCCCGTCCGCACCTCGCCGATCCGATACGGCCCGGAGCCGATGAGAGGCTCCAGCGTCGACTCGGCGAAAGCCCGCCCCTCCCACGACGCGCGGGAGAGAACCGGGATCGACGCCGCGAGCATCGGCAGATCGCGCGTGGACGCGCCTTCGCGAAACGTGAAGCGCACTCGGCCTGGCGCCAGCGCCTCCACGCGCTCGACAGGCTTGAGACGAATCCGCCACGAGGGAGACCCTTCGTCCCTGAGAGTCTCGAATGAAAAGACGACGTCATCCGCCGTCAGCGGCGTCCCATCGGAAAAGCGGGCCTCCGGCCTCAGGTCGAACTCGGCCCAGGAGCGGTCCTGCGGATAGGTCACGCTCTTCGCGATCAGGCCATAGACGGCGTCCAACTCGTCCGCGGCGGGGATCATCAGCGGCTCGAAGACGAGAAGCGCGACCTCCAGCGCCGCCTCCCCCTTCAGAATGAAGGGGTTGAGGCTGTCGAACGTCTTCGCGGCGAAGGTCGAGCGGGTTCTGAGCCGCCCGCCTTTCGGCGCATCGGGATTCACGTGCTCGAAATGCGCGAAATCCGCAGGGTACTTCAGCGCGCCGAAGGCCGACACGCCATGCGCCGTCACCGGCGCGGCCAAGGCGCCGGGCGCCGCGAGGAGCAGCGCCGCCGCAAGAACCCGTTGAGCGGAGCGGACGATGAAGCGCCCCGCGCTCATCTTCCCTCCTCGATCCCGGCGGCCTTCGCCTCATCCCACCACCAGACGGTCGGAAACGCGGGATCGCGCGGCGGGAGCGGATCCGGATGGCCGAACCGGTCCCACCAGGCGATGCGCTCGAACGGCGTGTAAAGCTGCGGGATCATGTAGCGTCGCCAGAGCAGAACCCGGTCCAGCGCGCGGCAGGCGGCCTCCAGCTCGGCCCGGTCGACGGCGAAGATGATGCGGTCGATCAGCGCGTCGACCGCAGGATCGGCGACCCCGCCGACATTGCGCGCCCCGACCCGCATCGCCGTCTCCGACCCCCAGAACTCACGCTGCTCGTTGCCGGGGCTTTCGGAATTCGCCACGACCCAGATGATCATGTCCCAATCGAACGCGTCGTCCTGCGCCACGCGCCGGATATATTGCGGCCCGTCGACGACGCGGAGACTGGCCCGGAAGCCGAGCTGCTCGAGATTCCTGATGAACGGCAGGATGACCCGCGCCTGATTGTCCTGCGCCGAGAGGAACTCGATCTCGAACGGCGCGCCGTCCGGGCCGCGAAGAACGCCGTCGCTCACGCTGTAGCCGGCCTCCTTCAAAAGCCTCTCCGCGCGCTTCAGCTGCGCGCGGTTGCGCCCTGAGCCGTCGGTTTTCGGCGGCGTCCAGGGCGGGCCGAACACCTCGTCCGGGATCTGGCCGCGGAGCGGCTCCAGCATCGCAAGCTCTGCGCCCTCCGGCGCGCCGGACGGCATCAGACTGTCCGTGCCCTGAAAATAGCTGGTCGGGCGGGCGTATTGGCCGAAATAGACCACCTTGTTCGTCCGCTCGAAATCGAACGCGAGCCCGATCGCCTCGCGCACCCGCTGATCCCCGAATTTCGGGCGCCTGAGATTGAAGGCGAAGGTCTGCACCTGTTTCGGCCCCGTGGTGGCGACCTCGGCGCGTTTGACGGCGCCGCGCTCCACCGCGCGAAAGCTGTACTGCTGCGCCCATTTAGAGGCGGAGTTCTCCTCCCGGAAATCGAACCCGCCGGACTTGAATCCCTCGAACGCGGCGTCCGCGTCCAGAAAGACCTCATAGCGGATCCGGTCCAGATTGTGCTGGCCGCGATTCACCGGCAGATCGCGGCCCCAATACTCCTCCACCCTCTCATATTCGACGAAGCGGCCCGGCTCGAACGAACCGATCCGGTAGGGGCCGGAGCCAAGCGGCGGCTCCAGCGAGGAGCGATCGAACTCCCGATCCGTCCACCAGTGCTTCGGCAGAACCGCGAGCTGGCCCATGATATGCGGCAGTTCGCGGTTTCCGGCCTTGTCGAAATCGAAGCGGACGACCCCCTCGCCCATATCCCGCGCGCCGGTCACGTTGGCGTAGTAGAACCGGTATTGCGGATGGCCCTTGGTCGTCAGCGCTTCGAACGAGAAGACGACATCCGCCGCCGTCACCGGCGCGCCGTCATGCCAGCGCGCGCCGGCGCGCAGCTTGAAGGCCGCCCAGGAAAAATCCGCCGGATACTCGATCCACTCGGCCAGAAGCCCGTACATCGTCGATCCCTGGTCGAGCGACGGCGTCATCAGCGTATCGAAAATCAGGCTGACGCCGGCCGGGCTGTCGCCTTTCACGATGAACGGATTGAAGCTGTCGAAATTGCTCTGCGTCGCCAGCCGGGTCGCGCCGCCTTTCGGCGCATCCGGATTAACATAGTCGAAATGCGTGAAATCGGCCGGGTATTTCAACGCGCCGACCAGTGACGCGCCATGCGAGCGCCTGATCTCATCGCCGGCGCGCGCCCGCCCCGGCCGAACCGCTCCGGCCGCCATGCCGGCGGCGAGCGTGGTGGTGAACTCACGTCGTGTGATGCGCATGTCTCATTCCGAAAATGCTCGTCCTTCGGAGGCTAGTGGCCGCAACGTAGAGAGACAAGCACGCCAGAAAAAGGGCGCCGGCGCGGCGGCCCCCACGCATCCGCCTTGCTCTGAAGGGAGCCGAAAAAGAAAGGGCCGCCCGAAGGCGGCCCCGCGTCTCTGCTCATGAGCATATGAGCGTTATTCCTTGGCGGGCGCCTCGCCTTCCTCGGCGCCGGCCGGCGCCTCATCTTCGCTCGAAGAGGCCACGGCCGGCTGCGGGAGCGGTTCCGGAGACCCATCGGCCTCATTGAGATAGGCGATCAGGTCAGCCCTGTCGGCCGCCTTCGGAAGGCCCGCGAAGCTCATCGCGGTCCCGGGCGCATGTTTCCGCGGATTTTCAAGAAAATGGAAAAGATTCTCCGGCGTCCACTCGTCGCCCATCGCCAGAAGCGCGCCGGTGTACTTGTCGTACCCATCTGCGGAGTCGATCTCACGGCCGACAACGCCCCAGAGGTAAGGCCCGATGGCGTTCACGCCGTCCTCAAGCTTGTGGCACGCGGCGCATTTCTTGAACACCTTCTCGCCTCGCGCGGGGTCCGCCGCGGCGAAAATCTCGCCAATGTCGAGCGCCTCAGGCGCGGCGTCCGAGCTCTCCTCGACGGCGAGCGCGAAGGCCAGCTCCTCGCCCCCATGCGAATCAAAAATCTGCTCCGCGAAAAAACCGAGGCCAAGAAACACCAGCAGTGAAGCGCAAAACGCCCCGACAATCTTGTTAAGCTCCACTTTCGCCCTCCGCTTTCGTCCGCCCTCGCAGGTCGCGAACGTCCGTACTTTGATACGCCTATACAAGCTTCCCGCCGCGCCGGGCAAGGCGTATAAAGCGCGACGCATTGACCGGAGACAGAGCACGCATGGCCGAGACACCCCCCGCCGCCGACGGATCCCGCATCGCCTTTCAGGGCGAGTTCGGCGCCTATTCGCATCAGGCCTGCCGGGAGGTCTATCCGGAGATGGAGCCCTTGCCCTGCCAGACCTTTGAGGACGCCGTGACCGCGGTGAAAACCGGCGACGCGGCGCTCGCCATGCTCCCCGTCGAGAATTCACTTTACGGCCGGGTGGCGGATATCCATCGGTTGCTGCCGGAAAGCGGACTTTACATCATAGCCGAACATTTCGTTCCCGTCCGGATCGAGCTGCTCGGCGTGCCCGGGGCCACGCTGGAGGACGTGAAGGAGGCCCAGAGCCACACGGTTCTTCTCGGCCAGTGTCGCCGCTTCCTGAAGGCGCACGCGATCAAACCCGTGACCGGCGCCGACACCGCCGGCTCGGCCATGGCGGTCGCGACGGCCGGAAACAAGAGTCGCGCGGCCCTGGCCTCGAAACTCGCCGGAGAGATCTACGGCCTCGTCTCGCTCGCCTCCGACATTCAGGACGCGGCGCACAACACGACGCGGTTTCTCGTCATGAGCCCCCGGAAGATCGAAGCGGACCCGGCCGGCGGCCCGGCGATGACCAGCTTCGTCTTTCAGGTGCGCAACGTGCCCGCCGCGCTTTACAAGGCGATGGGCGGCTTCGCGACCAACGGCGTCAACATGGTCAAACTCGAAAGCTACATGGTCGACGGCTCATTCACCGCGACGCAATTCTACGCGGATGTCGAAGGCCATCCCGAAGACCGCTCCGTGCGCCTCGCCATGGAGGAGCTGGGCTTTTTCACCTCGTTTCTCAGAGTTCTCGGAACCTACCCGCGCAGCACGGCTCGGGACGGCCGCTGAAGCGCCAACGGCGCGCCAAAACCCTTGCGCCGCCGGCCCCGCCCCGCTAAAGACCGCCCGTTGTCGACCGACACACCATGGAGAGATGCCGGAGTGGTCGAACGGGGCGGTCTCGAAAACCGTTGAGGGCGCAAGTCCTCCCAGGGTTCGAATCCCTGTCTCTCCGCCACAACCTTCTGAAATTAATCAATATATTCTTCGGGTGCAAAACCCGCCCGGGACACTGAAGATCCCAAAAAGCGTCATACTATGACGTTTTCATGCTCCGCCGAGCGCACCGGCTATGCCGGATTTCGTCGGCTATGAGCGCACGATCCGGCATCCGCTTCGCGCATCGGACATGAAAAACCCGCCTCTCCGGGGGGGGGTTCATTCGGCGCGCGGCGGCGAGATTTCAGAGGCCGGAATTTCCGTCGGCCTGGGCGACCTTCTGCTCTTCCTGCGTCAGGTAGCGGAAATAGTAGCGCTCCGTAGTCACCACGGATCCGTGGCCGATATATCTCTGAACCTTGTAGACCGACCAACCCTCCTTCAGTCGCTCGGTGGCGAACTTGTGACGAATGTCGTGAAGGCGGGAGCCGAACCCGGTCTCCTGACCATAATCGTAGAAGAGATTCGACACCGACCGATAGTAGCCGCCTTCGGCGCGGTTCCAGAACACGAACGGCGAATGGTTCGCCCGAGGGACCGCAAGAAGGATGTCGATGGCCTGCTGGCGCGCAGCAGCGCCTTTTCGGCGGCTTTCCGGCTCGGCGCCAGGTCAGCCTTCAGCGCTTTCGGAAAAACCGCATTCTTATTCAATAAATCAGGCAAACCGCCCGCGAAGAGGCGCTGAACGACTGGCTGCAGCGTCAGGATGACACGGCCGATAGATCGCCAAACACTGACCGGAGAGTTAGGCCGTCAGGCTCCCGAACCTCCTGCCTACAGTAGGAAATATTAAAGCCGCCACTTTAGAAAATCGAGGCGACCCCTCCGCCGCTTTGTTCGACTGAGCGAATAATGTAGACACCAAAAGCACCTACATAATAGTACTTAAAGTACATATTTAATATTGCAAAATATCAATAATCTCAAAGTCATCGCCATTAACATACATTACTAATACTACCAATTAACCTATTAACCATGATATAGAAAGTCATTACACTGACTCTATATTCTTACGGAAATACGATAAATAATTTTACCTATTGATATATCGTATTGCATATTTTTTGCTTCTATAGCATTGATATTGCCTTGCTATGGCCGTACGATGGTTGGCAGCCTATTATTTACACCGGTAGTCACCATGCCGTTATTTAAATTTGAAAATTCACTTTACTACTACGCCCATGTTCCAAAATGTGGCGGATCGTCTGTTAATATGTATATAAAGGAACGATTTGGAGCCTTGGCTTTTTACGATAGTAATTTTATCCAATCTGGTCACAATAGAGAACGGCAATGGACGAGATCGTCTCCACAACATGTGGATTGCGAGTCTATGGAGCGCTTAATCCCTTTGCATTTTTTCGATTGGACGTTTTCAGTCGTCCGACACCCTGTCTCCCGGATCGTTAGTACATTTCACTTCCAGAAAGAAGTAGAACGATCCATTCCAGAAAATATTGGATTTTCTGAATGGATTGAAAATATCGACCATCAAGAGCTTTACTTTAAATATGATAATCACATACTGCCAATGAATAGAATAGTACCAGATAGATCTATGATATTCCATCTTGAGCATGGACTAGACAGTCTGATAATTTGGTTGGATATGATCACTGGAAGGCAAGACGCCCCTCGCGCTTTCGCGGAAGTAAACCGGCGCGGAGCCTATACGAAAAAGAGGGGGCCATTGTCGCGGAATATTGAACCCAGCTCCAAAGACCTGGATCGCATCGCGGCGCTTTACGCCGAGGATTTTGAGCGCTTTGGATATGATCTGAATGACCCTAAACCCAAAGCGTCTGCGCCTGTAATTTCGCCGGAATTCATTGCCGCCCGAGAGGCCGATATCAAGCGCATGAACGCCCCATTGGCGCGGTTGAGCCGAAAAATTCGACGGCGGATTTCCAAAAGTCTAAATTCTTGAACACGCCACGAACACAATCCCTGAAGTTCACTCTGTGAGCCAAGCACCCGGCGCGCGGGATGACTCTCGTTTTGCTGGCCTTCGACAGAGATCTTGACGACCTCCAGAGACGCGCCGCCTCATAAGTCAGCCGGTCTGTCACCCGGCCATTCGGGCGAAATATCGACGTCGAAAAATCAACAGGAAACCGACTCTCACCGGCTTGACGGCCATTCCGTCGAGAGCGTCTCGCCATGGCTCTCTCCTCGCTCGCGGCGATCATGCGGCTGTCGCGCAGAAAATCCACTCATCCCTGCTGTTCAGATTTCTGGAGCCATCTCTGGTTGCGCGATGAGGCGATACTGGATGTATCGGCGCTTCGCCGCCTGTCGGTTGTCCCAGATCGCGCGGCAGATGATGGCGTCATGCTCGCCAGGATAGCTGCCGCCCCTGTGGGCGGCCTCACCAATCTAGGCGCGGCTGTACAGAAGGCGGTACAGATACTGCTTGTCGGCCCTGTTGCCTCGGCTGGTCTGGATGCCGCGCGCCGCCAGTTCCCGCGCCAGTCCCGTACCCGAACCGATCTCGATAAGGCGCGGCCACCATCCCGATCGTTTACCAGGGAGCCAGGCCGAACAGCCCTTTCATCATCAGGCGGAACGGAATCGCGGTATCGGAGAATACCGGCGGACGGCCTGGGCGGCGGCCCACGCCATATCCTTGTCGAGCCAGATCAGCAGTGATCCCCGCCGCCTCAGCGTTTCATTGCAGGACTTCCAGTTCGTCGTGCGGTAGCGAGTAGGTTCGGGCGTGCGCCGAATAAGTTTTGGTAAGCCGCCACAAAAAAGCATTTTCTGCTTGTCCCACGACGGAACTCGCCCCACGATTGCGGGACTGCTTCAATCTGGATTTACGTGCGGCCGCAGCTTGCGTCACTTGTCCGGACGGAAATCGGAAGTGAAGAATGCCTGTCCCGGCCATCTATCGAAAGCCTGCGGGTGCGCCCGGCGCCATTCCGTCGCAAGCGTCCATCGAGAATATCGTTTTTGAGGGCGGAGGGCCAAAGGGCCTCGTCCATATCGGCGGGGTCCGGGTGCTGGAAGAGAAGCGCATGACCGCCGGCCTTCGCAATGTCGGCGGCGCCTCGGCCAGGGCAATGATGACCTCCACCGTCGGTCTGGGGTTTGACGCGGCCCAAACCCGGGAAAGCGGCGAGGCGCAGTTCATCGGCGGACTGACCGCTACTTCCGATGACGACATGCTCAGTTGTCCGGCAAAGGCGATTCAGGACCAGAAGAATCTTTTCGGAGCATCGGAATTGCGTGGGCGGAGCCCCCACCGGGGCGAAAAGCTCCATGCCTGGTTTGCGAGCCTTATCGACCGGCGCGTAGCTGAGGCGAAAGCGCTTCTTGAGCCGCAAGGGGCGGAGGCGACCGCCTTTCGGACCGGCCTCGCCGCCAAGCGGGGCGATATCAGGGTTTCCGAGCTTGCCCGGCGGGGCGAGATGTCGCCCGATCCGAGTCTCCGCGATCTTGCCTTCATCGGCGCGAACCACACCGACCGCCGGATCGCGCTGTTCAGCGCCGCGGGTTTGCGCAAGATCAGACGGGGCATGTCGAGGCAAGGCCCTGCAACCCCGGGAGTCAAAGTCGGCAAAACCGACGAGATCCGGACGATCCTCCGGGAGGCGGCGCAGGAGGACAGACGCTCTGAACTCGCCAGGGCCTGGGACGATATCAAGGCCCGCTTGGAAGCCTCGATCACCAGGATCGCTGCCGCTGCGGCCAATACCGTGGGCGATAAGGTCGTCCATGGCGAATACGCGCAACGGACCGTGCAGATCCCCGACCTCTACTACTCCAACCTTCATATTCGATCTGACCGGCGAGGAAAAAGCCAAGATGCGCGGCGCAGGGAAAAACGCGATACGGGAACGACTTTCCCTGTATTCCGGCGACGCCGGGGTCGAGGTTGAAATTCACGGAATATCTCAACTCGCCGATTTCATACCTCCCGAAGACTTTGTCGCCGCCTGCGCCGAAAATCTGCAGTTTATTGATGCCTTTACAACAGGAGCTACCGTCATGGCAGACGATTCTACCCCATTTGACCCGAGCAAGGACATCTATTCCGGCATTTCGGTGCTAAGCACCAATGACTGGCTCGAGATGACGACATTCTTCGATTGGTCGGTGATTTCCAGCCCGACAACAGAAGCGAAGATGCGCGCAACCCTTGGGATGGACGCGGCCGATCCGTTCCGGGACGAATTCGTCGAGGCGGTTGGCCTGTTCGGGGACCTGAAGACCTGCGGTGAAATGTTCAAGACCGATGTCGAGGGCAAGATGCTCGTGCTGGCCGATGACATCGTCCACTATAACGACTCGGCCGGCGCCACCTACGACCGCCTGATCGAGCTCGTCGACAAGTTCGACTGGGATGGCGCCCCGACCGACGCGACGCCGGACGACAAGTGGAAGGCGCTCATCGGCGTCTGGAATGTGGACGGGGTCGAAGGGCGGTCCAAGCAGATCCGCGACAGGTTCGCCAGCGCGCTCGACGCGCTCATCGCAGAGGCCAGCATACGCGCTGAAAAGGCCGACGCCCTGCAGCGGGCCATTCTGGCGCCTGACGGGATTACCGCCCGGCTCAAGACCTGCAAGCTTGCGTTCGCCGCCTCGAAGATCCGCTTTGACAAGGCGTTCGGCGCTGAGAGTGACGAGATGGTCCAGCTTCGCTCGGTCCTGAAGCAGTTTCAGGGCGAACTCAAAGCTCTGCAAAAGAAGGAAAGCGACGAGGTGATCGTGTTGGCGAGCTCGCCCGTCTACCTCGCCATTCCGATCTTCGGGCCCCTTATCATGGCCGGCGTCGAAATCGGGGTCGGCGTGGACCTCGCGCTCACCCGCGAGAAGATCAAGGCCAAGTTGAAGGAGATCGCCAAGTACGCCGAAAACATCGGGGTGCATGAGCGGTTCAACGGCTATTACACCACCGCGTCACAGGGCTATGACCGGGTCATCGGCCAGATCGACGATCTGACCCCGAAGATCGAGCTTTTGGGCAGGGCATGGCGGGCCATCGCCTCGGATCTCGAGAACGTCCGCAATATCCTGTCGAAAAGCGGGACTGCGGCCGTCGAGGGCGAGAACTGGTTCGCCCTCACCACGACCCTCTCCACCGCCCAACGAGGCTGGGCGAGGATCGCAGGTCAGGCGGACCGGTTCCGCAAGTTCGGGGGCGCGCCGAAGGCCAAGGACAATGTCGTCGACTTCTTCGCAGCAGCCGCGACCCAGGCGGCCTGAGCGCACCCCGCGCCGCCCTCACCGAAAAGGGGGCGGCGCACGGCCCGGCATTGTAGATTGGAACGCATCCCATGACTTCGATGGATCTCGGACTTCTCATCCAGCAGTTCGAACACGACAAGCTGGTGCCGCCCTCGCCGCTGGTCAAAACAACAGGCCTGCCCGAGGGAAGCGCCCTGATGACGATGGCCGATCTTGAGATCGACCTCGCCAAGGCCCTCGATGAGGCCGAGAATGGGAATTTCGACGAACTCGACATTTTTGCCGATACGGTCAATTTTCCGGCGAAATTCAACCGTCGGCTCGACCGGTCCGTCCGGCGGGTCACCATCGTCTCCCGAAGAATGGCGGCCAACGGTCCGGCGATCCTGCGCATGTCGCATGAGGGGGCGGACACCGGCAGCGTCATCCGGATCGTCGCCGCCGAAATCGACGCGGACATCAACCTCTTCGGCGGACCGCGGGGCAAGGACGCCTATGACCTGAGCCAGGCCGTCGAGACCGACGGCCCGCCGAGCTTTGTCTATTTCGGCTGGCGCGACGGGGCGATGGCGGTGCGGTCGGTCCGGGTGCCGCCCGGGCTTTTGACCCATGGCGCGCCGCTGCATCTGGTTCTGTCCACGCAATTCGATCTGGCCGCCGCGATCCTCGGCGCGCCGCTTCCCGGCGCGGATGAGCTGCGGCTCTGTCACGACACGCTGGGATGGATCAACCGCTGGTCCGGCGTCGACACGGAATTCGGCGAGCTGACGCGGTCGGCCGAGGCGCTTCGGTCGCTGATCCCGGCGCCGACCGACAGCGGGGTCATGCGGCCGATGCCCGTCCTTGGGGCCGACCGCTATATCGACCTCGCCGAGGCGCATAGCCGGGCGATGTCGACGATGGAGGACACGCTGCGCAGCATCGACAGCGAGGTCGATATCTCGACTATGGTCGGCAGCCTCGTCACCGCCTTCGCCGACCGGGACACGATCGACCTCGACACCCTGCTCGCCCGGCGCGACGATCTGGAAAAGCGGCTGGCTGACCAGATCGATGCGCTCGATGCGGCCTCGCGAACCATCGCGAAGGATCAGTTCGATGCTGAACTCGCCTCGCTTCAGCTCGAGCTGCAGAACAACCTCGCCACGATCAAGCGGAGCGTGAAGCTGGCCTTTGATATCGCCTTTGCGATCGTGGCCATCGCGGGGTCGGCGGCGGCCCTCTGCGTCGGCGTCCCGCCGAACCCGGCCGCGCTGACCGATCAGGGCGTGAAGGGCGTTCAGGGCGTGGGCGACATGTTCACCGAGGCCAAGCAGCTCGGCGCATCGATCACCGACGTCAAATCGGCGCTGACGGCGCTGCTCAAATACTTCGTGATCCCGATCAACTGGGCCCGGCACAATTCCGACGTGCTGTCGAAATTCGCCGATCCGGCCAAGAGCGTGCTGCATTCGGCCCTGCCCGTCCTGAACAACCCGGCCCGCGGGTTGGAACGGATGAGCGCCGAAAAGATGGCCAGGACCGTGGCCGAGCTTGGCGATGCGATGCGGGGCCTGTCGGACTATCCACAGGCCGAAGAGACCAAGGCCGCCTGGACCATCCTCGAGACCGAAATGGTCAACATGCTCGGTCTCGTCATCAACGATCCCGACAGCGAGTCCGAGATCAAGACGGCCGCAAACAACTACAAGACCGCGGTCCAGAAGGTCTGCGTGCACGGCCGCCTGCTGGCCGAACAGATGGCGGCCAAGATCTCGATCGCCCGCCAGCTCGCCGCCCTCAAGCTCGAATGGATCGCCATCGTCAGCAAGCGTCAGCGGCTCGAAACCCTGACCCGGACCATTGGCGATGCGACCGAAATGCGCAAGCAGCTGCGCTCGGAGGCGCTGTTGCGCGCCGAAGGGGCCGCCCGCGGCTTTTTCGTTGCAACCTACGGCGCCCGCGCGGCGCAGATCTATGAGACCTCGCGCCCGCTCAAGAGCCGGGTCGTCAAGGCGCGCGCAACCGCCGCAATGGCGACCGCGCTCGCCGATTTCAAGACCGAATACCAATCCGCCCTGGCCGTGAGCGCGCGCGAACGCGGCGCCTTCGAGCGCGAGCTCGTCATCGACGACAAGGCGCTGATGGAAAGCCTCTCCGCCGGCAACCCGATCCTCTTTGATCTCGACAGCGAAAATGCCGATTTCGCCGCCTTCAATCGGGTCCGCCTCAGCAGGGTCGAGGCCTGGGCCGGGCTTGTCCAGCCAACCCCGCAAAGGATCGCTGTCCGGATCGTCAGCGGTCGGACGTTTCGCGACCGGGGCAAGTCCGGGATCGAAACGATCTTTTCGGACCCGCTCTCGCTCCGGTTCGAACATCAGGACAACCGGATCAATTTTGTTCAGACCCTGACCGAGGCGCTTCCGACCCCTTTCACCCGCTGGGTTATCGAGCTTCTTGAGCCGAGCCCTCTGCCCGGGCCTGTCCACGATCTGCGGCTGGTGTTCAAGGGGTGGGCCGCAACATGAGGGGGCGCTCATCGGTCCGGCTCCTCGCCCTCTGCGCCGCCCTGGTCGCGGGAGCGGCCGAGGCGCGAACCTGCCGGCCGGAGGCCGCCGCGGCCACGGCCACGGCCCCGATAACGGCCGATATCTGGAGCGACGCGGCCGACTTCGCCTACCGGACCGGGGTCGACCTCGAAAGCACGGTCGGGGCCATGCTTCTGGTGCGCCGGCTGCGCAACACCGGGGGCTGGGCCGCGCTGCGGCCAGCGATGCGGGACTGGCCGCAAACCGAGGGCGCGCTCAACACCTCTGCGCGCGACGACCTTCTAAGCCTCACCGATGTGATTGCGGAGCTGCAAACGCTCTGCGATCAGCTCGACGCGCTGGCCCTCGATCCCGATCCGACTTTCGATCCGGCCGCCTGGTCGCTCAAGGCGGCCCGGCTTGAGGACCTTCTCGACGGGGCGATCGCGCGAACCGGCCCGCGGGTCGACGCCTTGATCGCGGCGAGAGATCTGATCGCAGCCGCGTCCGCCGACTATGCGCGAGGGGGGTATCCGGCCAATCCGGACGTTCGGATCGGGCCGGACATCGGGGCGGTTGCGGCGGGCGTCGGCGCAGCCGCGGGGCGATGGCGGGCGCTTTTGTCCGATCTGCGGAACGCCCGGCGGATCCTGCCCGTGACGCCCGAGATCGGGTCCGAGCGGCCACTTGTCGCGATGACGGCCGCACTGACCGAGCTCACCCGGGTCGTGGCCGAAGTTCAGGGTCTGACCGCCCAGCGGCTCACGCGCGAGGCCGCGCAGCGCTATGCCTCGGGCGATTATCTCTACGACGCCTGCCCGATGATCGTGGATGGACAGTGGTACCGGCTCGAAAGCAGGTACTGGTCTGACAAGCTGGGCCAGATGGCGACCCTCGGCGGGCAGGTGCAGCTGGCCTGGGTCGGCGCGACATTGCGCAACCTGGGCGGCCAAATGGCGCTGACTTCGCGCATCCAGAGGAAGGACATGCAAGTGATGGAGCGATGGCAGTTCAACCGGATCGGCGGCGGGTACTGGCTGATCCGCAACGGGGGCGCCACGCCCGGCGCAGCAGCCCTCGACGTTGATAATAATCCGGCAAAGTCCTATCCGCTCGCCCTGACCGACACGGAAGGCGGCTCCCCCAGATTAAGCGGCCAATACTGGCGCTGCGGCGTGACTCGTCGGCCCGGGGCGATCCGCCTCTTCAACTATTTCCTTTCCGAAGCGCGATCGATCGACACATTCGGCGACCTCGCCGAGCCGATCATGTCCGAGACCGGCAATTTCGCCGCCCAGTTCTGGATCGTCCATCCTGCGCCGGCGCCGTGAGTATGAATCGATCTCGATCTGCGGCGGAGAATGAGGGCCGTCAGGAGGCGGCCCCCCAGGCCGCGCGCCCCGAATGAACCGGCCCGGGCCGCGCCTCCCTCTGTCCATCGGTTTGGGCCAAGTCCGTGGCCCTCATCCGCCGTCTTTCGGTCGCGGACCCCCACCATCTGAACCTGAGAGATAGGGGCGGCGCACGATATCGCCGCGATGAGATGCAGGGGCGAGAGCGCGTAATGATGATCAAACGGGACCGCAACCGGGACACCCCGAGGCGCCGTCAGGACTTCACGAGCTCGTTCGTCTGATCGGGCCCCGGCGCGCGGACTTCATCAGGGCCAACGGTCACATGCGCCGCGCATATGTCTGACGTCAGCACGTTCGGGACAGATGTGAGGGTTTTGGCGCCGGAAGATTTCTAGCTCATCGTAACTTTTATGGGGTGAAGATAGACAAGACATCCGGAACATCGAAGGCCGCAGCAGAAAAGCTCGTCAAGACCATCCGCCGCAAGACGTTGGACCGGCTCACCCACCATTGCGACATCGTCGAGACCGGCAACGAGATCTGGCGCTTCAAGAACCGAGCCTGATCCTCACCGACCCGCCTCAAGACGGGCGCCCAAGGGGTTCCTTTCGCAAGCCGATCCAGAGCCCCAGTTCGGCGCCGATTGACATCCCGCCCATACGGGACAGGTCATTCTCCGCATATACGACTTTCCGGACGAGATCTCCCGATCTCGATTTCAGAGCGGCGCGCGAATGGGAATGGATATCGACCTCACAAGCCGATTGAGCAACCTTTCGTCTGGAAATGCTGCGCCGCCATGATCACGCATCCTGGCGTTGTGATCACGCGTCCTGTCGCTCCCACTTGATGAAGGCCTTGCTGTCGGCGGCCCATCCGCCACATCGCAAGGTATTGTTTTGTTTGACCGAGTTTCGAGGCGGAAACTGCGACAATATCAGCACCTTGCCGCGAAAGAAGATATCCCTTCTAATGGCGGCAGATGGCGTCTGCGTGGTGGAGAACGTCGCCCAGTTGAAATGGGCGGTCGCATCCCGCGCGAGACGTCTGAGCGCGAGCAAGTCGAAAACATATGATCATCGACGGCCGCATAAACGGCGTAACGCCCGATTCTTCCTATGACGTTCTGATTGTCGGCGGCGGCCCGGCCGGCATCACGCTTGCGACCGAACTTGCGGAGACCGGCGCGAGAATCGCTCTGCTCGAAAGTGGTGGCGACGAGTTCGATGCGGCTACGCAGGAACTCAATGACGGCGCCGTCGAGGGCAATGATGGCGAGCTGGACCTGACTGCGGTCCGGTTGCGTATGTTTGGCGGCACTTCGAACCACTGGAGCGGCCGTTGCGTGCCCCTCGATCCGGTGGATTTTTCACGTGGGCCTGGAAACGGCCTCTCTGGCTGGCCGATAGGGCGCGCAGAGCTCGATCCATTCTACGCGCGCGCGCATGAGTATTGCGATTTGGGCTCTTACGAGTATGACCTCGAAAAGCTCGTTTCCCTTCCCGAAGAGAGCTTTCTTTTCCCCCATCACCCCGACATCGAGACGGGGATCGTTCGGCAAAGCCCGCCGACCCGCTTTGGCGACAAATACAAGGACAGTCTCGCCGCGGCGACGAACGTCCACGTCTGGTTCTGGGTGAACGCCACGCATCTGGATTTCGGTCCTGATGGGGCGCTTGACGGCGTCGAAACCTCGACGTTGACCGGCGTATTCCGGCGGTTCACCGCGCGCCGGATCGTGCTCGCCGGCGGCGCCATCGAGACGGCGCGACTGCTTATGATCTCCAATCTGCGCGCCGGAACGGCGTATGGCGACGCTGGGGGTCTGCTCGGCCGATGCTATATGGATCATCCGTCAGGACGCGCGGCCTTCCTGCACTTCCTCGAGCCGCTGGGCGAGAAAGTTTACTGGGCGGATTTGAAGAACCGCCAGCCGGACGGCGTCCCTCTCCACTTCATCTTGCGGCTCTCAGACCGATTCATCGCGGAAAAAAACCTCGCCAACGCGCAATTTTACGTCACCCCTGTCGCGGAGTCGGACGCAGCCCAGATCCGCCGAAGGGATGCCCACCACAGCTTCAAGGCGCTCAAGCGGATTGTGAAATGGACGATCGGCCGCGATGTCGGCGCTCGTTTCTCGCTCGCGAAGGAATATTGCGATTTCATCACAAACGCCGATTCCTTCCTCGCCGAACAAATCACGCCTGCGCCTCAGGAAGGCGTGAGCCGCGCGCTCCTGAAATATGAAGCGGAGCAGAAGCCTCAACGCTCAAGCTATGTCGAGCTCGGCGATACGGTGGATCAACTGGGGCAACCATTGCCGGTCCTGCGATGGGCGCCGACCCAGGACGACATCGACTCGATCATCGAAAGCGTGACCTGGATCGGCCGCTTCTGCGGTGAGACGGGCCTGGCGCGCCTTCAGATTGAAGATAATGCGGATGAGCCATATTGGGGGATGACCACGGCCGCGCATCAGCTCGGCGTCACCCGGATGGCGAAAAAGGAGACGAGTGGCGTCGTGGACCCTCAGTGCCGGGTCTTCGGCACCAGGTCACTTTACATAGCCGGCGGCGGCGTATTTCCGACATCCGGAAGGGCGAACCCCACGCTGACGATCGTGGCGCTCTCTATCCGACTGGCGGATCATCTCAAAGGCGCCTTGAGGGTGTGATGGCGCGCGCATTCATTCATCGTCGCGAAGTCCTCGCTCTCGCCGGCGGCCTCGGCCTTCTCGCGGCCGGGGCCGCTGGCGGCGTGATCGCCTGCCGGAGAGCCGCCGAGGACAGAGTTGTCATGGACGGCGTTCGGCGGCTCTTCGCGGCGATCGTCGACATCGTCGAGCCCGAAACGGTGGGGGCCGCCTACGCCGCGGGCCATGCTCGCGAAGACGTCATGCGACAGCTCGCCGGCAAGGACCGCCTGCTCGCGGCCGCCGGGGTTCTCTGCGATGAGAGCCGGCGGGCCGAGTTGCGTGAAAGTTTCCGCGAAGATTTTTGCGCCGGAGATGTGCTGGTCGCCGACCGCTGGGTCGTCTCTCGTTCCGAATGCATTATCACCAGCCTCTGGGTGCGCTCTCCGGGTGAAGCGAGGACCGCACTGAGCCAATCGCCTTCCGGGGTCTCATCCATTGGCGGCCCAGCGGCGGGGGGAGCAAGGGTGCAAGGCTGATTCATGTCGTCCAAGATGCGGACCGGCGCGCCGCGGGACCCCCAATCAGCGCCGAAGTGGAGCCCCAGTCGAAAGCCGAGATCCGCTGCAAACCCGCGATGTTACGGGGAAAGGTTGGGGGCCCGATTGGGAGCCTAAGAGGGGTTCCGCTGCGTGCCGATCCACACTCGTCGATCAAATGTACAGAGCGGCGGGGCGAAGCCGGTATCGAGCCCTCTGTCGGCGGCGTTGGGGACAGCTATGCCAACGCTCCGGCCGAGACAATCAACGGCTTGTTCAAAGCCGAGGTCATTCACCGCCGCGGCCCATGGCGCAATTTCAAAGCCGTGGAGCACCCAACGCTTCTGGAAACCGGGGGCATTGCCGCGCAACCAATTGAAATCAGCCTCCGCTAAACCCGGCGCGGTTCTGACAGCACCTTCGGTTGGGCGCCGAGATGGCTCAGATTGCGCCAACGGCGGGCAATGCCGACCTTGGGATGCTGCGAGGCCGACCGCAAAAGCGGCGCGATTTGCGCATATTTCGCATTGCGGAATTCGCCGGTGATCATATCCGAAACCAGATATCCGGCCCTCGAAAGATACGATCCATGAACATGGCGGGAGTCTGTCAGCTCTGTTTTCTACTTCGTGATCGGTTGCGAAAGTATCCAGAGGCTCATCATGGTCAAACAGACCATCCCGACCATCATTGGAAGCTGCGATGCCGATGCCGAGCGAGCCTCCCCGAAATAGATCAGAGCCCGGCGGTGGCCAATCAACACAGACAGGCCATGCCCGAGGATAAGGGCGAAGAAGCCTATCCACCAGACATGGCGGGCGCCAATGACGCTGATATCTATGCTGCGATCCGCAGCGCCGACGAGGTCCCACCCCAAACCGAACGGGTCTGAAGCCGCGGGCGCCGCCAACTGACCCGCTATCATCAAATAGGAGACATAGTGCGACAGATGATATGCGATCGCGATCGGCAGCAGCGCGCCCGAAAAATTTGCAGCGACGCTGCGGGTCCGACCATCATCGCCCGCCGCCTTGCGCATCGCCCAGGATAAAAGCCAATAGGCTGCGAGGAACGCCGCAATCGTCGTGATGAGGCCGGCAAATCGGATCAGCTTCAGCAGGTCGACGCCTTGCTCGCGCAGGAACAGCAGAAGGCTGCGCAGGCTTTGCGATTGACTGATATGGTCCAGGACTGCGGCCCAAGCCGGCGTTTCGGAAAACCCGTCGAAAAGTACAGTGCCTATCAACACACAGACGAGGGCCGTTTCGCCCTTGATCGGTTGGCGCCCGCCAAGCAGACCCTCGCCAGGCAGGCCGATTGTCAGTGTGGATGCCGCCGTCGGCCGGAAGACGGCCATCCGGCCAACAAGATCGAACACCCTTCCGAGCGGGTCGGCGACCCGGAACCAGGCCATGCCGAAGCGGGACGCGCAGAGCAGCGTGACAAAGAGGTAAGACGAAATGAGGACGCCAACCGCTTTCGGGTCTTCGGATCGGTCCGAGATAAGTTCAACCCATGCGAGAGCCAGAAGACCCGCCGGCGCGATATACCCGGCCACGGGCGGCAGTTCGCTTGCCGAGGCCTCCGGATCACGGCCGAAAAGACGGCAAAACACGGTGAAGACGCCGCGAAACGGATCGATTGCGGGCCATGTCGGCGCCACCAACGCAGAAAACAACAAATAACCCACCCACCAAATGACCCAGACAAAGATTGTGGCCAGATTGTCGGCGGCGGACGGCGGCCCAAATGCTGCGGCGCCGAGCAACACCGCCAGGACCACAATGCCTGTGATACGCAGCGAAATGGCCGCCAACGCTGTCAACGCCGGGGGCAGAGGAATGTTGATCGCGACAGTCGTTGTCCTGCCCTGCCGCAAGAACACCAATGCGGCGACGAAAGATGCGGCGACCGCCACTCCCGCGGCTCCAAGGTAGAAATGCAGCGGCAATGGCAGATCGTACCGTGCGCCAAAGGCATGCGCGGAAGCGGCGCTCGCCTTTAGAAAAAACGGCGCCCCGAGGATCGCGGGACACATGCGCCCGATCATTCGGGAAGAATCTCGATATAGGCCAGCGTCTTTTCGGCGCGGCCCAGCAGATCATCGGCGCCGTGCGAGGCGATCGGGAACCGCCCCGCATGCACGGCGTGGAATGTCATCACAGCAACGGTTTGCGGCCCGGCTCTGGCCGTCAGATCATAGCCGTGAAGGTGAAGCTCGGTCGGCTCGGACGTGGTCAAATGCAATTGCACGTTGCCGCCGAGGGGAACCGAAATAACCTCGGCGACCCCTGTCAGTCGGCGTTCGATGACGATGCCGTCAAAGGCGTCCTGGTCTTGAGCCGATTCAGCGGCGGCGGTGTGATCGCGCCCCGTGCCGTGCGCGCTGGCGAATGAGGCCAGGAATGCGGTCGCCAGCGCAATCACCAGCGCGCTGCTCCGCGCGGCAAACCATTCGGACTGCATGAGCCTGCTCCATGGTTTGTTGCAAAACAGCTGAGAGGGGTGACGGGTTTCCGCCACCCCCTTCACCTGTCAATGGCCTGCGAGATCGTTCCATTCTGGCAGCAACACCAGCGAGTTGGGATTGAATCCCGCATTCTTCAGCGTGTTCATCGTGGAGACGACCGACCCGCTTTCAAGCTCCACAATCGAGACAGACCCGTCGCTCATATCAGGAAGGTTCAGAAACGAATTCTGAACATAGGCTCGCTTGAAATCCGGAGTGAAGCCGACATGATGCGCGCCGTCCGCGGTCTCGATAGACCTCAACAACCTGGGATGTGTCGGACCTTCGGAGGTGTCGAAGACGTGCAGATACCCTGGTTTCATGGCCGTGGTCACGAACATCCGGTCGCCGGCGCCGTTGAAGTATATCTCCAGCGGCACCGCAGCGCCCACCGTCGTGAAATCAAAGATTTTCTCGGCCGTGAACTCCTCGCTTCCGGCGTCCCAGACCAGGGCCCAAAGCGCGTGGCCAAACATGTTGGTCACGATCGCCGTCGGTGTTTCGGCGTTGGGGGCGAAGACAACTTCAACCGGGGCCACACCGGATGGAGATCCTTTTTCTGACATTTTTATCTGGCTCAACGGCTCCAGCGTGCTCGCCTTTACGACAGAAACGACTTCCTGTGGCCCAGTCAGGTCTGGCGTGATCGTGCTGGTGACCAGAATTCTGTCGATATCGGTGTTTATGGCCAGACCGTGCGGGTAAGTGCCCGGCAACGGGATTTCTCCTATTATCGCGTCGGTTGAAACCTCGCCCACGACAACTTTCGCCGACCCCATGCAGGTCAAGTACCAACGGTCGTTCGCCTCGTCGAAAACCACGTCTTCAGCCACCACGCAGTCGGGCGTTTCAATCACCGACATACGATACGGGTTCCTGGTCAATTCGATCATTCTGAGCGCGGGCGGTTGGAATCCGGTCACGTAGGCCTTTGTCATTGACCGGTCGTAGAAGATATGGTGCGTGATCGACGAAGCCTCGATAGGGATGTCCGATATGACCATGCCGTAATTGGCGCTATCCGGATCGACATCGACGATCGCGATGCCCTCGCGCCTCGGCGTCTCGCCCGACAGTTTCAGGCTTTTCAGTTGCTCCGCCGGCTTGCTCTCGTAATTCATCATCGCCAAGACCTCGGCGGACGCCGGACCGATTGCGCCAGCGATGGCGAGGATCGCTGGAATCCAAGTGCCTCTGCATGTCATGCCGACCTCCCATCAAGAATTCGATTGAAATAGCGTTTCGCGCGACATCGAGTTGCGGTGGACATGCGGCTAAATATCGCATTTTCTGGTACTTTTTTCAATCATCGTGACTCGTCCGTCTCGGCGGCGCCCCTCGGATTCAACGTTCGGCGCGCGATATCGGGATGTGTCCAACTCTCGAGGCCAACTCTCACAGTCACGGCCAAAGGCTCCATGCCGGGAGGGTTCACGATGAGCCGCAAGCGGCGCCAGATAGTCGCGCCGGTCGGCAGAGCCGCAGGCTCAGGCGCCCGCCATCCGATCGCCTCGAGCCGGCCACCTGCCGCCATGTCGATGTTGAAGGACCAGGGCGAGAAGGCCCGGACGTGTCCCCAGGCCGCGACGCCGGACGGACTGCGCGCCGCTCATCTCGATCTCCTGCGCCATGTCCGGTTGGTTGAACGCCCGAATTCAAAATGGTCAGGCCGTTGAATCCGTCGTCTCTTCACCTCGTCGCGAATCCGCACGGCGACGGCCCATGAGAATGGCGTTCGAGGCCTGCGTCGCAGGATGGCCCGTTCGACGTCGTTCTCTCCACTTTCGACGTCATGTTCACCGCCGATCACCACGCCGCCGCGCGAACTTGTGCGAGCGTCGCGCCCGGGCGGTCGTATCGGCCTTGCGAACTGGACCCCAGACGGGGTCATCGGCCGGCTTTTCGCCACAATCGGCAAACACGCCGCGCCGCCGTCCTGGGCGACGCCCTGGCGAACGACAGGCTGAGCGCCAGGGTGCGCGGAGCGCGCCGATCGCGTAGGGCTGATTGGTGAGTAGTCGAGGGAGTGAGCGGCGTCTCTCCATATCAGGGCTGCAAAACCTTTTATTGCCGTTCCGAAGACGTGGATGGGCGACGCCGGGCCTGAAGCGCCTGCGGCGCCATCAGAAGCTCTGCGCTTCAGGCCCGGCGTCGCCCACGAAACACTGATGGCGATATTGCGATGGCGTGACCCCGGTAAACCGGCGGAAGGCGCGCGTGAAGTGTTGCGGGCTCACGTAGCCCGCCATCATGGCGACATCGATGACCTTCATGGCGGGGTCGTTGAGGCCCGTGAACGCAAGCGCAAAGCGCGTATCCTGGAGTATCTGCGAATAGGTGCTTCCGCACAGTTTGAGCCTTCGCTGCAATGTCCGCGTGCTCATTCCCGCCATTTCGGCCGCGAAGGCGATATCGGGGCTTCCGTCGTTCAGGTAGGGCTGGACCATCATCCGCAGGAGGGTGACGAAGGCCCACGGCGCCGAAAGATCGTCCTGCTCATCTCCCGGCGCCGAGGAGACCAGCGGATTGTTTGCAGACGCGATCGCTTCGGGCGTCGGGCGGGCGAGAGCCGCGCGCCCGACGGTGACGGATGCGTGCGGCTGGCCAACCAGAACGCGCGTGTCGGGAAACGCCGCGTGGACCGCCTCGGTCGGAGGGCTGCGCGACGCGAAGCAGATTTCGCGTGGGCTCCATGACGGTCCCGCGACGCTGCTCACGACCGAAATGACCGCCTGCAGGTTCAGCCATTCGGCGAGACACACGAAAGGGTGGCGCCCCAACCCCGCCATGTCGCAGATGACGCGCGCATCGGCGCCCTCTCGCCGGATGCTCATCTCCAGAGCGCTGTCCTCGAACCGCGACACTGCGGCGAGGGCCTCCAGACGCTTCAGGCCGGTCTGCGCGGTGATGATGGCCGCCTGCTGGCCGGGGCGCAACGAGGACAGAGAGGCCTTCCGTGCGCCAAGCACCCCCAAATTCCATGGGTTGAAGGTCGCGCCCGGTCCGCGCGATCCACTCCAGCGCCACGGGAATGCTGACATAGAGATCCGGCGTCGCTTCGATGTGCTGCGGCAATTTCGAACGCGCAAGCTCATGATCGACCGGCGCGCCTATCTCGCGCAGCACCGATATGTAGTCGTTCAGATGTGTCGCCCTGACGAGCGCAAGTCTGCCGGCCAAGTGCTGTCCCCAGGCTCGCCCGCCCGAAATTTGGCGCGCATTGGTCAGAGATCATACCCCGAATCGGCCAGCATTGCGATGCGACATCCCTTGATTCCGGTTAGGACAGATGGCCCATCGAACGAAGGATCGCCAACCGGGACTCGCCAGGATCAGGTCCGTGGTCGCCGCGCTCGCCCTGGCTGGCGCAGTCTCGCTCGACATCGCGGCCCGACGTCTCGGGACAAGTCCACGAACGCTGCAGCGCCGACTGAACCGGCGCGGAACAAACTTCTGGGCGCTCGTCGAACAAAGCCGGTTCGAGATTGCCGGGGCGCTGCTGGGCGAGACGGATCTCAAGGTCCAGGAGATCGCGGCCAGAATTGGCTATGGCACGCCGAGCGCCTTCACCCGCGCCTTCACCAGATGGGCCGGCCGCTCGCCAAGCGCCTACAGGAACGCGGCTGTGGGCCAACAGCGCGGCTCATCAGAATGGCGCGAAAAGGGCAGAAGCGCGATGCGCCGTCCGGTAGCGTTCAAGGGTCTTCCAGACTTACCAGAGGAGAATTGAGGGATGATACGCCTGACCGCCGCGAGCGCTTTCGCATTCGCCGTCGCCATGGGGCCCGCGTTCGGACAGGTGTCGCCTGCTGAACTCGACGCGATATCGATCCCCGACAAGGTCGAAACGGCGATCGGCGCGCTTGAATTTTTCGACGGGGTGCCGACCGACGCCACGGTCGCCGCCGTCTACGACAACCTCGACCGCATGCGCGGCATGGAGGTCTTTCTCGACAATGTCGGCGCCGTGTCGATGTACAGCGTGCGCAAGGGGCTGGCCGACGCCGGGGCCGAGGGCGCGAACCGGATCGCGCTCTTCGAGCAGCTGCTGAATTCCCAAACTCTCGTCGTGACAGCCAACACCTCGACGCTCTATGCCTACACCTACACCGATCTCGCCAAGGACGGGCCGACCGTCATCGAGATTCCGCCCGGCATGCTCGGCTTTCTCAATGACGCCTGGCGGCGCTTCGTCGGCAACATGGGCGTCACCGGGCCGGACGAGGGCAAGGGCGGCAAATACCTCGTCGTTCCGCCGGGCTATGCCGGCGACATCCCTGACGGGTATTTCCTGCTGAAGCCGCCCACCAACCGGAACTTCATGTTCCTGCGGGGGTCGATCGCGAAGGGACTGGAGCCCGCGGTGGACAACATCACCTCCACGCTGCGCGTCTATCCGCTGAAGGACGCGGCGAGCCCGGCGGCGACGGAATTCGTCAACATGTCGAACAAGGCCTTCAACACGGTCTTTCCCAGCGATTTCACATATTTCGAGAATCTCGACGCGATCGTCCAGGAAGAGCCGATCGACGCGATCAGCCCGGAGGTGCGCGGCGCGATCGCATCCATCGGCATCGTCAAGGGCCGGCCTTTCGCCCCGGACGACCGGATGAAGACGCTGCTGACAGAGGCGGCCACTCTGGCGGACGCCGCCTCGCGCGCCATCACCTACCACCCCCGCATCGACGGCGTACGGATCTATCCCGACGACCCGAACAGGGTCTGGTCCACGGCCTTCGCGAACAAGAACACCAGCTTCGAAGCCGACGGCGCGATGGGGCTCGACGCGCGCGTGCTATACTACTTCAACGCGGGAGGCGTGACCCCGGCCATGGCCACCAGCCATGTGGGCCAGGGATCGGACTATGCGCTGGCGCTGCTCGACGCCAAAGGGCAAGCGTTCGACGGCGCGAAGACCTACAAGCTCCATCTTCCCAAGGACGTGCCGGTCAACGACTTCTGGGCCGTCACGATCTACGACACCCAGACCCGTTCCCAGCTTCAGACCGGGCAGCCGTTTCCGACCATCGGCAGCCAGACCAGGGGCATGACCGCGAACGCCGACGGCTCCTATGACGTCTACTTCGCGCCCGAAGCTCCCAAGGGCAAGGAAGGCAACTGGGTCCAGACCACGCCTGACAAGAGCTGGTTCACAATCCTGCGCATGTACGGCCCGTTGGAACCCTGGTTCAACAAGACCTGGCGGCCCGGCGAGATCGAGATTGTAAACTGACGCGGTCATTTCCCGCTCGTTTTCAACGTGGTTGGACGAGCGCAACTTGAGGTATTTCATGCTACGGAAACATCTGACATCAAGACTGATGGCGGCCGCCGCTCTCTGCCTTGCGCTGCCCGCGCAAGCGCAGGAGGCGCCAAAACCTGAGGAGATCGCCGCGCAGGCCTATCTTTATGGGCTGCAACAGGCGATTTACTATGGTCAGCGCTGGACCTACACCCAGAACGACGCCAAGGATAATATCGTCTATGCCGGGCTGAACCAGTTTTCCTGGGTGCGCAAGCAGATCACGCCCGACTATCCGGTGGTTACGCCGAATGCGACCACGCTCTACGGCGCCGGCTTTCTTGACCTGCGCGCCGGGCCGGTCGTCATCGAGGCGCCGGAAATCACCGACCGCTATTTCAGCGTCCAGGTCATGGACCAATACGGCATTTTCCGAATGATCGTCGGGTCGCCATTCAATGGCGCACGGGCGCGAAAATATATCCTGGTGCCGCCGGGGTACACCGGCAATATTCCGGCCGATTTTCGGACCACCGAAATCGTGCAATGGCCGGCTCTGACCGCGTATGGCGTCGTGCGGATGGCCGTCGAAACAGGCTCCGAAGCCGAGATCAAGACGATCAACGGCTATCAGGATGAAACCACCATCACGCCCCTGGCCGACTGGCTGGCCAATGGGCGCAAGGGCGTCCCCCAGGCCGACAGAGCGATCGTGAAGGGTGATTTCGCTATTCCCGAAGGTCTGCCCGAATATCAGTTCGGTCAGGTCGACAAACAGACCGCCGAACAATATTTCACCTTGCTCAGCGTCATCTTGAACGATCCGACCATGCCGACGCTCAAGGATTCCATCATGGAAGCCGACATGCTCAAGCAGCTTGAGGCGTTCAACATTGGCAAGGGGCTTACCTTTGACTGGGCCAAGCTGACGACGGAGCGGCAAACGGCGCTGAAAAATGGGTTCAAGGCTGGATTTGACAACGCGCGCAAGGCCCTGAAGACCAACATGATAGACATGAACGGCTGGGGCGTCGTGCGCAATGACGGCGGATTTGAAACCCGCTGGATGGACCGCGCGATCATCGCGGACGCAGCCTGGGCCGCGCCGGACAAGAACATCTCGCATGGCGGCGCGTTCCTGTTCGCGGATTCCGAAGGCAAACCGTTTGACGGCAAGAACAAATACACCCTGACTTTCGACATGAACGATCTGCCGCCGGTCACTCAAGTCTGGTCCATTCCGATCTACAGCGCTGAAGGCTATTTCGTGGCCAATGAGATCAACCGCTACACCGTCAACAGTTTCATGCTGAAATCTGGCGAACTGGTCGCCAAGGACGGCAAGCTGAAGATCTATATTCAAAACGAAAAGCCCGCCGATCCGGATCAGGCGACGAACTGGCTCCCGGCGCCGCCAGAAGGGTTCCGCTTCACCGCGCGGTTTTACGGCCCCTACGCTCCGCTCGTGAACGGAACCTACGACATGCCGAAGGTGGTCAAAGCGCAATAAGCCATCAGGGGTGACTGCGGATGGGGTCTCCAAACCAGGCTATCCCATCCCGGTCTCGCTTGTATGGGCCGCTGGAGTCCTGATCCGACAAATCCCGGCGGCGCGCCGGCCGCGCCTTCTCCGCCCCCTTCCACGAACTCCGCGCCAGAGCGCGTTGGCGGAGGCCGAAGCGCCCGGCATGCGCGGCGCCGCCGGCGGTGAAGGAGAGTTCATTCCGGCCGGTCTCGCCCAACGCCATGGCCGTAAACCAGCCGCCCGGCGAACCACCCGCCGACGAGAAGCGCGATGAACCCGCCCGCATCGAGCAAGAGAGACACCTGATCCGGCGCGACCGGTCGCAGATGATCGAGCCCCAACAGCAGCCGCGCCGCGAAGAATGTGAATGCGGCCAGCATCGCGCTCATATGCGTCCAGGCGTCTCGCATCGGCGCGCCGTCAGGCACGCGCGGCAATTCGACCATGCCGGCCAACATGGCGAGCACAGCGACCGCGCAGCCGACGGCGAGCAGCCCGCCCGACCAGCGCCAGGCCGCCTCTCCCAGCCAGAGGCTTGCGAAATCGGCGGCGACGGCAAGCGACCAGCAGGCGACCGGGAAATGCGCGAACGCGGGATGCAGGGGGTGGCGCATGGCGTCAGATCACCTGGGAGAGAACGGTCAGGAACCCGATCACGGCCACGCCGGCATGGATCACGACGACGGCTTTGGGCGCCAGGCGTTTGCGCAGATGAAACGAGGCGAGGAAGAACCCGCCCAGCGCGGCCACCAGCAAGATCACGAAGCCGATCAGGACGGTCTGCGAGGCCGCCCCCTCGACCAACGCCGCGATCAGCAGAATGAGCCCCAGCGCGCCGAGGCCGGCGTGCAAGAGCGAGACCGTCCACGGCGCGAGTTTGCCTCGCAGCACATGTCCGGCGAGGTAGAGCCCCCCGAGCGCTGCGATTGCGAAGACGATGACGGCGTAGGTTATCATGTCGGTTTCCTTCCGATCGGGGTTGGATGACGACCGACGCCGCGAAGGGCGTCCCCGCCCGTCACCGCCTCGCCCATCATCGCGCTATCTGGCCGTTGGATACGGCGCGCGGCGTTACGTTCCCGAGAAATGCGCGAAATTTCGCAGAGCGGCGTAGAAATCCGCCTCACCGTCAAACGTGGAGACGATGGCCCGGTGGTCATGGCGGCGATCCTGCCGCCGTCGCGCGGAAAACCTGCTTGTCCCCGCCGTTCAAATACCCGGAACCACCTCTTCAGCGCCTTTTGCAGGAAAAATGAGTGTTGGAGAGCGAACGGGCCGGACGCTGGCGCTGGCGGCGACGAAGAGAGATGTGAACAATTTCTTGCAAAGCAGGCGATAGAGTTGATCATGTGGACTGCTTGGTCCTGCTCGCTCCGGAAACTCCGAACGAGGCGCGCCTCGCCGAAGTGCACGCCAATCGCCGGCTGGAGGAGCTTCTCTAAATGCCTGGACCGCGCCCGACCCCCGTACATGGCGATGAAACGCTTCCAAAATCCGTCGACGTCGTTGTGATCGGCGGCGGGATCATCGGCGCGTCCACGGCGCTGGAGCTCGCGGAACGCGGATTGAAGGTCGCGCTCTGCGAAAAGGGCGGGATCGCCCAGGAGCAGTCGAGCCGGAACTGGGGCTGGGTCCGGATCGCCCGCCGCGACCCGCGAGAGGTCCCGCTGATGGCGGAGGCGCTCCGGCTTTGGTCTGGGCTCAGCGAGCGCGTCGGCGCCGACACCGGCTACCGGCGGACGGGCGTCGTCTACATGTGCGACAGTGATGAAGCGGTCTCGAAATATGACAGATGGCGCCAGAACCTGGAGCCCTTTCAGATCAGTTCGCGCATTCTCTCGCCGGCCGATCTCAAGGAGAAGTTTCCTGACGCGGACCTGCCCTATCCGGGCGCGCTCTACACCCCGGAAGATGGCCGCGCGGAGCCGCAAAAGGCGGGGCCGGCCATCGCGGAGGCGGCGCGGGCCGCCGGCGTCGCGATCCTGACGGAGTGCGCGGCGAGAGGGGTCGAGACGTCCGGAGGCGCCGTCTCCGGCGTGGTGACGGAGCGCGGGCGGATCGGCTGTTCGTCGGTCGTGCTCGCGGGGGGCGCATGGTCCAACCTCTTTTGCGGCAATTTCGGGATCGACCTGCCGCAGCTCGGCGTCATCAGCAATGTCCTGCGCACCGAGCCGCTCGAGGGTGGGCCGGAGGAGGCGATCTGGTGCAAGGATTTCGCGATCAGAAAGCGGCAGGACGGCGGCTATACGGTCGCCCGCGGCTCGGGAAACAATGTCGATATCGTGCCGAACTCCTTCCGATACGGCCTCAGGTTCTTTTCCGCCTTCAGGATGCAGCGCCGCGATCTGAGCTTCCGCCTCGGCGCGCAGTTCTTCCATGAGCTCAACCGGCCGAAGAGTTGGACCATGAACGAGACAAGCCCTTTCGAATATGAGCGGGTGCTCGACCCCAAACCTTCGGCGAGAATGTTGAGAGACCTGCTGACCAACGCGGCCAAGAGCTTTCCCGTGTTCAAGGCCGCGAAGGTCGCTCAGGCATGGGGCGGATGCATCGATGTGACGCCGGATGCGATTCCCGTGATTTCCGCGGTCGAGTCCGTGCCGGGCTTTCATATCGCGACGGGCTTTTCCGGCCATGGCTTCGGCATCGGGCCAGGCGCGGGCAAGCTGATGGCGGATATCGTCACAAACGCGACGCCATGCGTCGACCCGAAGGAGTTTCGGTTTTCCCGCTTCACGGACGGAAGCAGGATCGCCCCGATGGAAGGGACTTGAGCGAAAGGGCGCTTCCTGTCGACGTCCGGATCTGGCCGGCCCTGATAAAAACGACAAACACAACAGAGAGGTGCACCCAATGACAAAGAAGATTGAAACGACCCCCGGACTCAACCGGCGAGATGCGATGAAATTCGGCGCGGCGGCGTTCCTGATGTCGAGCGCGGCGAGCCGCGCTTTCGCTGCGAATGAGGCCCCCGCCGGCCAGGTGATCATCGGCTTTTCTCAGGAGCCGACGGTCTTCAACCCGCACATGCTCCATATCGAGGTGGACGACGGCATTCATTGGAATGTGTTCGACCCGCTCTTTAGCGTGCTTTCCAATGGCGAATTCGCCCCCGCCCTGGCGAAGGAGGTGCCGACGGTCGAGAATGGGGGCATCTCCGAGGATGGCCTGAAATGGCGGGTGAAGCTGCGCGAGGGCGTGACCTGGCACGATGGGACGCCCTTCACCGCCGAAGACGTGAAATTTACGCTGGAGCTGACCGTAGACCCCGGGTTCCGTTCAATGCGGCGCACTGGGCATGAACTTGTGCGCAACATCGAAATCGTGTCGGATCATGAGATCACCTGGGAGATGGCGGCGCCTTTCGCTCCCTATCCGGCCATCCTCTCCTGGACGCATATCGTCCCGAAACACGCGTTCGCGAACGAGCCCGACCTGAACGCCGCCGCCTTCAACAACGCCCCGATCGGCACGGGCGCCTACAAATGGGACACACGCGTTCCCGGCGATCATATTCTGCTGAAGGCGAACACCGACTATTGGGGCGAAGGCCCGCACCTGGAGACCGTGGTCTTCAAATACATTCCCGACATGACGGTCATGTACACGCAGTTCAAGACCGGAGATATCGACGTCATTGCGCTCCAAGGCATCGCGCCAGATCGTTTCGAGGAGGCCAAGGCTCTCGACGGTCTCACGGTTGTCGTCGCGCCTTCGGGCACGATTGAATCGTTCTCTCTCAACATGGGCAAACCGCAGTTTCAGGATCCGGCCGTTCGTCTGGCCCTCTATCATGCGATCGACAAGGCTACGATCATCGACGCCATCTACTATGGCGTCCCCAGTCCGACGGAGAGCTACCTCCCGCAGCAGTCGCCCTATTACAATCCGGATTTGTCGAAGCACGAATACTCGCTTGAGAAGGCCAACGCGCTTCTCGACGGCGCCGGCTGGGCTCGCGGCTCCGATGGCGTCCGGGAGAAGGACGGCGTGCGTCTCGCGTTCACGAACTCGACCACCGCAGGCAACCAGAACCGCGAACAGATGCAGCAGTTCGTGCAGCAGGCATTCGGCGAAATCGGCGTCGAAATGACCATCAAGAACCTGCCCCCGGCCGTGATGTGGGGTGAATATTACATGCAGTCTCAATTCGACAGCATCGTTGTCGGCAACACTTTCGTGACCGGCCCGGACCCGGACACGACGAATTACTTCATGTCCACCAAGACCAACGCCAAGGGCGGCTCGGGACAGAACAACTGGCAGATCGACATTCCCGAGGTCGACCAGCTCCTGGAGGAGGGTGGCAAGCTTTTCGTGCCAGCGGAGCGCAAGAAGGTCTATTTCCGAATCCAGGAGGTCATGCGCGAACACCTGCCGCTCCTGCCGATTTTCCAATATGCGAATCTTCGCGGCCACAAGGCGAATCTGGAGGGATATGCGCCAAACGTGAATCTGCGAATCACGACGTGGAACGTGAACGCCTGGAAATGGGCCTGACCGATCGCCAGAGCCGCCCCGCGTCAGCGGGGCGGCGCCAGCAATTCGAGGTGTAAGCCATGCCCCGATTCCTTGCTCATCGCGTGGGCCACAGTCTTGTTCTGCTCGTTCTCGTCTCGATGGTCGGGTTTGCGGTTCTGAACCTCGCGCCGGGTGGGCCGCTTTCGCAGTTCTCCCTGGCCCCGGGCATGAGCCAGGCGGACCTTGACCGCATCGCCGCGCAGATGGGCCTCGATCGCCCGCTCGCCGTTCAATATCTCGATTGGTTCTGGCGCCTTTTCATCGGAGACTGGGGCGAGAGCTTCCGCGACGGCGCGCCGGTGCTGAAGGTCATCGGCCGGCACTTGTTCGCGACGATGTTGCTGATGCTGAGCTCCACCGTCATCTCGATCGGGTTCGGCACGCTCGTCGGCGTCATCGGGGCGACGCGGCGCTATTCGCTTTTCGATTACACCGCGACCGTGCTGGCGATGATCGCTCTCTCGATCCCGACATTCTGGTTCGGCCTCGTCGCGATCTACGTTTTCGCGCTGGAGCTCGGCTGGCTTCCCGCCGGCAACATGTACGCGATCGGCGACGGCTCGGTGGCGGATTACGCCATCCATCTGATCATGCCGTCGATCGTCCTTGCTCTTGTGAATGTCGCGATCTGGTCGCGCTATATGCGCTCCTCCATGCTCGATGTGATCGATCAGGATTATATCCGGACGGCCCGCGCCAAAGGGCTGACGCGGAGACGGGTGCTTTACGGCCATGTGATCCGCAATGCGCTGATCCCGATGATCACGCTGGCCGGAATCCAGCTGCCGACGCTGCTTTCCGGCGCGCTGGTGACGGAGACGGTGTTTACCTGGCCGGGCATGGGCCGGCTCTTTCTCGATAGTCTCGGCTATCAGGATTACCCCGTCGTGATGGGCATTCTGATGTTTTCGGCGATCCTCGTCCTGATCGGAAATCTGGTGGCGGATATTCTCGTCGCCATCGCCGATCCGCGCGTCAGGCTGGAGTGACGTCATGACCGCAATCTTCGAGGTCGACACGCCGGAGCCGCGTTGGTGGCGCGCGCGGGCGGCGCGAAGGTTCTTCCGTCACAAGCTCGCGGTCACCGGCCTCGTGATGATCATCGTCCTCGTTTTCGCCTGTGTCGCCGGACCGCACCTTCTGCCTTTCGACATGCTCTATATCGACCTGAGAGCGCGGTTCTCGCCGCCGCTGACGGGCGAGCATTACCTCGGGACGGATCCGCTTGGGCGTGATCTCGCCGCGCGGCTGCTGATGGCGGGGCGGATCTCGCTTCTGGTCGGCTTCGCGTCGATGGTGCTTTCCACGCTGATCGGCACGATCATCGGCGTCGTCGCAGGCTATTTCGGAGGATGGCTCGGGACGGCGCTGATGCGCTTCACGGATTCCTTTCTCTGCTTCCCGCAGATTTTCCTCCTGCTCGCTCTCGCCGCCTTCATCGAGCCGAGCGCGGTGATGATCACGATCATCATCGCGATCACGAGTTGGATGGAGATCGCCCGTATCGTTGCGGCCGAGGTTCGCTCGCTCCGCGAGCGCGACTTCATCGCCGCCGCGCGGATGAGCGGCGCCTCCGCCATGTGGATCATGTTCCGGGAGCTTCTGCCGAACGCGGCGGGATCGATCATCGTCGCCGCCACGCTGACTGTCGCCCGCGCGATCCTGATCGAGGCCTATGTGAGCTTCCTCGGCTACGGCATTCAGCCGCCTCTGCCGAGCTGGGGAAACATGCTGAACAACGCGCAGCAATATCTGGATACCGCGCCCTGGCTCGCCATTGTGCCGGGCATCGCGATCACCGCTGCGGTGACCGGGTTCAATTTCATCGGCGACGGCCTCCGCGACGCGCTGGACGCAAGGAGCGACCCGCGATGAGCATCCGACTTTCGGTCCGGGATCTCGGCGTCGCGTTTCGCGGCGCGGAAGGGCCCATTCAGGTCGTCCACGAGGTTTCCTTCAACATCAGCGACGGCGAGACCCTCGCCGTCGTGGGCGAGAGCGGCTCGGGCAAGTCGGTCACCAGTCTCGCGCTGATGCGCCTTCTGCCGTCGGCGCCGCGCACGATCCTCTCCGGCGAAGCGATTCTCCGGGATGGCGAAGGTCTCGACCTGATCACGCTTCCCGAGCGGCGGGTGCGCCGGCTACGCGGGAACCGGATCGCGATGATCTTTCAGGAGCCGCTGACATCGCTCAACCCCGTCTACCGGGTCGGCGCCCAGATCATCGAATCGATCCGAAGCCATCGCAACGTATCGAGGGCGCAGGCCTTCAAGCGCGCTCTGGAGCTTCTGGAGCAGGTCGGCATTCCGGAACCTGAAAAGCGGTTGCAAAGTTATCCGCATGAACTTTCAGGCGGCATGCGCCAGCGGGTGATGATCGCCATCGCCCTCGCGCTCGAGCCCGAAGTGTTGATCGCGGATGAGCCGACGACGGCGCTCGACGTCACCGTGCAGGCGCAGATCCTCGAGCTTCTGCGTGAAATCCAGGACCGCACGGGCATGGCCATGCTTTTCATCACGCATAACTTCGGCGTCGTCGCCGAGATCGCCGACCGGACCATGGTCATGTACGCCGGCCGGATCGTGGAGGAAGGCGCGGTCGCGGAAGTGCTTGAGCGTCCGCTGATGCCGTATACGAGCGGGCTGATGCGCTCCGTCCCGCGGCTGGCGTCCGCAGGCCGGCCTGACGTCGCGCTCGCGACGATCGAAGGTTTCGTGCCGGACCCGGCGCGCATGCCGTCGGGCTGCGCCTTTCACCCGCGCTGCCGACACCACAAGCCCGGGCTGTGCGATGTCGGCGCGCCAGAGCTTGAAACGGCCAGCGGAGGGCATCGCCTGCGGTGCAAGCGCTGGCGTGAACTGGGCGCCGCGCCATGACCGCCCCGTTGATCAGGACCATCGGGCTGAAGCAGCATTTCGGGCTCGGCCGGGGCTTCTTCGCGGGCTCGGGTGATGTGGTGCGCGCGGTCGACGACATCTCAATCGAGATCGCCCGCGGCGAGGTGCTCGGCCTCGTCGGCGAGAGCGGGTCCGGAAAGTCCACGCTCGGCCGCGCGATCATGGCGCTTCAGCCGCCGACCGCCGGGGAGATGTATTTCGACGGAACCGATCTTGCGGCGCTGAAGCAGTCCGAGCTGCACCCGTATCGGCGGCGCATGCAGATGATCTTTCAGGATCCGTTCAGCAGCCTCAATCCGCGGATGACCATCTCGCAGACGCTGACCATGCCGCTGCGCTTCAACATGCGGGAGCTTTCCGTCGGACAGCGGGTCGATCGGGCCGCCGAAGGGTTGGAGCGCGTGGGTTTGCCGCGCGCCTATCTTTCGCGCTATCCGCATGAATTCTCCGGCGGGCAGCGTCAGCGCATCGGTATTGCGCGGGCCTTGATGGTGGAGCCTGACTTTCTGATGGCCGATGAGGCGGTCTCCGCCCTCGACGTCTCGGTGCAGGCGCAGGTCCTGAACCTCTTGACCGAGATCCGGCGGGAGATGAACCTCACGATGCTCTTCGTTTCTCACGATCTCGCCGTCGTCGGCCACGTGTCCGACCGGGTGGCGGTGATGTATCTCGGTCAGATCATGGAAATCGCGCCGACGCGCACGCTCTTTGCGACCCCCCGTCACCCCTATACGGAAGCGCTGCTCTCCGCGGCTCCCGAACCGATACCGGGCCGGGCGGCCAACCGGATCGTGCTCGAAGGCGACATTCCGAGCCCGGTCAACCCCCCTTCCGGATGTGTGTTCCGAACCCGGTGCCGCTACGCATTGCCAGAATGCGCGAACGCGCGCCCGGCGCTCCGCAAAAGGGGCGAGGGAGTTGTCGCGGCCTGTATCCGTGACGATCTCGCGCTTACGCCCGCGCCGGGAATGGAGCCACGGAAAGTCTCTGAATGACCGCGTTCTCGCTCTGGTTCGCCGACACCGGATTCGTCCGCGTCGGAAGAGGAGATTGAGGCGGATCTCTGCGTCGTCGGCGCCCGCCCTGGCTGATCGGCGGGGGCGATCATATTCAGATCGCCCCCGCGCGGGAGAAAGGTCAGAACCCTTCGACGACGACCTTTCCCCTGGCCGATCCCGTCTCCACCAGTCGATGGGCCTCCCGCATGGTCTCGGCGTTGATCGGCCTCAACACGGTGTCGAGCGTCGTTCGGATGCGGCCGGCGTCGATCTCATCCGCGACATAGGACAGGAGCCTGTGCTGTTCGATCATGTCGGGCGTCTGGTGCATGGCGCGGGCGAACATGAACTCCCAATGCAGCGAGGCCGCCTTGGACTTCATTCCCTCCATCGGCATCGGCAGGTTGGTGTCGTCGATGGACACGATCCCGCCTTGCGGCCGAACCAGCTCGACCGCGGTCTCCCAGTGCCGCATGTCGTTGAAGATCGCGACATGGTCGACATGGCGCATCCCGAGGGCGCGGACCTGCGCGACCATGTCCTCGCGGTGATTGACCACGTGGTCCGCCCCCAGCGACGTCACCCATTCGGTCGTCTCGGGGCGCGAGGCGGTGGCGATGACGGTGAGCCCCGCCGCTTTGGCGAGCTGGATCGCGATTGAGCCGACCCCGCCTCCGGCGCCGATGATCAGGACGCTCTGGCCCTTGCTCCCGCCGTCGCGGTCAATTCCGAGCCTGTCGAAGAACGCCTCATAGGCGGTGATGGTCGTCAGCGGCAGCGCCGCGGCCTCGGCGAAGCTCAGGCTTTTGGGCTTTCCGCCGACAATACGTTCGTCGACCAGCTGGAACTCGGCGTTCGAGCCTGAACGGGTGATGTCGCCCGCGTAATAGACCTCATCGCCAGGCGCGAAGAGCGTGACGTCCGGGCCCACGGCCTCGACCACGCCGGCGGCGTCCCAGCCGAGCACGCGCGGCTCGTCCTCGACCCCATCCTTGGGCGCGCGGACCTTGGTGTCCACCGGATTCACCGAAACCGCCTTCACGGCGACGAGAATGTCTCGCCCCTTTGGCTCAGGTTTCGGGAGGTCCACGTCGAGAAACGCATCTGGATCGTCGACGGGCAGATAGTGGGTGAGTGCGACGGCTTTCATGGAATTTTCCTTTTAGAAATGGGCTTGCGTACTCGCGGACGTTGGGGCCGCCAGCGGAATGGCGCGCGGCTCGTCAGATTTGCGCTGTTCTGCGCGGAGCGGGGGATGCGGAGGGGGGCCGACCGCCTTCCTACGGCCGGGCCAGCAGCGCCTCCATCGCATCTACGACCTCGCGCGCCTTCGCGTTATCGAGCGCATCCGGATGGGGCTGGCCAAACCGGCCGGCGTCATTGTCGAAATACTTTCCGGACGCGGCTGCGAACTCGTCCGAGAACGCGGCGCGGACCAGAATATCAGCGCCTATTCCAATGTCGTTCCCCGCGACGCCAAAGCCCTCCTTCACCATCTTGCTGGCGAGGAGCGAGCCCGGATTGACGGCCACGATGACTTGGCCGCCCGCGAGGTCGGCCGCCAAGACGCGGGACCACATGGTGATGGCCAGCTTGCTCTGTGCGTAGGCCTCCATGTCGGAGAGCCGCGTCCGGCCTTCGAGCGCGTCGATGCTCACCGGCGCCTGGGCGGCGGAGGACAGATTGACGACGCGCCCGTCGGCGCGCATCGTCGGCAGCAAACGGCGGGTCAGCACATAGGGCGCGAGCGTGTTGACGACAAAACGCGTGTCGAGACCGTCAGGCGTGACCGGCTCCGGCGTCTTGTAGACGCCGGCATTGTTGATGAGGACGTCAAGCGCCGGGTGATCCGAGGCGACCGCTTCGGCAAGCGCTTCCACCTCGGCGATCCTCGACAGATCGGCGAGATAGCGGCCGGCCTCGGCGCCGACCGAACGCGCAGCCGTCTCGAGCCTGTCGGAGCTCCGACCGTGCAAGAGCACCCGATGCCCCTTGGCGGCGAGGATCTTCGCGGTCGCGAGGCCAATCCCGTCGGTCGAGCCGGTGATCAGAATGGTCTTGGTCATGTCCGCGACTCCCGTTTCCTCTTCAGTATAGCACGGGGGCCAAACTCTCGGGGCTCATGCGCGGGACCTCCGCCGCGTCGTCCTCCGCCAGGTCGAGCGCGCCGCGCGCGACCGGAATCGAGTCCCCCGCCGCCGCGCTCAAGGAGCCATCGGCGCGCCCAGGCGGGAGGACTTCACCTATGAACAGGCGCCGTCATTCGCTGCTGGCCTGCGACAGCCCACTCTATCGCCAGGGCCGCCCTGAACGAGAGACGCGCCCGGAGAGGCTCTCCGGGCGCGCTTTCGCCGCGAGATGCGGCAACGCCTCAGACGCGCCCGCCAATCAGCCGCCAGATCAGCGGAAAGCCGACCGCCGCCAGCGCGAGCTTCATCGCGTCGATCCAGATGAAGGGAAAGACGCCGAACGCGATCGCCTTCTCAAGGCCAACTCCGCTGAGGTCGGCGCCGAAGGCGGTGAGCGGGAAGCCGTAGGCGAGCCAGAAAACACCCGGCAGGAACAGCGCCGCGATCCCGATCGCCATCGCGGCGGTCGCGGTCAGCACATTGCGGTCCCAGCCCCGCTCGGCCAGCCATCCGGTCACGGCCGCCGCGGCCACGAAGCCGACGAGATATCCGCCGGTCGGCCCGAACATGTAGGCGAGCCCGATTCCCAGTTCCGGCGTCCCCGCGAAAACCGGCTGCCCCGCCGCGCCGAGCGCGAGATAGGCGATCATCGTCGCCGCGCCCATCCGCGCGCCATAGGCCATGCCGATGGCGATGACGACGAGTGTCTGCATGGTCACCGGCACCGGGATCGTCGTCACCCTGATCTTCGCCGAAATCCACATCAGAGCGACGCCAAGCGCCACCATGCCGGCGCGTTTCAGCCAGGGATTTACTTTTCCTAATGTTAACACTCGGTCTGTCAGCACTCGTCCCGTCATTACAAATCGTCCTCATCTTGGGTGATTGACCGCGCCGCGGAATTGCGACGCGCCCCCATGGTCGCCAAGTTTCCGCCGCGGCGCAACATCAAACCGCCATAGCGCACGCGGCCACAGGCGCGCCAATTGCTCGGATTCGAGCTCGCGCCTGGATCGCCCAGGGTCATTCGGCATGGCGCATCGCCGTGCGAAAGCAAGTCCTGGAGATCCGGAACGCCCAGCCAGCGCCGGTGGCGCAGGGGCCCGCGCCATCCCGGACCGCCGAAATCATCACGGCGCCAAACCCGAGGCGCCGACACACACCACCTCCTTCGCCAAGCCGGGCCGCTAGAAAGCGCCAAACCATATCAGGACGCTTGATCGAGGCGCACATCTCAGGCAGCGTGCACGTTAACGCTTTCCACTTGAAAATGTCGGTTGAGGCGTTTCTCAGCCGCTCGGGAGCCGCGGCGCGAGGCGCTGACGCCTTCCACCCAAGCAGGGATGGGCGGAAGGATCGAGATCGTGAAGCTCCCCGTGATGCAAACCGTGAAATGCGCAGCCCTCGCCGTTTCGGCCGCGCTCATGTCGTTATCCGCCTCCGCCGCCGATCGTATCCAAGGGCGGGTCGAGGCCGGCGGCGCGCCGATCTCCGGGGCGGACGTGACCCTGTGGCTGGCGGGGCCAGGCGCCCCGCAGAAGCTCGCCGAGGCGAAGACGGACGCCGATGGCGGCTACGATCTGGCGCTCGCCGGCGATGGCGGCGGCGGCGTGCTTTACCTCATCGCCAAAGGCGGTGAGGCGAAGCTCGCGGCGAGCAAGGGGCCAAACTCGGCCATCACCCTGATGGCCACGTTGGGGACCGAACCGCCGGCGCGCGTGACCGTCAACGAGTTCACCACCGTGGCCTCCGCATGGACCGGAGCGCAGTTTCTGAACGGCGCCGCGCTGAGCGGCGATGCGCTTGGATTGCGGATCGCCGCCGGAAACGCGCCGAATCTCGTCAATCTCGAAACCGGCGGCCTCGGGTCGGTCATTCTGGACCCGCTGAACGGGCCGCAGACCACCACGCTGGCCAAGCTGAACACGCTCGGCCTTCTGCTCTCCGCCTGCGTCACGGCGCTCCCGGACGCGTGCGACAAGCTTTTCGACGCGGCGACGCCGCCGGGCGGAGCCGCGCCGGCCGACACGCTGTCCGCGGCGCAAAACATCGCCCGCCACCCATGGAGCCAGGCGGACAAGATCTTCGGATTGCTGGACGAATTGTATCCCGTCCCCGCCGGGAAGCGCTACCGCGACGTGGCGCTCATCCCTTACCTCACCTTCGCCCCCAGCGCCTGGACCCTGTCGCTGGTCTACGCGGGGGGCGGCTATTCCGGGGTCGGCGGCATCGCCATCGACGGCGAGGGCGCCATGTGGTCCAACAACAACTTCATGGTCGGGTCGCAAACCACGATTTTCGAGCAGTTTGGCGGCGGCGTCTCGAAGTTCGCGCCGAACGGCCGGCCGCTCTCGCCGCCGATCACGGGCTATCTTGGCGGCGGCGTCGACAGCGCCGGTTGGGGCGTCGCCATCTCCGCCGACGACAAGGTCTGGGTCACCAGCCTGATCGGCAGCACCATTTCCGTATTCGACCGAAAGACCGGAAAACCGCTTTCGCCGGAGGCCGGTTACAATTTCGGCGGCAAGCTGGGCCAGATGCAGGGCGTCATCGTCACCCCGAACGGCGACGTGTGGGCGCTCGACAATGGCCACGATCAGATCGTTCACCTGCCCCAGGGGGACGCCGCGAAAGGCCGCATCCTCGGGCGAACCGTGGACGGCGAGCCCGTCGATGGCGCCCTCAAGGTCAAGGCGCCCTTCGGCTTGGCCATTGATCAGCAGGACCGGATCTGGGTCACCAATAGCGGCTCCAACACCGTGACCCGCTTTCCCGCCAGCGACCCGGGCGCCGCCGTGGAGTTCGAGGTCGGCTACAGCCCGCACGCCATCGCCATCGACAGCAAGGGCAACGCCTGGGTCGCCAACTCCATCGGCCACCCCGGCGCGATGGAGAAACTGGCGTTCATCAAGGAAAAGCTCAAAGCGAAAGTCGGGAGTCTGGAAGGCTCGATGTCGGACGAAGAACGCGCCGCCAAGGGGTGGATCGATCTCTTCAGCATCGCGGACAGATACCCTGGGGGCGATGTGTCGATGATCCGGGCTGACGGCGCGGTCCTCGGCCCCTTCGACGCCGGCAAGAGCATGAACGGGGCCTGGGGCGTCTCCATTGACGGCGACGACAATGTCTGGATCTCGAACTCCATGAGCCACACCGTCACCCAGCTATGCGGCGTGCGCACCGAGACCTGCCCGCCGGGCCTCGCGACAGGCGATCCGATTTCGCCCTCGGGCGGTTATATCGGCGGCCTGCAAACCGTCACCGGCATCGCTCTCAACCCCGCCGGCGACGTCTGGGTGGCCAACAGCTGGAACCAGACGGATGTCGGCTTCAGCGAAGCGCCGGACGAGGCGCTGTCCACCCGCTTCGCCGCCAACAGCACGGTGGTTTTCTTCGGGCTGGCCAAACCCGTGGGCACGCCGCTGATCGGACCGGCGAAGGCGCAATAGTTCGTCGCGGAGATGGGCCATCCGATACCGGCCGATGGCCCGCCGGCTTACCCCTGAGCTCCCTCGAAATCAGGGCGCAGGCGCGAGCCGCGATGTTCAGGCCGTTGGCCCGCGCCGAGCAGGAGATCAGAGCAGTCGAATCGCAGGCGGCGCAAGCGGCTGTCGATCTCGTCCTTCTCCCGGACGCCGACGGGAGAGGCGAGCGGATCCTTGGGCTCATGCGGCGGTTGTCGGAGAAGCTCAAGCCTCGCCAGATCCTGTCTCAAAGATGAGGAATAGCTCAAGAGCGCCCTTTTCAGCGGCCCGGAAAAGCGCTCAGGACGGGCGGCGGTCTTCACCCTGACGCGATTCAGGTCATGCTGTTATCTGTTTCATTCAACTCATTGAAAGTGTTAATTTCGCTGCATAACTACGCCAATTTGTAGGACGATAAAATGAAAACGAAAAACAACCTCACGCGCTGGATTTTGGGAGCGTGCGTGGCTGGACTGTCAATTTCGAGCGCAGTCCCGGTGAGCGCGCTTGATACGGTCGAGAGCTACATTCGCGAGTATCCGAACCAACAGCAGGTTCATATGATGAAGGCCTGGCTCAAGGATAACAAACCGGGAACTTTCACCTTTACGGGCCTCGTCGATCCCACCGATCACACGGTGATCACGCCTCAGGCGACGGTGGACTACGGCTACAACTGGTTCAGCCTGTCTGACGGGCCCGCGGTGCTGAGCACCCCGAAATATGAAAAGTTCTTCTCGGTCTCGGTCTTCGACATGAAGCACAATGTGCCGGCGGTGCTCGTCAATCCGGACAAGCCGATATTATTGACCAGACCAGGCTTTGCGCGGCCCGACGGCGATTATCACGTTGTCGAGTTGGAAACCGATCAGGGTGTGATCCTCACCCGCATGGTCGTGGTGAAAAACCTCGATGAGGTTACGGCCCTATCGAAAAAGATCGTGATGACGGGCGGCGATGGCGACATGGACCGCCCTGTCCAGCGCTTTTCAGAGCCAATCCGAAAGGCGGGCGAGCATGTCATCAAGGCGATGGTCGAGGTCGTCAACCCGGACACTGTTTTTGGCGAGAGAAGCGGCGACGTGGGAGACCTCAACCTCGCCGCAGGAGTGATGCAGGGTCAGCTCGGCACTCCGCCCCAGACGGTGCGCTACGCGCTGACGCTGGCCGACGATTCCGGGGCGCCCCTGAAAGGCGACGCGACCTATGAAGTCACCGTCCCGGCGGGTATCGTCAAGGATAGCGGATACTTCTCCGTCACGGTCTATGGCGCTGACGACAAGTTCCTGATCCCGAACAAGCTGAAGCAATACGACAGAACAACCTATGACGCCAAGGCGAATGCGGACGGAACTTACACTGTGACGCTCTCGCCGGACGGAGGTGGACAGAACGGAATTCCGACAGGCAAGGATTTTTACATGATCACCCGCGCCTACGTTCCTGTGCCCGGCGCCGCCATTCAGCCGAAAGTTGAAAAGAAATGAAATCCCTCCTCTTAGCCGCGGTATTCGCCGGAGTCGCCAGCGTGGCCGCCGCCGAAATTCCGGACATCGACAGCTCGAAATGGGCCGCCGATCCGAGGGCGCACGGTATGAGCCCCGCCGAATACATCAACGCGGAAAGCCGCTCGTTTTTCGCGGATTTCCTTGGCCGAGCGAGCGTGAACGAGTTCTTCCATTTTCGGGGGTTGACCAAGGCGGCCGACCATTGGGTGGTGTCGCCCAATCTCGACACGATCTATTCGATCGCCGTGGTGAACGCGAAGGACGGATTCACGCTGGAGGTGCCGGAGGTGGGAGACCGATTCGTTTCCATCCAGATCATCACCGAGGACCACATGACGCCATTCTATCTCTATGGCGGCGGCACGCATGTTTTTAAGGCCAGTGACTTTGCGACCGATTTTGTCGGAGTTGGCGTTCGTATGGGAACTAACGGCAAATCGGATGATGTAGCGAAGATAACGAAAGAATTTCAGCCGAAATACAAGATAACCGGCGCAGCGACAGTCGGCGAACTTCCTGAATTCGACAAGGAAAAGCTCAAGACGGTGCGCGCGGCTCTCCTGGTCGAGTATTCCAAACTCCCCAACTCGTTTGGCGCGATGGTGAAGCATGTTAAAGATGTCAAGGATTGGGAGTATTTCACTTATGTCACAGCCGGGGCCTGGGGCCTCTCGGCCGACGAGAACGCCATGTACGCCGCCGGCGGCCCTGAAGACGCAAAGGGCGGCAAGTGCTACACGGCGACATTCCCTGCTGTTTCGGTCAAAGCGTTCTTTTCACTCACGATGTATGGACCCGAAAAATATCTGATGACCGATAAAGATAACATCGTGAGTTCAAGCCGCGGTGTAACCTCCAACGAGGACGGCTCTTTCAAGGTCGCCTTCGGCGCAGAGGAATGCCGCGGCCTGGCGCCCAATTACGCCGCGACCCCCGATGATGGCTGGAGCTTCCTGCTTCGCGCCTACCGCCCTGACGTTGGAGCCTTCAAGGCGTACAAGATGCCCAGCATCACGCCCGCCAGCTAAGACTATCCGGCGACGCCGCCGGGTCATGTCGGGAGTTCCATTTTCCACTGTTCTCCACATCAGCGTCGTGAGCCGTGACAGGAGGTGTGCGATGGCGGCCGCGATCATGGTGCGGAAGAGTCTTGACGTCCGGCATTGCGCCCACCGGCCCGGAAAACGCGGCTGGCGGCGCAGGTCGGCGGCGCAACGCCTCGGATCGTCCGCGACACGCCGCCCCGCAATGTTTGCCTGCAAACGCGAAAGCGGCCCGGCCTCGCGGTCAAACTGGGGCCTGATCATTCTGACCGTCGCATCCCCCGAGGGCGTGCGCCGGATCACCTGCGCCGCGCAGCGATAGGAGGCGCCAGGCTCGAAGTCGCGCCGGGCGGCGCGCGCCCGCGGCCATATCCCGAATGACGCCGCCTCCACGAAATTGCCATGTCTGGGTCCCGATCGGGCGGCGGAGGCGTGGAGCCACGCATCACGCGAGTGGACCGAGGCCAAAATCCGATTCGCCGTCATGTTCGGCGCGAAGCTCGTCAGCCGGGGACGAGAACCGACCCCGCACGGAAACCATCGGACAGTTCCCCACCTTGAGATCATAGAGTCCACTATCCATGAGGGTGCGCAAAAATGTAAAATTCGGCCCGGACCATCTCATCTCGGCCCCGGACAGTCCGACAGTCTCGCGCGGCCGACCGCGTTGACTGCGCCAGCGATTTTAGCCGCAGGCGACACGACGCGCCCCCTCGCGCGCATTCGGACGGGCTGCGACCGGCCACGCGCCGCATATCGGCCCCGGCCCCGGGCTTCCCCAACTCATTGCGCCGCCGTCGGCTCTCCGGAAGCCTCGCCCGCATTCGGCGTGAATTCCGGGCGCGCCACCTTCGCAGATCAGGCTGACCCCGCTGCGAACATCGGCTTCAGCGCAACGGACAGGGAAAGCGTTACGCTGTGCGGCTCCCCACCCCGTCTCACTCTCCGGAGGACGCGGGGTGGGGAGCCTCTCCTCAATGAGGGCTTCGCTGCGGAGAACGCCGATCTCACCCCGGCGACTCAGGCCTCCAGCACATCATCTCCGAGCGGAGCGTCCGGCTCTCCCGTCGCCATCGCCAGATTCAATCCATGCGCGGCCCGAATCCGCCCCTCGATCGCCTGAGCGATGTCCGGGTTGTCTCTCATGAACTGCTTGGCGTTCTCGCGGCCCTGGCCGATCCGTTCGTCTCCATAGGAGAACCAGGAGCCGGATTTCTCGACCACCCCGGCCTTGACGCCAAGATCGATCAGTTCGCCAACCTTGGAGATGCCTTCGCCATACATGATATCGAACTCGGCCTGTCTGAACGGCGGCGCGACCTTGTTTTTCACCACCTTCACCCGCGTCGCGTTGCCAACGACCTCGTCACGGTCCTTGATCGCGCCGATCCGCCGGATATCCAGCCGAACGGAGGCGTAGAATTTCAGCGCGTTGCCGCCAGTCGTCGTCTCCGGGCTGCCGAACATCACGCCGATCTTCATGCGGATCTGGTTGATAAAGATCACCATGCACTTGGAGCGGGAGATGGAGCCGGTGAGCTTGCGCATCGCCTGACTCATCAGCCGGGCGTGGACCCCGACCGAGCTGTCGCCCATATCGCCTTCAAGCTCCGAGCGGGGAGTCAGCGCCGCCACGGAATCGACCACGACGACGGACACCGCGCCCGACCGCACCAGCGTATCGGTGATCTCCAGCGCCTGCTCTCCGGCGTCGGGTTGCGAGATCAGCAATTCGTCGATGTCGACGCCCAGCTTCCGCGCATAACCCGGATCGAGCGCATGCTCCGCGTCGACAAAGGCGCAGACGCCGCCATTCTTCTGCTCTTCAGCGATGACATGCAGCGCCAGCGTGGTTTTCCCAGAACTTTCGGGGCCGTAAATCTCGATGATCCGCCCCTTTGGCAGGCCGCCGATGCCGAGACCGATATCCAGACCGAGCGAGCCGGTGGAGATCGCGGCGACATCCATCACCGCCTCCCTTTGGCCGAGCTTCATGATCGAGCCCTTGCCAAAGCTCCGCTCGATCTGGGCCAAAGCCGATTCAAGCGCCTTCGCCTTGTCCATCTCTTTTTTCTCCGCCAACTTCAGTATCGTGCTCGACATTGCGGATTCCCCTTCCGAGTGCAACCGACAGGATCGTGGGCGCCACATGTTTGTGTAGCACCTTAGCGTCAGGAGAACAAATAGGGAATATTCTTTTTTTCCGTCAGGGCCGGCGCCCCCGGCCGCGCCTCATCCTGCGCCGGTCATTTCGCGCGCACTTTCCTTTCGCCGAACCGGCGGGCATCTCTCCTTCACCGCGACGCCGAGCTCCTCCAGCGAGAACGGCTTCGCGAGGAAGCTGCAGTTTTCTATCTTGTTCAGGCCCTTGCTGAACACATCTTCAGCGTAACCTGACGTGAATATGACGGAAAGCCATGGTCGCGCGCGGCGCGCCTCGCGCACCCATGCGGGCCCGTCGAGCCCCGGCATCACCACGTCCGACACCACCAGATCCACCTCCACCGCCGGATCGTCAAGGATGGCGAGCGCGGCTTCCGCGTGTTCGGCTTCAATCACGTCGTATCCGCGAAGACGAAGCGCGCGCGCCGCAAATGCGCGAACCGAGGCTTCGTCTTCGACCAGGAGAACCCGCCCCGCGCCGGTCAGATCTGTCGCCTGAGCGGACCGCTCACGCGCGCTCTCAGGCGTCGCCGCCGCCTCCAGCCGCGGGATCAGAAGCGTGAACACCGAACCCACGCCCGGTTCGCTATCAACGAAGATGAAGCCGCCGGTCTGCTTGACGATGCCATATGCGGTGGAGAGGCCCAGCCCGGTGCCCTCCCCCTGCCGTTTTGTCGTGAAAAAGGGCTCGAAGACCTTCGCTCGCGTCTCGTCGCTCATTCCCATGCCGCGATCGGTGATCTCGATCCGCACATAATCTCCGACCGGCGCCACCGCCCGATCCCGCCGCAGCTCTTCGCGCAGGGTTTCGTTTCGGCAATCGATCCGGACCTCGCCACCTTCCGGCATCGCGTCCCGGGCGTTGACCACGAGATTCAGGATAACCTGTTCGAATTGCCTCTGATCGACCCAGACGGGCCATAGCGCCGGCTCGCAATTCAGCCGCAGCGTCACCCGCTCGCCGAGCAGCCGGTCGAAAAGATGGCCGAGCTCGTCCATGACGTCGGGGAGACGGCAGGCCCGCGGGTCCAGTTTCTGTTGGCGGGAGAAGGCCAGCAACTGGCGCACCAGCGCGGCGGCGCGGTTGGCGTTCTGCCGGATCTGGGTCAGGTCTCCGAAATCGGGGTCAGTCTCGTCGCGGCGCATCGCCATCAGGTCGCAATGGCCGAGAATCGCGGTCAGGAGATTGTTGAAATCATGCGCGACGCCGCCCGCGAGCTGACCTACCGCCTGCATCTTCTGAGACTGGACGAATTGACGCTCTTTCGCCTCCAGATCGGTGGCGTCCCAGAGCACGGCGAGAATCTCGTGCGAGTCGCCCGTAATCGGCTTCATCGCGATCTGGAGATAAAGCTCGCGGTCGCGCCGCGTGGCGCGTGCGAGATCCGGGCGCCCGGCGCCCCTCCCCGCCGCCGCTTCCGCGATGCGCGCCCCGATCGGCCGTCCGAGTCCCTGCACCACCTCGCTGAACGCCGCATTCTCGACCGCGTCCGGGCCGAGCAGAGCCGTCGCGGCCGCATTCATCGCCTCGATCACCCCCGCCGCCGACAGTCGGACCAGCGCCACCGGCGCCTCCTCGAAAAACGTCGTGCCCGGCGCGCCGCGCGCCAGCGCGGTCATCGGGAAGATCAGCGCGCCTGTCGCCCCACCCGAAAGAGGCGCGGCGGCGACGATCGCGCGCCCCGCCTCTGGCAACATGGTCTCGGCGTGCCCGCGCCCCTCCGTTCGCGCCTCGTCCAGCGCGGCGAAGGCGGCGGCCTGATCGACAGCGCCCAACGCCTCGAACGCGGCGTTCGCCTCCCGGATCTCGCCATCCGTCCGACGAACGGCGAACGCGTAGACGGCGCCCTCATGGCTCGCCGCCGGCTCTTCCGGCTCCGGGGTCAGCGTCCAGATCAACTGGCGCTTCCGCTCGGCGCGCCCGACCCGGATTGACAAAATCCGGCCATCCGGCCCCGGCCTGCGCTCCAGCGCCACGCCTTCGCGAAGCGCCTTGTTCGCCAGTCGGTAAACCAGGGCGTCGCCCGCCGCCTCGTCCCCCGTCAGCGCTCCCAGGCGAGGCCCGAGGGAGCGCCCTCGGGTCGCCATTGAGCCGAAGGCCGGATTGCAGAGAAGCAGCCGCCCCTGATCATCGCTGAGCGCGGCCGGCGCGCCGGCGCGCCCATGAAGCGCCGCGAACCCCGCCGCCGCGTTCGCCCGGCCCCGGCGGATGAGAACCGCGACCGAGGCTCCCGCCCCCGCGATGGCCACTGCGCCAACGATGACCCGGAGCGTGTCCGAGGCGACCGACGGCGCGCCTTCTGAAAGAAGAAACGCGCCGCCCCCCGCCAGAACGAGGGACGCCAGCGCAAGAGCGAGCCACGGCCAAGCCTGAGCGTTCTCGCCGCCTTCGGGTTCAGCCATAGAACTCACCTGAAGCCTCAAAACATGCCGATCTATGCGACCTTAGACGTTAACGGTGAGTTAACGAACAATCCGCAGTAATTTTCGCAATAGCGTTTAAAATTCAGCGCCGCCGTTGGTAGGCGGCCATTCACGCCGCAGTCATAACAGCGCAGAAAAATCCATCGGCGCCTTCATCCGGCAAATGGCGCATGCGCGCAATTTCCGTCAGACGATGCTCTCGCTGAAAAAGGTCGGCCTGCGCCGCATTCTCCGCCGACAGGATTGAGCATGTCGCATAGGCGATGCGGCCGCCTGGCTTCAGATACGCCAGCGCGGCGGCGAAAGCCGCGCGTTGATCGGCGATCCGGGTCGCCAGAAGATCCGGCGTCAGCCGCCATTTCGTTTCCGGATCCCGCCGCCAGGCGCCCGAACCTGAACAGGGCGCGTCGACGAAAACAAGATCGCAGGCGCCGCGGAGCGCACCGAGAACCGCGCCATCCGCAATCTCCACCTTTGCGCCGGCCCTGGCCGCGCGCGCCGGAATATCGCGCATCCGAATCGGCGACACGTCATGCGCGATCACCCTGCCCCTCCCGCTCATCAATGACGTAAAAGCGAGCGCCTTACCCCCTCCACCCGCACAAAAATCCAGCACGGTCTCTCCCGGCGCAGGCGCGGCGAGCGCGGCCGCCATCTGGCTCGCTTCATCCTGCGGCTCGGCCCAGCCGTCGACGAGGACTCGGCTCCCGGCGACACGCGCTCCGGGCTTGCAACGGATCGCGCCGGGCGTGGGGAGCGCGGCGGCGTCTACGCCATCCGCCGCGAGCGCCGAGAGAACTCCGTCCCGGTCCGCCTTCAGCCGATTGACCCGCAGATCCACCGGCGCGCGGTGCGAGAGCGCCTCCATGACCGCCGCGTAGCGCGCGCCGAGGTCCTCCTTGAGGATCGGCTCCAGCCAGTCAGGGTGATCGAAACGCACCGGGTCGGGCGCAGCGCGCCGCCGCCCCGTCGCCTCCGCTTCCGTCAGCGGCGCGGGCGCATGGCCCACGCCGGAGAAGATCTCTTCAATCGGCCAGCCTTCCGAGAGCGCAAGCCCATGCGCCAGTCCCCGCCCGCCTGTGGCGCCGGACAGCGCGCCGAGAGATCGTCGCCGGCGCAGGCATGTGTAGACAATGTCCCCGACCGCCCGCCGATCGCCGGAGCCGGCGTAGCGATTGGCGCGCCCCCAACCGCGCAGGAGCGGCTCCATGCGGCCCGCGCCAGCCTCCCATGCGTCCAGAAGACTGATCGCGGCGGCGACCCGCGCGGCGGGCGTCACGCCCCGCGCCCCAAAGCGTCGGGGCTCCGGCCCGAGGCGAAGCCCGCCTTCATGATCGTCGGATCGCCGGCTGCGCCGACCCGCCTCGAAACATCCACGAGCCCATCCTATCCAACAATTCGGGTTCTTTCATGCGATCCGCGCGGCGTCATCGCCCGCCACCTTACCCGCGCGCGCCTCGCCTTCAGGATTTTAGGGATCGCCTTTGACGATGTCCACGTTCCAACCCGCCATACAGTCGGCTGAGCGCGGCGGCGCCTTGGGGCGCTTTTCGCAAGCCGCCGGCCAAGACGCCGAAACGTTCGGACGGCCCGAACGGCGGAGGACCGACCCGCGATCCGACGCTCATGTTCAGGACCATGGCCGCCCCAGGCGCTGCATGGCCGTTCGGAGGATCAGGGCGGGCCATTCCACGCGCATCCCAACGGGCCGGCGCGGCGGAGACCCTGTTCGCCGTCTCGACAAGCGCGTCGTCAACACCGGCTATCTGGCCGCGCGCGAGCGGATCGTCGCCGCGGCGCCGAAATCAACCGACCAGCGATCTCCGGTCGGATCAGGCGAAGAGCCCGCCTTCAGGACGGGCCCTTCGCTTTTCGCGTTAGCGGTTTAGCCGATGCTCGATCAGGTCATCGACCACTGTCGGGTCCGCCAGCGTGGAGATGTCGCCGAGCGAGTCATGCGTATTCTCGGCGATCTTCCGGAGGATGCGCCGCATGATCTTGCCCGAGCGGGTTTTCGGCAACTCGGGCGCCCATTGGATCAGATCCGGCTTGGCGAAAGCGCCGATCTCCTTGCGCACCCAGTCGGAGAGCTCCTTCTTCAACTCGTCCGTCGGCGTCTCCTTGTCCATCAGCGTGACATAGACATAGATGCCCTGCCCCTTGATCTCGTGCGGGTAGCCGACCACGGCGGCTTCGGCCACCTTGGGATGGGCGACAAGGGCGCTTTCGAGTTCGGCCGTCCCCATCCGGTGACCGGAGATATTGATCACGTCGTCGACGCGGCCGGTGATCCAGTAATACCCGTCCTTGTCCCGCCGGCAGCCATCGCCGGAGAAATAATGCCCCTTGAAGTCCGAAAAATAGGTGGAGACGAACCGCTCATGATCGCCATAGACGGTCCGGAACATGCCGGGCCACGCGGACTTCATGCAGAGGACCCCCTCCGCCTCGACCGTCTTGATCTCCTCGCCGGTCTTCGGGTCGAACACCGCCGGCTCGATGCCGAAGAAAGGCAGCGTGGCCGAGCCGGGCTTGGTCTTGGTGGCGCCGGGCAGAGGGCTGATCAGAATCCCGCCATTCTCGGTCTGCCACCAGGTGTCGACGATCGGGAGGCGCCCCTTGCCGACCACTCTTTGGTACCAAAGCCACGCTTCGGGGTTGATCGGCTCGCCGACCGAACCAAGAAGCCGGAGAGAGGAAAGATCCGCCGCCTCGACGAATTTCTCGCCCTGCCCCATCAACGCGCGGATCGCCGTCGGCGCTGTGTAGAACTGGTTCACCTTGTGCTTTTCGCAGACCCGCCAGAAGCGGCTGGCGTCCGGGTAGGTCGGAACCCCCTCGAACATCAGCGTCGTCGCCCCGTTCGCGAGCGGCCCGTAGACGATATAGCTATGTCCGGTGACCCAGCCGACATCGGCGGTGCACCAATAGATGTCCCCATCGTGATAGTCGAACACGAGTTGATGCGTCATCGCGGCGTAAAGAAGATACCCGCCCGTGGTGTGCACGACCCCCTTCGGCCGCCCGGTCGAGCCGGACGTGTAAAGGATGAAAAGCGGGTCCTCCGCCGACATCTCCTCATAGGGGCACTCGTCGCTCGCGGCCTTCATCTCCGCGGTCAGATCGAAGTCGCGCCCATCGGTCCAGGTCGTCTGACCGCCGGTGCGCTTGACGACAAGGCATCGCACCTTGTCCGAGCAATGCTGCAGGGCGACGTCCGCATTGGACTTCAGCGCGGTTTTTCTGCCGCCCCGCGGCGCTTCGTCGGCGGTGATCAGGATCTTCGCATCGCTGTCGTTGATACGGCTCGCCAGAGCATCCGAACTGAACCCCGCGAAGACGACCGAATGCACGGCGCCGATCCGGGCGCACGCCAGCATGGCGTACGCGGCCTCGGGAATCATCGGCATGTAGAGAACGACGCGATCGCCCTTGGTGACGCCATGCGCCTTCAGGACATTCGCCAGCCGACAGACCTGCGCGTGAAGCTCACGATAGGTGATCGCCGCATCCGTCGCCGGGTCGTCGCTCTCCCAGATGATCGCCGTCTGGTCGGCGCGCGTCGCGAGATGCCGATCGACGCAGTTCGCACATACGTTCAACGCGCCATCCTCGAACCAACGGATCGAGACGTTGTCATGTGCGAAACTGGCGTTCTTCACTTTCGTGAACGGCTTGATCCAGTCAAGCCGCGCGCGCGCCTCGTCGCCCCAGAAACCATCCGGATCGGCGATCGAGCGCGCATACATCTCCTTGTATTTCGCCTCGTCGACATGTGCGCGTTTCACGACATCAGCCCCGGGGGCGATCACCTTCTCGGTCATGACGGATCCTTTTGTCAGTCTTCATCTGCAAACTCAAAGCGCCAGGTACTCCTGCCGCAATCCGGCGTCTTCCAGAACTTCCCGCGCCGCGCCGTCAAATGCAACCTGCCCCATATCGAGAATGATCGCCCGATCCGCGAGCCGCAACGCGGCGATGGCGTTCTGCTCGACGATCAGCGTCGTCATGCCCAGCGATTTGATATGCTCCAGCGTCTTCTCGATCTCCTGCACGATCACCGGGGCCAACCCTTCATAGGGTTCATCCAGAAGAAGAAGCTTCACATCGCGCGCCAGCGCGCGGCCGATGGCCAGCATCTGCTGCTCTCCGCCAGAGAGCGTGGCGCCGTCCTGTTTCCGCCGTTCGCCCAGGCGCGGGAAAAGGCCGTAGATCTCGTCGATCGACCAGCCCTTCGGCGGTGCGATCTGGGCCAGTTGCAGATTCTCCTCCACCGAAAGCCCGGGGATGATCCGTCGATCCTCCGGCACCAGACCGACGCCGACCCCCGCCGCCTGATACGCCTTCATCTGGTGCAGGGGTTTTCCGTCGAGCCAGATCTCCCCTTTGGCGAGTTGCGGCGCGGCGACCCGCGCGATGGCGCGGAGGGTTGAGGTCTTCCCCGCGCCGTTCCGGCCCAGCAGCGCCACGATCTCGCCTTCGCGGATATCGAAGCTGACGCCCTGAACGATGTAACTCTCGCCGTAATATGCGTGAACGTCTCTGACGGAGAAGTAAGGCGCCGCCGCGCCGGCGTTGGCCGGTTTCTCCACGTGATCCTCCAGCATAGCCTCGCAAACGTCGTCGAGCGGACCCATCTGCACGCCTCCGTTCTCTTCTTTCCGTGGCGTCAATTATGCGCGACGCCAAGGTAAGCTTCCTGGACTCTGAGGTCGCCTTTGATGTCCTCCGGCAGCCCCTCGACAATTGGCGCGCCCTGCGCCAGCACGGTGATCCGCTGCGCGAGACTGAAGACGACATGCATGTCGTGTTCGATCACCACCATGGTGACGCCCGTTTCGCTGATCTGCTTCAGAAGATCGATAGTGGCGTTGGTGTCCGCCCGCGCCATGCCCGCCGTCGGCTCATCGAGCAGCAGCAATTTCGGCTTCTGAACGAGCCCCATCGCCAGCTCGAGCCGCCGCTTGTCGCCCCGGCTGAGGGTGTTGGCGATTTCGCCTCGCTTCGCGCCCATACCGACCTCGACCAGCGCGTCCTCCGCCGCTTCGCGAATAGCGGCCTCGCCCTGGAGCGGCGACCAGAGCGAAGGGCGATACGCCCCGTCCCGCTTCGCGAAAGCCGGGATCATCACATTCTCGAGCAATGTCAGTTCGCCGAAGATCTCCGGCGTCTGAAACACCCGCGTCACTCCCGCCTGATTGATCTGGTGCGGCTTCAATCCGATCAGCGAGACCCCGTCGAAGATCACCGACCCGGTGTCAGGGATCAACCTGCCCACGAAACAGTTCAGAAGCGTGGATTTGCCGGCGCCGTTCGGGCCGATGATCGCATGAACCGTGCCTTCACGCACGTCGAGATTGACGTTGTCGAGCGCCTGAAGGCCGCCGAAGCGCTTGTTCACATTCTGTACGGAAAGAATTCCCATCGCCGCTCCCCCTATTCCGCCGGCGTCGAGATCCGACGGCGGACCCCGCCGCCTTCATCTCCGCCGCGCCGCGTCCCGAGGAGACGGTTGAAGCCTTCCATCAGGCCGCCCGGCAGGAAGATCACGACCAGCATGAAGATCGCGCCAAGCGTCAACTGCCAGCCCTTACCGACGAAAAGATGCAGGATCCAGATCACGACGTCGGCCACTCCGTCCGGCAGGAAATTGAACCAGGCGTCGAGCACATTGTCGTTGATCTTCGAAAAGATGTTTTCGAAATACTTGATCACACCCGCGCCGAGCACCGGGCCGAGCATCGTGCCGGCGCCGCCGAGGATGGTCATCAGAATGACCTCGCCGGAGGCGGTCCATTGCATCCGGTCGGGGCCCACCAACGGATCGGTCGCCGCCAGCAACCCTCCGGCGAGCCCGGCGTACATGCCTGAGATCACGAACGCCGTCAGCATGTAGGGCCGTGAGTTGACGCCAGTGTAGTTCAGCCGGTTCTGGTTCGTCTTCACCGCCCTCAGCATCATCCCGAACGGCGACCGGAAGATCCGCAACGCGATGTAGAACGCGCAAATCAATGCGATGGCGCAGAAATAATAGCCGGCGTTGAACTGGAAGCTCCATCCTCCCAGATTCAGGACGCCCGTCGCGTTCATGTCCAGGCCGAACAGCGTCGTCACCGGCAGCGAGCCTGTCGTGTTCGCAGCGTCCAGGATTCGCGGGTCGCTCAACGTAAGCTGGAGCCCCGTCTCGCCATTCGTGATCGGCGTCAGCACCGAATAGGCGAGATTGTAGCTCATCTGCGCGAAGGCCAGCGTCAGGATTGAGAAATAGATCCCCGACCGGCGCAGCGAGATGAACCCGATGGCGAGCGCGAAAAGCCCGGAGACGACGATCGCGAGGATCAACGCCGGCAGGATGTTCATGCTCAGCAGCTTGAACATCCAGACCGCCGAATAGGACCCGACGCCGAGAAAAGCGGCATGGCCGAAGGAGAGGTAGCCGGTGAGCCCGAAGAGGATGTTGAAGCCGATCGCGAAGATCCCGTAGATCGCGAACCGCTGCATCAGATCGGGGTAGCCGGCGTTGAACAGCGCCAGCGGGCTGTCCCCCGGAAACGGGTTCAGGATGAAGGGCGCGAACAGCGCGACGAGCGCGATCAACCCCAGAAGCTGTAAATCTTTTCTGTCGAGGCTGAACATGCCTTACTCCTCCATCACGCCCTTGCGCCCCATCAAGCCACGCGGCCTCGTGAGCAGGATGATTATGGCGACGAGATAGATGATGATCTGGTCGATCCCCGGCACAATCGACTTCAACTCGTTCATCGACGCGAAGCTCTCGAGTATGCCGAGCACGAACCCCGCGATCACCGCGCCCGGCAGCGACCCCATGCCGCCGACGACCACGACGACGAAACTGAGCACCAGGAAATCCATGCCCATGTGATAGTTCGGCGAATTGATCGGCGCGTACATCACCCCGGCGAGGCCCGCGACCGCGGCGGCGACGCCGAACATCAGCGTGAAGCGCTTGTCGATATCGATGCCAAGCAGGCCCACCGTCTCCCGATCCGCCATGCCCGCGCGCACGACCATGCCGAACGTGGTGAAGCGCAGGAAACTGAATACGGCGCCGATCACCACCGCCGAAAACAGGAAGTAGATCAGTCGCCAATAGGGATAGATCACCGCGTTCGGTTCGAACCCGACGAGCACGCCGAAATCGAGCGAGCCGACGAAGGCGTCGGGCGCAGGCGTCGGGATCGGGTTGGCGCCGAACATCGCCTTGACGATCTCCTGCAGCACGATGGCGAGACCGAAGGTGACGAGGATCTGGTCCGCGTGCGGGCGCTTGTAGAAGTGCCGGATCAGGCCGCGCTCCATCACGTAGCCGATCAGCAGCATGATCGGAATCGCAACGAGGATCGACAGCGGCACCGACCAGTCGATGATCGCGTGGCCGATCGCATCGCCGAACCAAGTGTCGACATAGGGCGTCTCGACCTTAAGCGGATTGCCGAGAAAATCCTTCTTCGTCGGGTCGATGGTGACGCTGGAGATGTTGAACAATCTTTGCAGCGACACCGCGCAGAAGGCGCCGATCATGAAGAGCGCGCCATGCGCGAAGTTCACCACACCGAGCGTTCCGAAAATCAGCGTCAGCCCCAGCGCGATCAACGCGTAGGCGCTGCCCTTGTCGAGGCCGTTCAGAATCTGGAGCAGGATGGCGTCCATCGGGTCCTACCGTTCATTGCAAGCGCGGGCCGTTCATCGACGGCGCGGGTGTCGGAACCGAGCGTCTGCGCCAGCCTCTTCGCTGGCGCAGACGGTTCTCAGATCAATCCCGCGCTCAGGCGCCCGGGTTGCACTTGCCGAGTTCGCCGCCGGCGAACATCGGATGGTCGGGCGCATATTCGACCTGCGCCCGCGGCGTGGTCTCGACGATTTCGAGCGCGTCGAACTCGTTCTCGGGCTCGTCCTTGCCCTTCACCACCAGCACGTCCATGAAGCACTGGTGATCGGCGGCGCGATAGAGCGTCGGCCCGTTGCCAAGCCCGTCGAACTCGAACCCTTCCAGCGCCTCCGCGATCCCGCAGGGGTTGAACGTGCCGGCCCGGGCCGCCGCATCGGCGTAGAGCAGGGTCTGCGCGTAACAGGTCTGCGCGGCCTGCGACGGCGGGAAGCCGTATTTGGTGCCGAAGGACTTCACGAAGGCCTTGGTGCCCTCGTCCTGCAGCGTCCAGGACCAGTTGCTGGAGCCGAAGACGCCCTTCACGGCCTCGCCCGCGCCCTTCGCCATCAGCTCCGAGTACAGCGGCACGACGATCTCGAAATTCTTGCCGTTGACCTGCTTGTCGCGAAGGCCGAACTGAACCGACTGCGTCAGCGAGTTCACCATGTTGCCGCCGTAGTGGTTCAGCATCAGCACATCGGCGCCCGAGTTCAGAACCGGCGCGATGTAAGAGGAGAAGTCGGTGGTGGCGAGCGGCGTCAGCACGTTGTTCACCGTCTCCCAGCCGATCGCCTCGGTGGCGGCCTGCATCGATTGCTGCTGCGTCCAGCCCCAGGTGTAATCCGCGGTCAGGTGATAGACCTTGCGATCGGCGCCGTAATTCTTCAGCAGCACCGGCGCCAGCGCGGCGGCGGACATGTAGGCGTTGAAGAAGTGCCTGAAGCCGTTGGCCTTCTTGTCCTTGCCGGTGGTGTCGTTGGAGTGGGTGAGCCCGGCCATGAAGATGATCCCGGCCTCCTGACAGAGGCTCTGCACCGCGACCGCGACGCCGGAGGACGAACCGCCGGAGATCATCAGCACGCCGTCCTTCTCGATCATCGACTTGGCGGAGGCGCGCGCGGCGTCAGACTTGGTCTGGGTGTCGCCGGAGACATAGGCGACCTTGTTGCCGAGGACGCCGTCGCCCTTCAACTCCTTCGAGGAGAAGGTCGCGAGCATGCCGCCGTCGCCCTCGCCATTCAGATGTTCGACGGCGAGCTGGAACGCGCGGAGCTCGTCCATCCCCTCGTCGGCGTAGGGGCCGGTCTGCGGCACGTTGAAGCCGAGCGTGACCGTGCCGTTGGTCGGCTCGTTCAGATACGCGGCGTGCGCCTTGCTGGTGAAGATCGTCGGCATCGCAAGGCCGGCGCCAAGCGCGGCGCCGCCCTTGAGAAGGCCCCGGCGATTAAAGCTAAATTGAGACATGCGTCTCCTCCCATTGCGACCGACTTGGCGAAAGGTGGGTTTCGGGGTGTCGGAATTGGTTGTTTGTGGAGTGAGCATCGCGCCGGTTGGAAAATTAGTCAATAACTCCTTGACCTAGCACGGAAATTCTGTAAATTTATTCACCGGCGGATATGTTTATTTGTCAATTGTTTACACATTTGGAGATGAAATGACGGCTGGGCAAAGACTTCCCGCAGCGCAGCGAAGGCTCACCGGGCTTCGGATCCGGGAGCGGCGGCGGCGCCTGGGGTTGAAGCAGAACGAGCTGGCGGCGCGGGTCGGCGTCTCGGCCGCCTATCTGAATCTGATCGAGAGCAACAAGCGCAAGATCGGCGGGGCGCTGCTGATTCGGATCGGGCGGGAGCTTTCGCTTTCGCCCGATCAGCTGGACGGGCTGGCGGAGCGGCGCCTCCGCGAGGACCTGATCGAGCTGGCGGCGGAGCCGGGGCTCACCGGCGCGGACGCGCGCCCGAGCGCGCCCGAGGAGTTCATCGCCCGGTTCCCGGCCTGGGCGCGCGCCGCCGCCACGCTCCATCAGCGCTGGCGCGCGGCGACGGCGGAGGCGGAGGCGATGGCCGACCGGCTGGCGCACGACCCCGCCCTCGGCGCGGCGGTCCATGAGATGCTGACGGAGATCAGCGCGCTCCGCTCCACCGCCGAGATCCTGACCGAGGGGCGCGCGGTCGCCCCGGCGCAGCGGCGGCGCTTCGAGCAGATCATGTTCGAGCAATCCTCCCGCCTCGCCGTCACCGGCGCCGGGCTCGCCGCGTATTTCGACGATTCCGCCTCGGCGCGCAGGCGCCCCGCCCCGGTCGGCGCGGCGGAGGAGGCGCTGAGCGGCGGCCATGAGCTCGCGGAGGCGCTGGAGCAGATGGCGACGACCGCGCGCGCGACCCTCGCGGGGGACGATTTCGAGACCGCGCTGCGGAAGGCGACGCCGCGCCCGCCGGACGCGCCGCCCGACGCCGGACGGGCGGAGCGGCTCGCCCTTCTCGCGCCCGCCTACGCCGCGCAGACCCGCCGGCGCGCGCTCTTCGACCTCGCGGAGCCGTACGCGCCGGCGGGCGAGGAGGACGCCGACGAGATTCTCGTGCTGATCGAGACCGAACTGGCGCGGCGGCTGGCCGACGCGATGCTGGCGCCCGCAAGCGGGTTCATCGCGCTCGGCCGGCGGCTCGGCTGGGATGTCGGCGCGCTGGCGCGCGCGCTCGACGGCGACGCCGCGCTCGCGATGCGGCGGATCGCCTGCCTCGGCGCCCTCGGCGCGCCGAGGGCCGCGCATATCGTGGCGGACGCGTCGGGGCGGGTGCTGGAGCGGCGCGGCGCGCTCGATCTTCTGCCGCTGAGCCGGCGGCTCGACTGCCCGGTCTGGCCGGCGCACCGGGCCGAATCCGGCCCGCCGCTGGCGCGCCTCCTGACGCATGCGGACGGCGCGCGCGCGCTCGCCATCGCGGTGAAGCGGCCGAGCGGCATGGCGACCGACATGCTGGTGCTGGACCCGGACGCGATCGAGGGCGCGGCCTACGCCGCCCTCACGGCCGCCGGCGCCGCGCCGCCGGAGCCGGTCGGCCCCGATTGCCGGATCTGCGCGCATGACGCGTGCCCCTGGCGGCGCGAGCCGCCGATCACCGGCTGACGGGGCGCCCCGGCCATGCCGGCGCCCTGGCCGCATCCTGGCCAATCGCCTTATATAACACGGGAAAAATACAACTTGATTCTACTTTAGGTTGAGTTTTGCGAATGCGATGTTTATCCGCGCGGCGCCTCATGCTACGGAATCTGCGTTATGCTACGGATTTCGCGTTGGTCTATCGCGTCAGCCGCGACTGTCGATCCGATGAATCCGGCCCGCCGGATTCCAATAAACCACACCGGGCGAGGGTTCCGAATTGAAAATCTCCGTTTCCAGCAGCGCTGAACTTCTGTCCGCCGTCGAGCAGGCGAAGGGCGGCGAACGCATCGAACTCCAGAGCGGAGACTATTCGAGCCTCGCCCTCAGGAACTTCACCTTCACCAACCCGGTGACCATCACCAGCGCGGACACGGACGCGCCGACGGTGTTCGGCGGCCGGTTCGCCATCATGGAGAGCGCGGGGATCCGGCTCGAATCGATCAACTTCCATCTCGCCGACGACGAGCCGCTCGATCAGCTCATCCAGGTCAACATTCACGGATCCGAAGACATCGTCCTGAGCGACATCTCCGTGGTCGGCAGGGTTCCGGGCCCGGGCGAAGGGATCGCGCAGGAAGACCTGACGCGCGCCAATTACGGCGCCGTGAAGCCGATTGAAGGCCAGCCACACGGCGTGGGCGTCACCCTGCGCGACAGCAAGGACGTGACGCTGGAGCGCGTGGACGTCGCGACGCACCGAACGGCGGTCGTCATCCGCGACATGGACGGCGTCACGGTGCGGGATTCGCACCTGCATGACATCCGCAACGACGGGATCACGATCACGGAGTCGAACGACATCCTGATCGCCGACAATCTTTTCGACAATTTCTTTCCGATGCTGTCCGCCACCGACGATTTCATGCGCGACCATTCGGATTTCATCCAGTACTGGGGCACACACGGCTCGCGCGGGATAGACGGGCTGGAGATCAGCGGCAACGTGATGCTGCAGGGCGGCGGCAACGCCGGCCAGACCCAGGCCATCTTCGGGAGGATCGCGGAATCCTCCGGCGACATCGAGAACATCGTGTTCAAGAATTTCTCGATCCACGACAACCTGATCAACACCTCGCACCCGCACGGGATCGTGGTCAGCGACGTGGAGGGCGCCGAGGTCCACCACAACACGATCCTGCCGGCGCCGCTGGACCCGACCATGCCCAGCTCGACGGACGGGCACCCCTGGATCACGATCACCACAGACGCCCGGCGCGGGACCGACGGCGCGTTCGATCTCAGCCGCGGCCACATGCCGGAGGATGTGACGGTCGAGCAGAACCTCGTCGTCGGCGCGAAGGACGGCGACGGCGTTCGCGTCCTCCACCTCACCCCGCAGGAGCAGGCGGCGCATGACGTCGCGATCGCGGACAATGCGATGCTGACGACGAACCCGATCTCCGCGAATTTCTGGGGCCGGCTGTTCCCGCAGCTTCTGGACGACCCGGCGACCGATGTTTCAGCCCTGATCGGGCTCGACATCGGCGGCGTCCGCGACCTCGCCCCGTGGCTGATCGAAGCGGCGGCGGCGATCAATACGACGCCGCCCGATCTGGTCTCCGGCGGCCCGGGCGACGACGTTCTCGTCGCGGCCGAGCTCAGCGACGCGCCGGACGTGAAGCTGAACGGCGGCGACGGCGACGACCGCCTCATCGGCGGCGACGGGCTCGACACGCTCTATGGCGGCGCCGGCGACGACGTGATGACCGGCGGCGCGCGGGGCGACATGTTCAGCCTGAGCGCGCCGGCGCGCGGCGGCTTCGAGACCGACGTGATCACCGACCTGAATTTCGCGGAAGGCGACCATATCAGCCTGACGGACGGATTTTCCCACGGGTTCTTCGGCGACCGGCCCGGCCCGGACAGCGCGCTCGTGCTCGTCGGCCGCTCAGCGGTGATCTCCAGCGACGCGGCGCTCGCGGAGCTGGCGGAGAACCGCAATATCAGCCTGAACGAGACGGCGGCGGGCGACCTGGAGATCGTCTTCGATCTCGACGGGCGCGGCGTCCCCGATTACGTGGTGCGGCTGGAAGGCTACGCCGCGACATACCGGGGCGACGCGGAGGACGGAGGGCCGAGCGGCGGCGCCGACGACGACACGCCGCCGCCAGCCCCCGATGGCGACAAGACCGAGGGCGACGGCCAGGACCAGAGCGGCGGCTCGGACCACGCCGACGGCGGCGGCGGCGACGGCGCGGCCGGGGACGGCGGCGGACCGGACGTGGCCGATGGCGAGGGCGGCGGCGAGGGCGGCGGCGGCGACGACGCGGCCCGGGGCGGCGACGGATCGGACGTGGCCGACGGCGGCGATGGCGGCGCCCGGAGCGACGACGGCGCGTTCGTCTTCAAGATCCCGGACGGCCCGAACGGCGGCCATGACCTGATCGAGAATCTCGCCCTCGCCGGCGGCGACAGCCTGACGCTGACCACGGAGACCCCGTTCACCGTGTTCGAGCAGAGCGGCGCGCGCCACATCCGGTTCGACGATGGCGGCCATGACGTCCTGATCCAGAGCGACGCCGCGCTGGCCGAACTGGCCAGGCTCGGCCTCGCGCGGTTCACGTTCGACCAGGACGGCGTCACCATCTCCTTCGACCTCGAACGGGACGGCTTCGACCCGATCGACAGCGGCTATCGGCTGACCATCCAGGGCGACTCCGCCCAGGCGCTCGCGGCGCGCTTCGGCGACGCCGCGCCGCAAACGCCGCCGACCGCCCCCCCGGCCCCGCCGGAGGAGCGCGCCGGGCCGGAGGATCTCCTGATCGAGGCGCCGGATTTCGCGGGCGGCGAGACCATCCACCTCGACGGCTTTCCGCCCGGCTATTTCAGCGGGATCTTCGGCGCGCGCGCGGCGGACGGCTCGGCGCTGGAGATCGCCTCGCTCGGCGATCTCGCGACGCTGGCGCGCCATCCTCTCGCCAGCGTCGCGCGCGGCGACGGCGCCGGCGCGGCGGTGATCCGCTTCTCGCTCGACGACGGAAACGAAGCGGCGCTGACGGTGGACGGGCTCACGCTCGGCGCCGTCGATCAGATCGTCGACGGCGGCGACGGGCCGGCGCCGCAGGGGCGCGCGGGCGCCGACCGGTTCACGCTCTCCGGCGGCCGCGCCGTGGACGGCGCGCTCGAGCTCAATTTCGACGAGCGCGACTCGCTCATCTTCAGCGGCTTCGAGAATGGCCGGTTCGAGGATGGATTCGCCAACGGCTCCGCCCTCATCGTCCGCTCGCTGGACGCGCTCGCCAGCCTGGCGGAGCGCGACGGCTTCTCGGTCGCGACCGGGGCCGCGGACGGCGTCCTCCTCACCTACGAGACGGCGGCGGGGATCTCGACCATCGACATCATCCTCGGCCACGAGGGCGCGGCGGCCTACGACAGTCTCCTCTTCGCGTGAGGCGCGGCGGGGCGGCGCCTCACCCGAACGAGGCGCCGCCTGACGCTATAGCGGGCGCTTGAGCCAGCGGGAGAGGACGCCGATGATCCCCTCGCGGAACAGGAGCACGCCGAGGACGAAGATCGCCCCCTGGATCACCATCACCCAGGCGCCGAACGTGGTGAGATAGTTCTGCATCGTCACGATCACCGCGGCGCCGACCAGCGGCCCGAAGATCGTGCCCATGCCGCCGAGAAGGGTCATCAGCACCACCTCGCCGGACATCATCCAGTGCACGTCGGTCAGCGAGGCGAGCTGGAAGACCTGGCTCTTCATCGCCCCCGCCAGCCCCGCCATCGTCGCCGAGAGGACGAAGACCAGCAGCTTGTAGCGGTTGACCTGGTAGCCGAGCGAGACCGCGCGCGGCTCGTTCTCGCGGATCGCCTTCAGGACCTGCCCGAACGGCGAATGGGTGACCCGGTAGAGAAAGAGGACGCCGCCGAAGGTCACGGCGAGGACGAAGTAATAGAGGTTGATGTCTTCGCGCATCGAGATCAGGCCGAAAAGGTCGTTGCGCGGCACCGACTGGATGCCGTCCTCGCCGCCGGTGAAGCCGGCCTGAAGGGCGACGAAATAGAGCATCTGCGCGAAGGCGAGGGTCACCATCGCGAAATAGATGCCCTGACGGCGGATCGACAGCGAGCCGATCACGAGGCCGAGAAACGCCGCCGCCGCCGCGCCGCAGAGGACGGAGAGCTCCGGCGTGAGCCCCCAGACCTTGGCGGCGTGGGCGGCGATATAGCTCGCGCCGCCGAAATAGGCCGCGTGGCCGAAGGAGAGCAGCCCGCCGAAGCCGAGCAGCAGGTTGAACGCGGCCGCGAACAGCGCGAAGCACATCAGCTTCATCACGAAGACCGGATAGAGCAGGAACGGCGCGACCATCAGCAGCGCCAGCAGCCCGACGAAGATCGCCTTGTGCAGCCCCGGCATGCCGACCCCGCGCGGGGCGGGCGCCGATCCGGCGGCGGCGGCGGCGGCCGCATGCGCCTTCATCGCCATCACGCGGCCCTCCCGAACAGACCCTCGGGTTTGATCAGGAGCACGATCGCCATGATCACGAAAATCACCACTGCGGATCCCTCCGGATAGAAGACGCGGGTCAGCCCCTCGACGATGCCGAGCCCGAACCCGGTCAGGATCGAGCCGAGGATCGAGCCCATCCCGCCGATGACCACGACCGCGAAGACGACGATGATCAGATCCGCGCCCATGTTCGGATTGACCGAATAGATCGGCGCGGCCAGAACCCCGGCGAACCCCGCCAGGGCGACGCCGAAGCCGTAGGTCAGCATGATCATGCGCGGCACGTTGATGCCGAAGGCGCCGACCAGAACCGGGTTCTCGGTCGCGGCGCGAAGATAGCCGCCGAGCCGGGTCTTCTCGATCATGAACCAGGTGCCGAAGCAGATCAGCAGAGACGCCACCACGACCCAGGCGCGATAGACGGGCAGGAACATGAAGCCGAGATTCCACCCGCCGCTGAGCACGGAGGGAATCTGGTACGGGAGGCCGGACACGCCGTAATAGTTCGTGAACAGCCCCTGCAGGATCAGCGCGACCCCGAAGGTCAGCAGCAGACCGTAGAGATGATCCAGATGGTAGAGCTGCGAGATCGTGAACCGCTCCAGCAGGACGCCGAAGACGCCCATGATCAGCGGCGCCAGAATCAGCGCCGGCCAGTAGCCGATCCCGAGATAGGTGAGCAGCATCCAGGCGACGAAGGCGCCCATCATGTACTGCGCGCCATGGGAGAAGTTGATGATGTTCAGCAAGCCGAAGATCACCGCGAGGCCGAGGGAGAGCACCGCGTAGAAAGAGCCGTTGATCAGCCCCAGAAGCAGCTGTCCCATCAGCACTTGCGGCGGTATGCCCAGAAGTTCGAACATGGCGCGGGCCCCGTTTTATCGTTCCATCAATGCTGAGCGGCGCGCCGGATCATCCGACGCGCCGCCTTGCGCGTCTCGCGTTTACTTCTTCGAGAAATCGCACTTGTCGAGCATCGGCAGGAACGCGTCCTCTCCGGAGATCGTGGCGACCTTGTTGTAGAGATCCCACTCGCCCGACGATTCCTCCGGCGTCTTCACCTGGAAGAGATACATGTCGTGGATGCCGCGGCCGTCGGCCCGGATATAGCCCTTGCCGAACAGGACGTCGTCGAAATGCATCTCCTTCATCTTGTCCGCGACCACCCGGCCGTCGGTGGTGCCGGCCGCCTTGACCGCGCGGAGATAGTGCAGCGCGCTGGAGTAGACGCCGGCCTGAACCATGCTGGGCATCGAGCCGTGACGCTCCAGGAAGCGCTTCGACCATTCCCGCGTGCCGTCGTTCTCATCCCAGTAATAGGCCTCGGTCATCGAGAGGCCGGCCCGGGTCTCGGGGCTGAGCGCGTGCACGTCGGTGATGAAGAAGAGCAGCGCGGCGAGCTTCTGCCCGGCCTGGGTGATGCCGAACTCCTCGGCCTGCTTGATCGCGTTGACGGTGTCGCCGCCGGCGTTGGCGAGCCCGATCACGTCCGCGCCGCTGGCCTGCGCCTGCAGCAGGAAGGACGAGAAATCGGTGGCCGGGAACGGCACGTTGACGGTGCCGACGACTTCGCCGCCATTGGCCTCGACGACCGCGGCGGTGTTCTCTTCAAGCGAATGGCCGAAGGCGTAATCCGCGGTGAGGAAGAACCATTTCTTCCCGCCGGCCAGGGTCATCGCCTTGCCGGTGCCGTTGGCGAGGGCCGCGGTGTCATAGGTCCAGTGGATCGTGGTCGGCAGGCACTGCTCATGCGTGAGCGCGGTGGAGCCGGCGCCGGAATTGACGAGAACGCCGTTCTTCTCGTGGGTGATCTGGGCGACGGCGAGCGCGACCGACGAGGTCGGCACGTCGAGGATCGCGGTCACGCCCTCCTCGTCATACCACTTGCGGGCGATGTTGGAGCCGATATCCGGCTTGTTCTGGTGGTCGGCGGAGACGATCTCGATGTTGAGCCCGCCCTCCTCGGCCATGAAATCCTCGGCCGCCATGCGCGCGGCGACGACCGAGCCTTCGCCGGTCAGGTCCGAGTAGATCCCGGAACGGTCGTTCATCACGCCCATCTTGACGTTGATGTCCTGCGCCAGAGCCGGGGCGGCTCCGATCGCGCCGAGAACGGCGGCGGTCATGGCGAATCTTGCTAACATTTCGTCTCTCCCATGTCGCGGCGCATGACGCGCCGGTTTTCAATGTCAAACGCTCAGGTAGCCCTGAATCTTTTCCGTGTTCGCCTCAAGGTCGGCGTTGGGGATCATGTCGATCACCCTGCCCTGCTCGATCACGTAATGCCGGTCCGCGTTCAACGCGGCGAAGCGAAAATTCTGCTCGACCAGCACGATGGTGAAGCCGGCCTTCTTCAGCTCCGCGATGGTGCGGCCGATCTGCTGGACGATGACCGGGGCGAGCCCTTCGGTCGGCTCGTCCAGCAACAGGAGCCGCGCGCCGGTCCGCAGGATCCGGGCGATGGCGAGCATCTGCTGCTCGCCGCCGGAAAGCTTCGTGCCCTGGCTGCGGCGCCGGTCGAGCAGGTTCGGAAACAGGTCGTAGATCCGCGCGACCGACAGCCCGCCCTCGGCGATCCGCGGCGGCAGCATCAGGTTCTCCTCGACGCTCAGCGAAGAGAAGATCCCGCGCTCCTCCGGGCAGATCGCGATGCCGAGCCGCGCGATCTGGCGGGCCTGCATGCCGATGGTCTCGACGCCGTTGAACGCGACCGAGCCGCGGCGCTTGGCGAGGATGCCCATGATCGCGCCCAGCGTCGAGGTCTTGCCGGCGCCGTTGCGCCCGAGCAGCGTCACCACCTCGCCCTGATGGACATGAAACTCCACGCCGTGCAGCGCCTGGCTTTCGCCATACCAGCCTTCGAGCCCGCTGACCGACAGCAGCGCGCCGGCCGCGCTCTTTGCGGCGGCGCTCGGGGGCGGAGATGTGCGCGCGTCAGCCATCGGCGGCTCCAATATAGGCCTCGATCACTTCGGGGGCGTTCGAGATCTCGTCATAGGCGCCCTCCGCGAGGATCTCGCCCCGCGCGAGGACCGTGATCCGATCCGAGAGATTGGCGACCACGGAGAGGTTGTGCTCCACCATCAGGATGGTCCTGCCCTCCCCGATCCGCCGGATCAGCGCGGAGATCCGCTCGACATCCTCCTGCGCCATGCCGGCCATCGGCTCGTCCAGCAGCAGCATCTCGGGATCGAGCGCCAGCGTCGTGGCGATCTCGAGCGCGCGCTTGCGGCCGTAGGAGAGCTCCGCCGCGCGGTGATTCACGAACTCCAGCAGCCCGACCGAGTCGATATGCGCCCGGGCCTGGTCGTCCAGCCGCGCCAGAGCCCGCTCCGAGCGCCAGAAATCATAGCTCTCGCCGCGCTTGCGCTGAAGCGCGATCCGGACGTTCTCCAGCACGGTCAGATCGTTGAACACCGCCGAAATCTGGAACGAGCGCACGATGCCGAGCCGCGCGATCGCCGCCGGAGAGAGGCCGGTGATGTCGCGGCCCGCGTAGACGATCTTGCCCGAGGTCGGCTGGAGAAACTTGGTCAGAAGGTTGAAGCAGGTGGTCTTGCCGGCGCCGTTCGGCCCGATCAGCGCGTGGATCGTGCCCTTCTCGACGGAGAGATCGACATTGTTGACGGCGACGAAACCCTTGAACTCTTTGGTCAGGCCCGTGGCCTGAAGCATCACGCCCATTCCGCCTCGCTCGCGGAGCGCCTGCGTCCCCGTGAAAACAGCCGACCATTCTTCACTACGCCGTCTCCTGAACATGATGCCGAACCGGCGACCCCGGCCGCCGGGGCGGGTGATGCCAAATGTCGGCCGCTCGCGTCAAGCAATATAGCCCGCGAATTCAGCCTTCATCCATATTGACCAGAATGCCCATCAATATACAAGAGAGATCCCGGACCTGTGGGACCATCAATGACTGGAACCGGGCGGCGCCGCTACGTAAATGGGACGCCGGTTCTCAAGATTCGTTTACAAGGGAGTGATATAATGGACCGTCGTTCGTTCATCAGAACCGCCGGCGCCGCCGGGATCGGCGCGGGCGCCAGCGCGCTCGCCGCGCCTGCGATCGCGCAGGGCAACATCACCTGGCGCATGGTCACGACATGGCCGAAGAACTTTCCCGGGCTCGGCGTCGGCGCGCAGCGGCTCGCCGACCGAATCACGGCCGCCTCCGGCGGGCGCCTCACGGTCCAGGTCTATTCGGCGGGCGAACTGGTCCCGGCGCTCCAGTCGCTCGACGCCGTGATCGACGGCACCGCCGAGATGTCGCACAGCGCGGCCTATTACTGGCAGAACAAGTCCCCCGCCCTCACCTTCTTCACCGGCGTTCCCTTCGGCATGACCTCGCGCGAGCTGACGGCCTGGGTGCGCTACATGGGCGGCCAGGAGATCTGGGACGAGGTCTACGACCAGTTCGGCGTTCAGGGATTCCTCTCGGGAGACACCGGGACCCAGGCCGGCGGCTGGTTCCGCGACGAGCTCACCGGGCTTGATTCGGTGAAGGGCCTGCGCTTCCGCACCCCCGGCCTCGGCGGGCGCGTGTGGGAGAAGCTCGGCGTCACCGTCACCAATCTCGCGGCGGGCGACATCTTCCAGGCGCTGCAGTCCGGCACGCTCGACGCGGCCGAGTTCGTCGGCCCCTACAACGATCTCGCGCTCGGCTTCTATCAGGTGGCGAAGAACTACTACTTCCCGAGCTTCGTGGAGCCCGGCCTCGCCACCGAGCTCGTCGTCGACAAGGCGAAATATCAGGCGCTGCCCGACGATCTCCAGGCCATCGTCCGCGATGTCGCGCAGGCGGAATACGATCAGGTCTCGTCGGATTTCTTCGCGAACGATCCGCGCGCCCTGCAGACGCTGGTCAACGATCACGGCGTCATGGTGCGCCAGTTCCCCGAGGACATCGTCGAGGCGGGGGCCGCGGCGGCGAGGGACATCCTTCAGGAGCTGCGCGATTCGGACGATGCGCTGACCAAGAAGACGACCGAGAGCTTCATCGAGGCGCTCAACATCGTCCGCACGCGGTCCGAGAGCATCGACAGCCCGTATATCGTCGCGCGCGAGAAGTATTTCCGGATCTGATCCGGGCGGAAGCGGCCCGCACGCGCCTGGCGGCCGGCCCCGATGGGCCGGCCGTTTTCTATTCCCCGGCCGGAAGAGCCCCGGCCTCCGCCGGATCGGCCTCCTCCGGCGCGCCGAGCTCGGGCGCGTCCCGCGGCTTGACCGGCTTCGGCGGCGGCGCCCGCCAAGATTTCAGGTTCACGCCCACCAGGTCGTAGAAACCCGGGACGATCCGTTCGAGGTCTTCGATGAAGGTCCTGCGCCCCGCGAAGCGCTTGCCGAGACCCTCCACCAGCAGGATCTCGAAGCTGTGCGGCACGGCGCCGGGATTGTCGTTCTGGATCGCGGCGGGGTCCGCCCTGAGCCGCGCGACGGCCTTGCTGGTCGGCGCGCCCCGCCCCGGCCAATGCGCGCGCACCAGCAAGCGGTCGTCATCGTCGGGAAGCATCCGCAGCAGCCAGTTCACCCGCGCCTTGGTCGATTTCCGGTCGGCCGGGGCCTTCACCATCATCGAGACCGAAATCGTGCGCCGGGCCGCATCGGCGCAGATCTCGATGTCGGAGGCGCAATCCGGCACGCGGATGGTCGATGAGAGCGCATGGCGATCCACCAGCTTCGCGCTCTGATCCTTCAAGCGCGCGCCCGGATCGTCGGCGAATCTCCGTTCGATCCGGGCCGTCACCTCGCGGCCCACATGGCTGGATATGTGGAGGCAGAGATCCCGCTCCTCGGCGAACCAGCTGGCGACCGCCGCCTCGACCTCGGGGGAGGATCTTTTCAGCGCCGCGTCGTTGGACACGGCCTGCGCGATGTCTTTCCAGGACGGGGCCATCTGCGTGAAGCGCTCGACGCCCGTGGCCGGATGCGCGAGGAAATGATTGAGCTGGTCGAGAAGATAGGATTGCTCCGGGCCCTCGACCGCCCCGTGATAGCCGAGGATTTCGCAGGTTGTCGCAAGCCTTGGCCAGGACCAGTGAAAGAGGCCGACCTTGCGCAGGAGCATCTTCGGGATGGAGACGGGGGAATGGTCCGCGCGGGCGACGAACTGGTTCGAGATCGTGATCACGGCGTCTATCCTGTTCGCCCGGGCCAGCTCCACGTATTTCTGGACCTGTTCATTCGTCAGCTCGTTCCGGCCGATCTTCGCCTCGACCAGCGCGGACCACCTGGATCGTCCGGTGTCGACGACGATCAACCCGTCCGGCCGGCATCCGACGTCCGTCTCCTCCTTGAGGACGACCTCGGTGAAGGCGCCGATCCGGGTTCGCTTTCCGATGCGCAGGCCGACCGTCGCGAGAACATCTTCGGCGAGAGCGGGGATCTGCGTCATCACCGCGAGGACGATCGACGCGACGCGCTTCTCCTTGCTTGTCTCCGCGAGAATTGGAAAAAGCCTGGCGACATCGCCGCTGACGAGAAAGTCCGGCCGCTCAATCATGAGAATCCCCCCAGTATTCATGGAAGCGTACCCACGACGAAACGAGTCGTAAACATTTGTCTATTGCACAATATGGCGAGGAAGCGCGCCTGAAAGCGATATATCGCCCGAAGGACGCCGCGAATACTATCGTCCCGCGCGCGGGCCGGGCCTGAGTCAGGCCGCGCGGCCGGCGCGTCTGACGGCGTTCAGGTTGCGGAGCAGCGCGATGAACGCGGCGGCCCAGGCCGCGAGCGCGACCCAGAAGAAGGTTTGCGGCAGCCATTCGAGGAATGCGAAGCCGAAGCCCTCGACCATCTCCGAGGTCGCGACGGAATACATGCCGAGCGGGAACACCGCGCCCCAGTAGAGCGGATCATAGGTCAACGGGAAGCGCCGGTAGCCGTGCCGCCAGATCGCCAGGATCACCAGCATCGGAATCCACCAGGTCCCGGACGCCCAGTAGAACACGGTGAATCCCTTGAGAAACGGAAGGATCGACGCGAGGAACGGCGCGTCCCCCGCATTCGCGATCAGGAGGCTCCCCGCCAGGGTCGAGATCGCCATCGCGCCCATGTTGATCCAGTATGGCGGCGAGAGATCGGCCGGCGACAATCGGAAAAACATGTAGCGGTAAAAGATCAGCGTCATCACCCAGATGTAGAGCATCCCCCCCCAGAGCCACATCGAGAGGGCGAAGAAGTTGAGCTCGATCCGATAGGGCCCGACGACGCCCGCCGCCAGCATCGCCGCCAGAACCGCGATCGACTGCGTCGCCACCACCGACAGGAGCCAGGCGCCGCTCAGCCCGCGCACCAGCGGCGGCTTCGCCTTCTTCACGGTGAAGGCGGTGAAGATCGTGTAGGTGAGGGCGAACCAGAGCGCGAGCGCGACGAACCAGAGCCCGAGCGCCACCGCGCGCCACCCGGTCAGCACGATGACCTGCGCGCCGAGAACGCCGGTCGCCGCGACGAAGGTGAAGAAGCCGGGCGCGGTCTTGTGGCTGATGAGATCGGCGAGATAGCGGCGCGGATACCTGAACGCCCGGAGCGCGTTCAGCCCCCAGAGCAGGGCGTAGACCGCGACATTCAGCAGGAAGATCGCCCATGCGAGGCCGAAAAACCCCATCCGCGCCGCCGCGAGCGAGACGATCCCGGTCGCCATGACCATGCCGAAATAGGAGGGAGAGAGCTGCGCGAGGCGCGCGCCGCGGACGGCGACGGGCGCGGACGCCCCGGCCGCGCTCATCGGGAGCGCGCCCGCCCGGCGGCGGCGCGCCGCGGAGCCGGGAAGGATGGAAAGGCCGGCGAAAACACGTTGTCCCACTCCGAAATCGACTGATCGCGCCACCCCGCGCCGCTTCGCCGCCCGGGTCAACCCGTTTCAAGTGACCGATCGGACGGCGCAAGGCAAATCGGGCGCGCGCCGCCGCGCGCCCCGCCCCGGATCGCCCCCGCCTCCGGGCGCCGCGCCGGCGGCGCCCGAACGGCGTTACTGGATCATGTAATTCGGCAGGAAGGTGACGATGCCGGGGAAGGCGGTGATCAGCACGACCGCGACCAGCAGAAGCATGAGGAAGGGCAGCGTGGCGCGCGTGACCTCGCCGAGCCCCCTCCCCGTCATCGACTTCAGGACGATCAGATTGAAGCCGACCGGCGGCGTGATCTGGGCCACCTCGATGACGATCACCGCGTAGATCCCGAACCAGATCGGGTCGATGCCGGCGGCCGCGATCATCGGCAGGACCACCGAGCTGGAGAGAACCAGGATCGAGATGCCTTCGAGGAAACAGCCGAGGATCACGAAGAACCCGGTCAGAACGACGATCAGGCCGGTGGGCGACAGCTCCATCGCGTTGACCCACCCGGCCAGAGCGCGCGGAATGTCGGCGAAGCCCACGGCGATCGTGAGGCAGGCGGCGGAGGCGATGATGAACGCGATCATGCAGGAGATGCGCGTGGCGGACAGCAGGCTCTCCATGAACGCGCTCCACGACAGCGTGCGGTTCCAGGCCGCGATCATCAAGGCGCCGACGATGCCGATCGTCGCGGCCTCGGTCGGGGTCGCGATCCCGCCATAGATCGAGCCGATGATCGCCACGATCAGCGCCAGAACCGGGATCAGCTGCCGCGAGGCGCGGATCTTCTCCCGGAAGCTCATGCGCTCCGGGGTCTCGCCCGCCTTGCTCGGGTTGAGCCAGGACCAGACGGCGATATAGCTGGAGAACAGCGCCACCAGCATCAGGCCGGGAACCACCCCGGCGATGAACAGCCGCGCGACGGATTGCTGCGCGATGACGCCATAGACGATCATGATGATCGACGGCGGAATCAGGAGCCCGAAGGTCCCCGATCCGGCCAGCGAGCCGATCATCATTCGCTCATCGTAATTGCGCCGCTGCAGCTCGGGGATGCTGATCCGGCCGACCGTGGCGCAGGTGACGGCGGAGGAGCCGGAGACGGCCGCCATCACCCCGCAGCCGACCACGTTGATGTGCATCAGCCCGCCCGGCCAGCGCGCGAGCCAGGGCGCGAGGCCGGAGAAGAGATTGGAGGAGAGACCGGAGCGCGACAGGATCTCGCCCATCCAGATGAACAGCGGCAGCGCCGTGAGCGCCCAGTCCCAGCTCGCGCCCCAGATCGCCGAGGCCACGATCTGGCCCGGATCCATCGGCGTGAAGAGCAGGAAGGTGATGATGCTGGCGCCCATGAGCGACAGGGCGATCCAGACGCCGGTGCTCAGCAGGAGCAGGAGCGACCCGGCGATGACCAGCGACGCGATCAGGGGACCATCCATCCGCCCTTACTCCATCGCCGCGTCGGAAGATTGCGCGTAGTCCGGCTCTTCGCCGATCCAGACCAGGGTCGCCTGTTCGAGAATGCCGATCGCCATGACGATCATCCCGACGGCCACGCCCAACTGGGGAATCCAGAACGGCACCGCCGCGAGGCCGGGGCTGATGTCGCCGAACTGCCAGGATTCGAGCGTGTAGAGCGCCATGTTCCACGCCGCGTAAGCCACCACCGCGAACCCCACGGCGCAGCACCACAATTCGATCCAGCGGCGCACGGCCGGCGGCACGGATTGGGAGACGAGGCTGACCCGGACATGGGCGCCGTTCACGAAGGTGTGGGCGAGCCCGAGAAAGGTGGAGGCCGCGAGACAGAACCCCGCCACCTCGATGGTTTCGATCGCGACGCCGGCCTGCCGCGCCACGACCTGAAGCAGGGTGACGGCGGCGATGGCGACGAGGAACGCGGCGGCGGCGTAGCCGCAAACCGTGTAGATGCGGCGGAGGGCCCGTCTCAGCATCATGATCTCCGGTCTGGAGGCCGCCGGCCCCGGCGACGTTCATCGTCGGGGCCGGTCGGCGTCAGTTGGAGTGTCAGTCGGCGGATTTCAGATAGGCGTCGATGACCGCCTGCTGTTCCGGCGTCGCCTTGGCGCTCCATTCCTTGACCATCTCCGCGCCGACCTCGTCCAGCCTGGCCTGAAGCGCCGGAGAGGCCTCGGCCACCTTCATTCCGGCCTTGCGCAGGTTTTCGAGCGTGATCTCGCTCGCCTCCTTGCTCAGCTCCCACGCCCGCCTGGTGGCGTTCTCGCCGGCGGCGACGACCGCGTCCCGCACGGCGGGGTCGAGCTTGGCCAGCGCGCGCTTGTTCACGATGATGCCGTTCTTGTTGTGCATCGTGCCGGTGTAGGTGAAGTGATCGATGAAATCCCACGCCTGCACGTCGTTGCCGGTCTGGGCCGAGGTGAACATGGCGTCGATCAGCCCGGTCGAGAAGGCCTGCGGAACCTCGGCGAAGGGCAGGATCGTGGCCTGGAAGCCCAGAAGCTCGCCCATCCGCTGCGTCGCTTCGGAATAGATGCGGAGCTTCACACCGTCGAACTGGTCGGCCGATTCGACCTCGAACTTGGTGTAGAAGCCCTGGCCGGGCCAGGCTTCATAGGCCAGCACCGCGATGCCGGCCTCGCCGAGCACCTTGTCGAAATACGGGGCCTGCGCCTCCATCAGCCGCCAGGCGGCGTCGTAATTGCCGGCGATCTCGGGGACGCTGTCGAGCGTGAACATCGGGTCTTCGTTGCCGTAGACGCCGAACCGGATCTCGCCGATCGGGATCTGCCCCGACTGCACGGACCGCTTGATCGCGTCGAGCTTGATCAGCTCGCCATTGGGGCGAAGATCGATGGTCAGCTCGCCATTGGTCGCCGTCTCGATCTCCTCGATGAACATGCGAAGGTTCTTCGTGAAGAAGCTGGCCTCGGGGTAGCCGGAGGCCATCACCCATTTCGTGGCCGCGGCCGCAGGGCTCGCCACGGCGAAGCCGAGGACCGCCGCCAGTGCGAAGCGAACCGTGTTTCTGGAAGACATATCACACCTCTCTGTGAGTCGTTTTATCGTTGTCTGCGCCGTCCGGGGTGGCGCTTTCTGTGCGCGCCCCTCTCAAAAGTCAATTTTTCGCCATGTCCGGCGAGGATAGAAATCCCTTACCCATTTCACCCGCACTCGTCTAGATATATTCATCGATGAAAGCTGGACGACTCATCGAGACCGTGAGGATGTATGGCCCATGTCCTGGACCCTGAAGCAGATCGAAACCTTCGTGTGGGTCGCAAAGCTCGGCAGCTTCCGCAGGACCGCAGAACGTCTCGGCACCACGCAGCCGAACATCTCCGTTCGGATCGCTGACCTCGAGAAGGAGTTCGGCGCCAAGCTTTTCGACCGCGACGCCGGGTCGGTCGCGCTGACGCAGACCGGCGACGTCCTGCTCCGCTACGCCGAGCGGGTGCTGAGCGCCAGCGAGGAGCTTTCGGCCCAGTCCAGCCGCGCGGGCGAGGAGCCGGGCCTGCTGCGGCTCGGCGCGACCGAACTGGTCGCGCAGACATGGCTCCTCGATTATCTGCGGGCGCTGAAGGCGGAATATCAGAATGTCGATGTCGAGCTGACGGTGGATCTCTCGGTCAATCTCCGCGGGAGCCTGGTCGACCGCTCGCTCGATCTGGCGTTCCTCAACGGGCCGATCTCCGATTTCAACATCGACAATCTCGACCTGGGACAGGTGCCGCTGGTCTGGGTCGCGGCGCCGACCATCCCGCCCCCGCTCCGGCGAATCGAACATCTGGCGCGGCACACGATCCTGACCCATGCGCGCCACACGCGCCCCTATGTCGAGGTCGCGACCCATTTTCGCGACCATTGGATCGGCCGGGCGAAGATCGTATCGTCCAGCAGCCTCGCGGCCTGCGTGCAGATGACGATCGCGGGGCTCGGCGTCGCCACCCTGCCCGAGCCCCTGGTGCGGGAGCATGTGAGCGCGGGCGATCTGGTCGAGACCGGGTATCCATGGACGCCGGCCCCGCTGGCGTTCACGGCCTCCTACGGGCATACGCCGGCGAGCCGGATGGTGCGGCGCGCGGCGGAGATCGCCTGCGAGGTGGCGCGGCGGCGGACGTGAGGCGGATTCGCGCCGGCGGCGGCGGCGCGACGTGGCGTGGCGAGTGATAAAAATTAGATATTCAATCTATGATATCTAATAATTAGACGGAATGATCGGCGCGGCCTATCTTGCCGCCGATTCAGCAGAAAGGCGATCATGGTTACCAAGCCAAACAGACTGGGCGTCGATATCGGCGGCACATTCACGGATGTCGTTCTCGAGGTTGGCGACACGCTCCACTCCACCAAGGTGTTGACCACGTACTCGGCCCCCGAGGACGCCATCGTCGAAGGGATGCGGCAGGTCTGCGAGAAGGCCGGCGTGCCGATTCCGGATCTCGGGCAGATCATCCACGGCACCACGCTCGCCACCAACGCGCTGATCCAGAGGCAGGGCGCGAAGACCGCGCTGATCACGACCAAGGGCTTTCGCGACGTGATCGAGATGCGGACCGAGAGCCGCTTCGAGCAATACGATCTGAACCTCGCGCTGCCGGAGCCGCTCCTGCCCCGCAACCGGCGCTATGTGGTGAACGAGCGGATGGACGCGCGCGGCGAGGTTCTGATCCCGCTGGACCGGGCCGAGGTCGAGGCGCTGGTCGACGAGCTGGCCGAGGCCGGCTACGAGAGCGTCGCGGTCGGGCTGCTGCACTCCTATGTCAACGACGCGCACGAGCGCATGATCCATGACGTTCTGGCGGAGCGGATGCCGGGCGCGATGATCTCGCTCTCCTCGGAAGTCTCGCCGCAGATGCGCGAATACGAGCGCTTCAACACCACGATCGCCAACGCCTACATCAAGCCGCTGATGAAGAGCTATCTCGGCCGCCTCGTCCGGCGGCTGAAGACCGAGGGCGCGGACTGCCCGATCTTCCTGATGCATTCCGGCGGCGGCATCATCTCCATCGAGAGCGCGGCGGAGTTCCCGGTCCGGCTGGTGGAATCCGGCCCCGCGGGCGGCGCGGTCTTCGCGGCCGACATCGCGGCGCGGCACGGGTTGGACAAGGTCCTCTCCTTCGACATGGGCGGCACCACGGCCAAGATCTGCCTGATCAGGAACCAGACCCCGAAGACCGCCCGCGTCTTCGAGGTCGCGCGGACCTACCGGTTCAAGAAAGGCTCGGGCATGCCGATCTCGATCCCGGTGATCGACATGGTGGAGATCGGCGCCGGCGGCGGCTCGCTCGCGCATGTGGACGTGATGAAGCAGATCCGCGTCGGGCCGGAAAGCGCCGGCTCCGAGCCGGGGCCGGCCTGCTACGGCCGGGGCGGCGAGCGGCCCGCCGTCACCGACGCCGACCTGATTCTCGGCAAGCTCGACCCGGACAATTTCGCGGGCGGGAGCATCCCCCTCCATCCCGACAATTCGCGCCGGGCGCTGGAGACCGTTCTCGGCGAGCCGCTCGACATGGGCGCGGTCGAGGCGGCCTGGGGCCTCGCCGAGGTCGTGGACGAGAACATGGCCAACGCCGCGCGCGTTCATGCGGTCGAGAACGGCGAGGATCTCGCCGATTACACGATGATCGCGTTCGGCGGCGCCGCGCCGCTCCACGCCGCGCGGCTCTGCGAGAAGCTCGGCATCGACAGATGCCTGATCCCGCAGGGCGCCGGCGTCGGCTCCGCGATCGGCTTCCTGCGCGCGCCGTTCAGTTTCGAGGCCAACCGCTCCGTCTTCATGTCGATGTCGAACTTCGATCCGGAGGTCGTGAAACGGCTCTTCGCCGAGATGGAGGACGAGGCGACGCGCTTCGTGCGCTCCTGCGACGCCGATGCGGAGATCACCGCCGACTACAAGATCTACGTGCGCTACGCCGGTCAGGGCTGGGAGATTCCGGTGCCGCTGACGCCGGAGGAGGCCGCCGCCGCCGATCCGGCCACGTTCCTCCGCCGGTTCGAGGAGGATTACGCCAATCTTTTCGGCCGCACGGTCGAGGGGATGGAGGTCGAGATCACGGTGTGGTCGGTCAACGCCCACACGCCGCCCGCGCCGGTCGCGCGGGCCGAGCCGATCGAGACCGGGGCGACGCCGCCCCGCGACGGGACGCGCCAGCTCTTCGACGCCGCGCTCGGCCGGCCGGCCGAAGCCGGGGTCTACGCCCGCGCGCGCTTCGGGCCGGGCGGCCATGTCGACGGCCCCGCCGTCATCACCGAGGACGAGACGACGGTCGTTCTCCCGCCCAGCCGCGCGGCCGCCATTCTCTCCGACGGTTGCATCGACATCACCGTGAAAGGGGCCTGATATGTCCGATACGTCCAAAGTCGCCCATCAGGTCATGTGGAACCGCCTGATCTCCGTCGTGGAGGAGCAGGCGCAGGCGCTGGTCCGCACCGCCTTCTCCACCTCGGTCCGCGAGGCCGGCGATCTCTCCGCCGGGGTCTATAACGACGCCGGCGAGATGCTGGCGCAGGCCGTGACCGGCACGCCGGGCCACGTCAATTCGATGGCCGATTCCGTGCCGCATTTCATCCGCCGCATCGGGCGCGAGAACATCCTCGAAGGCGATGTCTACATCACCAACAACCCCTGGGAGGGCACCGGCCACCTGCACGACATCACCGTGGTCAGCCCCTCGTTCCATCAGGGGAGGCTGGCGGGGTTTTTCGCCTGCACCGCCCATGTCGTCGATATCGGCGGGCGCGGCTTCGGGGTGGACGCCAATTCGGTCTACGAGGAAGGGCTCCATATCCCGATCATGAAGCTCATCGACCGCGGGACCGTGGACAAGGCGCTGATCAACGTCATCCGCGCCAATGTGCGCGAGCCCGATCAGCTGGTCGGCGACATCTACGCGCTGGCGACCTGCAACGAGATCGGCCACCGGCGGCTGGCCGACATGATGACCGAGTTCGGGCTCGCCGATCTGAACGGCGTCTCCGATTTCATCATGACCAATTCGCGCCGCGCCACGCTGGAGCGCATCGCCGCGCTTCCGCGCCTCTCGGCCGAGGGCCACATGCGGATCGACGGCTACGAGCGGCCGATCGACCTTCGGGTCAAGCTGTCGTTCGAGGGCGACCACGTCATGTGCGACTGGGCCGGCTCGTCGCCCGTGGACAAGAAGGGCATCAACGTGCCCCTCGTCTACACCAAGGCCTACACCTGCTACGCGCTGAAATGCGCGATCGCGCCCGAGATCCCGAACAACACCGCCTCGCTGGAGCCGTTCCGGGTCACGGCGCCGGAGAACACCATCGTCAACGCGCCGCACCCGGCGCCGGTGGCCATGCGCCATGTGATCGGCCATCTGGTGCCGGACACGGTCTATGACGCGCTGGACAAGATCCTGCCCGACACGGTTCCGGCCGAAGGCGCCGGCTGCCTCTGCAATTTCCAGGTCAGCCTCCGCCCGCGCACCGACGCCCCGGCGCCGGCGGACGCGGTGCGCTCGGAGGTCCTCACCTTCAATTCGGGCGGCTCCGGCGCGCGCCCGACCCTCGACGGGATGAGCGCCACGGCGTTTCCCTCCGGCGTGATGGCGATGCCGGTGGAGGCGACCGAGCAGGTCGGCCCGGTGATCATCTGGCGCAAGGAGCTGCGGCCCGACAGCGGCGGCGCCGGCCAGTATCGCGGCGGGCTCGGACAGTATATGGAGGTCGGCGCGCGCGAAGGGCACGAGTTCGACTTTCAGGCCATGTTCGACCGCGAGAAACACCCGGCCCGCGGCCGGCGCGGCGGCGAATCCGGCGGGCCGACCACGATCAGCCAGGACGACGGGACGGCGATGAAGTCGAAAGGCAAGCAGTTCGTGCCGCATGGCCGCAAGGTGATGATGGCCTTCCCCGGAGGCGCCGGTTACGGCGCGCCGGCGGCGCGGGATCCGGCGCTGGTCAGGCGCGATCTCGCGCTCGGCTATATCTCCGAGGCCGTGGCCCGGTCCGCCTATGGCCTGTCCGACGCCGAGATCGCCGAGGTGCTCGCCGCCGCCCGCAAGGGTGAAATCGTCGGATGACCGCCGCGGCGACGCCGTCTTCGCCCCCCTCTTGTGAGAAAGCCGACCCATGAAGCTGCACAGCAACGCATTCCTCGCCGCGATCCGCTCGGGGCGCCCGCAGATCGGCGTCTGGCTCTCTCTCTCCACCGCCTTCGCGGCCGAGGCGGTGGCCGGCGCCGGGTTCGACTGGGCGCTGATCGACATGGAGCATTCGCCCAACGATCTCGTCTCGGTCATGGGGCAGCTTCAGGTCTTCGCCGCTTATGAGACCACGCCCATCGTCCGGCCAGAGTGGAACGACACCGTGCTGATCAAGCGGCTGCTCGACGCGGGCGCGCCCGGGTTGCTGCTGCCGATGGTGCAATCGGAGGAGGAGGCCGGGAAGGCCGTGGCCGCGACCCGGTATCCCCCGCGCGGGGTCCGGGGCTTCAGCGGCACGACCCGCGCGAACGGCTTCGGGCGCACCAGCGATTATTTCACCCGGATCGAGGACGAGACCGCCGTGCTGGTGCAGGTCGAGACAAGGGCGGCGATCGGCGAAGCGGCGAAGATCGGCGCCGTGGACGGCGTCAGCGGCGTCTTCTTCGGCCCCGGGGACATCTCCGCGGACATGGGGCTTCTCGGCCGGCCGCTGGATGACGAGGTCTGGGATCTGATCATGCCGGCCGCGCGCGGCCTGATCGACGCCGGCGTCCCGGTCGGCACTCTGGTCACCGATCCGGCTTTCGCGCGCAAGCTGGTCGGCGAAGGCTTCTCCTTCGTCGCCTGCGGCTCGGACGCCGGGCTGCTGGCGCGGGGCGCCGACACCCTGCTCAAGACGATGAGGGCCTGAGCCGGCGCGGCCGCTCCCCCCGCTCTCCGGCGACGGAAGAGGTGAGGCGCAACGTCGCCTTGTCTTTTCCTTATAATGAGTATTTACAATGCTTGTTATAAGGTGGCGCGCGGCGCCGCCGACGCCCCGAGAAGGAGAGGGAGATGCCCGAAGAGACGGCCCCGATCGACGACCCCTCCGCGCTGACGACCTATATCGAGACGCGGTATCATGCGCGCCACCGCAAGGCGCTGCCCGAGTTGACGGCGCTGTCGGCGAAGGTCGAACAGGTCCACGCCGGGGCGCCGCATGTCCCCGCCGGCCTCGCGGAGCGCCTGCAGCGGCTGATCGGCGAGCTGGAGGTCCACATGCGGAAGGAGGAGCTGCTGCTCTTTCCGGCGATTCGGCGCGGCGGAACGCCGGGTCTTCCCACCCAGATCGCGGCGATGCGCGCCGATCACGACGATCAGGGCGCGGAGATCATCCGCATCCGCGCCCTGACGGACGACTTGACTCTTCCCGCCGGGGCGTGCCGGAAATGGACCGCCCTCTATGAAGGGCTGGCCCAGTTCGTCGCCGATCTCGTGGAGCACACGCGACTCGAGAACGACGTGCTGTTTCCACAATTCGAATCCGCAGCCTGAAAGGCGTCCCTCATGTCCGAATTCCATCTCCCGAAAGCCACCGCCGCCCATGCCGAGCGCCGCAACGCCCTCACGCCCGACGCGAGCGCCGCCTTCAAGGCGTTCACCAAGGCGGTGTTCGCCGAAGGCGCGCTCGACGTGCGCACCAAGCAGCTGATCGCCGTCGCGGTCGCCCATGTCACGCAGTGCCCCTGGTGCATCGAGGGCCATGTGAAAAGCGCGCGGCGCGCCGGCGCGACCCCCGAGCAGGTCATGGAGGCGATCTGGGTCGCGGCGGAGATGCGCGCGGGCGCGTCCTACGCCCATTCCGCCCTGACGCTCGATCTGCTGGCGGAGGAAGAGAAGGCCTGAGCCGCCGCCCCGACGCTCCGCCCGCGCCCGTGAACCCCCGAGGGCGCGGGCGGCCCCGCCCCTGACCGGGACGCCCTGCGCATGGCGCGGCCGCCACCGAATGGAGAAAACGCGCATGTCCGCTTCCGCCGACCCGGCCCTCGCCCCGCGCCGCCCCGCCCTCTTCACGCTCGGCCTGCGGCCGTTCTTCCTTTTCGGCGCCGTCTGGGCGGCGGCGGCGATGGCGCTCTGGATTCCCATGCTGGCCGGGCGGATGGCGCCGCCGACCGCCTTCGACCCGATCTCCTGGCATGCGCATGAGCTGCTCTTCGGGTATCTCGGCGCGGTCGTCTCGGGGTTCGTTCTGACGGCGGCGCCGAACTGGACCGGGCGCCCCGCGCTCATGGGCTGGCCGCTGGCCGGGCTGGTCGCGCTCTGGCTGGCGGGCCGCGTCGCGGTCCTGACCTCGGCGGAGACGGCGCCGCTGCCGGTCGCGCTCATCGATCTCGCCTTGCCGGCGGCGCTGGTCGCCTATTTCGGCAATGCGATCATCGCGGGGGGCAACTGGCGCAATCTGCCGGTGGTGGCGCTTCTGACCGGCTGGGGCGTCGCCAACGCGCTCTTCCATTGGGAGGCCGCCGAGGGGGGCTTCCCCGCGGCGGGCCATGGGCTGCGCCTCGGCCTGATGGCGGCGGTGCTTCTGATCTCGTTGATCGGCGGGCGGATCACGCCGATCTTCACGCGCAACTGGATGAGGGCGCGGAAGGCCGGGCCGGAGCCGACGCTCTTCAACCGCGCCGATGGCGCGATCCTGCTCTTCACCGTGGCGGCGCTGGCGGTCTGGGTGGTCTGGCCGCACGAATGGGCGACGGCGGCGCTGGCGGCGCTGGCCGGAATCGCGCATCTCTGGCGGCTGTCGCGCTGGTCCGGGCGCCACGCCGGGGCCGAGCCGCTGGTCTGGGTTCTGCACGCGGGCTACGCGTTCATCCCGATCGGGTTCCTCGGGGTGGCCGCGAGCGCCTTCCTGCCGGGCGCGGCGGCGGCGGCCCAGCATCTCTGGATGGCCGGCGCGGTCGGGCTGATGACCCTCGCGGTGATGACCCGCGCCAGCCTCGGCCATTGCGGCAAGCCGCTCACCGCGTCGCGCCCGATCACGGCGCTTTATCTGGCGCTGATCGTCTCGGTCGCGGCGCGCTTCGCGTATGGGCTGGCCCCCGGCGCCGACTGGCTGCTGCATCTGGCCGGGGCGGGCTGGATCATCGCCTTCGGCGGTTTCGCCGCGCTCTACTGGCCGCTTCTGACGCGCGCGAAATCCACGCCCGGCCAGCCGACCCAGTCATAGCTCCGGCCGGGCTCACGCCGCCGGCGAAAGATCGACGCCGCGCGTCTCCGCCGCGGCGGCGAGGCGCGCGACCAGCGCCCGCGCCTCGCGCGCCCAGGCCGCGCGTTCGACCTGTTCCTGAATGCCCGCGCGCACGCTCTCGAACGGCAGAAGAGCCCCCTCCGCGCGTGCGTCCAGCCGGATCACATGCACCCCGTAGCGCGTCTCGACCGGCGCGGGCGCGACGGCGCCGGGCGCAAGCGCGTCCAGCGCCGCCTCGAACTCGGCGACCGTGTCTCCGGGGCCGATCTGCCCGAGACGGCCGCCATTGGCGCGCGAATCGCAGGCCGAATTCTCCCGCGCCAGACGCTCGAACGCGCCGGGGTCGCGGGCGATCTCCGCGATCAGCGCCCGGCCCAGCGCCTGCGCCGCGGCGCGGGCGTCGGCGTCCCCCGGCTCGGCCGGCAGGAGAATATGCGAGGCCTCATAGAGCGCGGGCGAGCGGAACCGCTCCGGATGCGCCGCGTAGATCGCCCGGCACGCCGCCTCGTCCGGCGGCGCCGGGGTCACATTGCGCTCGATGACGGCGCGGATCAGCGCCTCGTCGTCCAGCTCGCGCCGCCCCGGCGCGATCTCCTCGGGAGCGGGGCTCAGGCCCAGCCGCCGCGCCTCCTGCAGGAGAAGCGCGCGGATCGCCAGCGCCCGCGCCGCGGCGCGCCAGGCGTGGCCGGGTTTGCCCGGCGGCGCCGGATGATTTTGCGCCTCGGCGGCGATCAGCGCCGCCGGGATCGTCTCTCCATTGATCACCAGATCCGGCTGTAGCGGGTTCGGGGTCGCCATCGGCTCACTCCGTGGTCCGGCCCGCGGCGGCGGGCCGCCGGCGCCGGGTGCGGACGACCTGATAGGGCCGCCAGAGATAGCGGACCGGCGCCGACAGCATGTGCACGAGCCGCGTGAACGGGAACAGCAGGAAGATCGTCAACCCGACGAATATATGCAGCTTGAACAGGATGTTGGTGTTCTCCACATAGCGCCAGGCGTCGGTCTCGAAGGTGAAGATCCCCTGCGCCCAGGCCATGAACCTGACCATCTCGCCGCCGTCGAGATGCTGCAGCGACACGAAGATCGTCATCACGCCGATGACGAGCTGCGTCATCAAAAGCGCGAGGATGCCGATATCGGCGACGCTCGACGTCGCGCGGATGCGCGGATCGCCAAGCCGCCGGACCAGCAGCAGATAGCCGCCGATCAGCGCGAGGACGGCGCCGAAGCCGCCGACGATGATGGCGAGCCATTGCTTGAAGCCGTGGCTGATTCCGACCAGATCGAAGAACCAGAGCGGGGTCAGAAGCCCGCCCAGATGCCCGAAGAAGATGATCAGAATCCCGACATGGAACAGCACCGAGCCGCGGATCAGCAACTGGCGGCGCAGAAGCTGGCTCGAACTCGACTTCCATGTGAAGGGATCCCGCTCGTAGCGGGCGATGGAGCCGACCGCCAGCACGGTGAGCGCGATATAGGGATAAACCTGGAACAGCAGGAAGTTCATCTCCGTCCTCCATCTGCGGCCTTGAGATCGGTCCAGTCCGGCGCCGGCCCCGGCCCCATCCGTGAGAGCAGGTCGCGCCCGGCCGGGCAGCCCGCGTTCGGGTCGGGGCCGAAGGTGACCATCGCCTCCTCCCAGACCGCGTCCAGCGCCGCGAGGTCTTCGGGGTCGTCATCCGGCAGGCCGGTGATCTCGGCGAGAAGATCCGCCGCCGCCGACGCCGCCGAGAGCGATTCAAGCGCGCGAAAGACGGGCGCGTAGGGGCTGGCGCCGCGGCGCTCCAGCCGTTCGGCCAGCGCGATCAGGATATGGACCGCGTCCGCCAGCATCTCCCGCGCCTCGGCCAGCGGGCGGCTGGCCAGAAACTCCAGAAGCATCGGCAGATGGTCCGGCAGTTCGGGGCCGGTCGGCTCGAAGCCGCCGGCGCGGTAGGTTTCGAGCAGGTCGACCATCGCCCCGCCCCGGTCCCGGCTTTCGCCATGCACATGCTCGAAGAGGTTGAGCGACAGGGTCCGCGAGCGATCGAAGAGCAGCACGAAGCGCTCCTGCAGATCGAAGATGTCGCGCGTCGCCAGCTCGCGCAGAAGCGGCTCCAGCGCCGCGATCCGCGCGTCGTCGAGCAGGCCCTCCTTGCGGAGCGCCGGCGCGATCTCGGGCGCCGCCGCCTGAAGCTCCTCGCCCGGATAGGTCAGCAGCGCGGAGAGCGCCTTGAGGGTGACGATCATGACTTCATCGCCTCCGGGATCGTGAGCCCGCGCGTCTTGTTGCCGAACAGCGTGCGCCCGGACGAGCCGGTGGAGCAGCCGTTGCCGTCGGTGAAGCCGCAGCCGCCGCGCAGGCCCATGATGTCCTCCTCCGCCAGCTCGCGGTGCGCGGTCGGGATCACGAACCGCTCCTCGTAATCGGCGATGGCCATGATCTTGTACATGTCCTCGATGATCGCCGGGGTCAGGCCGACGCGCTCGGCGATCGCCTCGTCGATCACGCCGTCCACGGTTTTCGAGCGCATGTAGCCGCGCATCGCCAGCATCCGCTCCAGCGCGGTGACGATCGGCGCCTCCTTGCCCGCGGTCAGCAGGTTGGCGAGGTAGCGCACCGGGATGCGCAGGCTTTTCACGTCCGGCATGGCGCCGTCATGGCCGATCTGGCCGGCCTCGGCGGCGTTCTGGATCGGGCTGAGCGGCGGCACGTACCAGACCATCGGCAGGGTGCGGTATTCGGGGTGCAGCGGGAAGGCGATCTTCCAGTCCATCGCCATCTTGTAGACCGGGGAGCGCTTGGCCGCCTCGATCCAGTCCCGCGGCACGCCATCCGCCAGCGCCATCTCCTGCACCACCGGATCGTGCGGGTCGAGGAAGATGTCGAGCTGCGCCTGATAGAGATCCTCTTCGTTCTCGGTGCTGGCGGCCTCCTGGATCCGGTCGGCGTCATAGAGCACGACGCCGAGATAGCGGATCCGCCCGACGCAGGTCTCCGAGCAGACCGTCGGCTGCCCGCTCTCGATGCGCGGGTAGCAGAAGGTGCATTTCTCGGATTTGCCGGTCTCCCAGTTGTAATAGATCTTCTTGTAGGGGCAGCCGGAGACGCACATCCGCCAGCCGCGGCATTTCTCCTGATCGATCAGGACGATCCCGTCCTCCTCGCGCTTGTAGATCGCGCCGGAGGGGCATGAGGCCGCGCAGGTCGGGTTCAGGCAATGCTCGCAGAGCCGCGGCAGATACATCATGAAGCTGTTTTCGAACTGGCCGTAGATCTCCTTCTGGACGCCCTCGAAATTGTAATCCTTGGAGCGCTTCTCGAATTCGCCGCCGAGGATCTCCTCCCAGTTCGGCCCCCATTCGATCTTCTCCATCCGCTCGCCGGTGATCTTCGAGCGCGGCCGCGCGGTGGGGAAATGGTCCATCTCCGGCGCGGATTGCAGGTGATCGTAATCGAAGGTGAAGGGCTCGTAGAAATCGTCGATCTGCGGCAGGTCCGGGTTGCCGAAGATGTTGGCGAGGATGCGCCATTTCGCGCCCTGCTTCGGCTGCAGATGGCCGCGCGAATTGCGGACCCAGCCGCCGTTCCAGCGTTTCTGGTTCTCCCAGTCCTTCGGATAGCCGATTCCGGGCTTGGTCTCGACATTGTTGAACCACGCGTATTCGACCCCGTCGCGGCTGGTCCAGACGTTCTTGCAGGTGACGGAGCAGGTGTGGCAGCCGATGCATTTGTCGAGGTTCAGGACCTTGCCGATTTGCGCGCGTATCTTCATTTCGCCGTCTCCATCTGCGGGTCCGTCGGCGCCGGATCGGGCGCCGCAGGCTGGTCCAGCCAGTCCACCTTGGTCATCTTCCGCACGACCACGAACTCGTCACGGTTCGAGCCCACCGTGCCGTAATAGTTGAAGCCGTAGGAAAGCTGCGCGTAGCCGCCGATCATGTGGGTCGGCTTCAGCACCGTGCGCGTCACCGAGTTGTGGATGCCGCCGCGGTGGCCGGTGCGCTGGGAGCCGGGCGTGTTCACGATCTTCTCCTGAGCGTGATACATGTAGGTGGTGCCGGGCTTGATCCGCTGCGAGACCACCGCGCGCGCGGTCAGCGCGCCGTTGACGTTGTAAAGCTCGATCCAGTCGTTATCGACGATGCCCGCGGTCTTCGCGTCGACCTCGGAGATCCAGACCACCGGGCCGCCGCGATTCAGCGTCAGCATGATCAAGTTGTCGGTGTAGGTGGAATGGATGCCCCATTTCTGATGGGGCGTGATGAAGTTCAGCACCACATGCGGCGCGCCGTCCCGCTCATCGCTGTTCACCGCCGCGGTGACGGATTTCAGATCGACCGGCGGGCGATAGGAGCAGAACCCCTCGCCGAAGGCCCGCATCCAGAGGTGATCCTGATAAAGCTGCTGTCGCCCGCTGAGCGTGCGCCACGGGATCAGCTCATGAACATTGGTGTAGCCGGCGTTGTAGGAGACCTCCTCGCTTTCGATCCCGGACCAGGTCGGCGAGGAGATGATCTTGCGCGGCTGCGCGACGATGTCGCGGAAGCGGATCTTCTCATGCTCCTTGCCAGCAGCGAGATGCGCATGCTCGCGCCCGGTGATCTTGCCGAGCGCGGCCCACGCCTTCATCGCGACCTCGCCATTGGTCTCGGGGGCGAGCATCAGCACCGTCTCGCAGGCGTCGATCGCGGTGTCGAGCTTCGCCAGCCCTTTCGAGATCCCCTCCTCCAGCACCGGCTCGTTCAGATCGACGAGATGGCGCACCTCGTCTCTGGTGTCCCAGCCGATGCCCTTGCCGCCATTGCCCAGCTTGTCCAGCAACGGGCCGAGCGAGGTGAATTTCTTGTAGAGATTGGGGTAGTCCCGCTCCACCGCGATATAATCCGGCGCCGTCACGCCGGGGATCAGATCGCACTCGCCCTTTTTCCAGTCCCGGACATGGCCCTGCGCCAGCTCGCTCGGGGTGTCGTGCTGAAGCGGCAGCTGCACCACGTCCTGCTCGACGCCGAGCAGCTCCGGCGCGACCTCGCTGAACTTCTTCGCGAGGGTCTTGAAGATCTCCCAGTCCGAGCGCGACTCGTAAGCCGGGTCCACCGCCGCCTGAAGCGGGTGGATGAACGGGTGCATGTCGGAGGTGTTGAGGTCGTCCTTCTCGTACCAGCTCGCCGCCGGCAGCACGATGTCGGAATAGACCGCCGTGGTCGACATCCGGAAATCCAGCGTCACCAGCAGGTCGAGTTTCCCCACCGGGGCCTCGTCGCGCCAGACCGCCTCCTTCGCGCGCACCTTGCCCTCTTCGCCGAGATCCTTGCCGACGATCCCGTGCTGCGTGCCGAGGAGATGCTTCAGGAAATACTCGTGCCCCTTGCCGCTGGAGCCGAGGATGTTCGAGCGCCAGACGAAGAGGTTGCGCGGCCAGTTCTCGGGCGCGTCCGGATCCTCGCAGGACATCTGCAATTCGCCCGATTTCAGCTTTTCGGCGACATAGGCGCGCGCATCGACGCCCGCCGCCTTCGCCGCCCGGCCGACCTCAAGCGGGTTGGTCTTCAACTGCGGCGCCGAGGGCAGCCAGCCCATGCGTTCGGCCCGGATGTTGAGGTCGATCATGCTCGCGTCCCAATCGCCCGCGGGGGCGGTGGGGCTGAGGATGTCGCTGACCTTCACGGTCTCGTAGCGCCACTGGTCGCTATGCGCGTAGAAGGCGGAGGTTCCGTTCATCTGCCGCGGCGGCCGGCTCCAGTCCAGCGCGAAGGTGAGCGGGATCCAGCCGGTCTGGGGGCGGAGCTTCTCCTGGCCCACATAATGGCTCCAGCCGCCGCCGGACTGGCCGACGCAACCGCACATCACCAGCATGTTGATGATGGCGCGGTAGGTCATGTCCATGTGGTACCAGTGGTTGATCCCGGCCCCGAGGATGACCATCGACTTGCCGTTGGTCTTCTCCGCGTTCAGCGCGAATTCACGGGCCACGGTGATGATGGCGTTCGCCTTCACCCCGGTGATCTTCTCCGCCCAGGCCGGCGTGCCGGGGATATCCTCCGCGTAATCCGCCGTGACCCAGTCGCCGCCGAGGCCCCGGTCGATCCCGTAATTGGCGCAGAAGAGATCGAACACCGTCGCCGCCAGAAACTCGCCCTCGGCGGTGCGGATCCGGCGCGCCGGCACGTTGCGGGTCAGCACTTCGGGATGCCCCGATTTCACGAACGGGCCATGCGCCGCGCCGCCGAAATACGGGAAGTCGACGCCCGCCACCTCGTCCCGGTGATCTTCCGCGATCTGGGTCAGGCGCAGCCGCGTCGGCGCGCCGCCGGCCTTCTCCTCCAGGTTCCAGGTTCCGTCGTCGCCCCAGCGGAATCCGATCGAGCCGTTCGGGACCACGACCTCGCCGGTCTCGTCGTCCCAGGCCACGGTCTTCCAGTCGGGATTGTTGGTCTGGCCGAGCGCGCCGTCGAAATCGGCCGCGCGCAGCATCCTTCCCGGGATCAGCCGGCCGTCCTTCTCCTCCAGCCGCACCAGCATCGGCATGTCGGTGTATTTGCGCGCGTAATCGCCGAAATACTCCGGCTGCCGGTCGACATGGAACTCCCGCAGGATCACATGGCCCATCGCCATCGCCAGCGCGCTGTCGGTGCCGGCGCGCGGCGAGAGCCAGATATCGGAGAATTTCGACGCCTCGGAATAATCCGGGCTGATGACGCAGGATTTCGCGCCGCGATAGCGCGCCTCGGTGTAGAAATGCGCGTCGGGCGTCCGGGTCTGCGGCACGTTCGAGCCCCAGAGAAGCAGGAACGACGAATTGTACCAGTCCGCGCTTTCGGGCACGTCGGTCTGCTCGCCCCAGGTCTGGGGGCTGGCCGGCGGCAGGTCGCAATACCAGTCGTAGAACGAGAGGCAGGTGCCGCCAAGCAGCGAGAGATAGCGCGCGCCCGCCGCGTAGGAGATCATCGACATCGCCGGGATCGGCGAGAAGCCGAACACCCGGTCCGGCCCGTAGGTCTTGGCGGTGTAGGCGTTCGCCGCCGCCACGAGCTCCGCCGCCTCGTCCCATGAGGCGCGGACGAAGCCGCCCTTGCCGCGCACCTTCACGTAGTCCCGCCGCAGGATCGGGTCGGCCTGGATCGCCGCCCAGGCCGCGGTCGCGCTCATCGTCTCGCGCATCCGGCGCCATGTCTTCAGCAGCCGCGAGCGGACCAGCGGCGTCTTCACCCGATTGGCCGAGTAGAGATACCAGCTGTAGCTCGCGCCGCGCGAGCAGCCGCGCGGCTCATGGTTCGGCATGTCCGGCCGGGTGCGCGGATAGTCGGTCTGCTGCGTCTCCCAGGTGACGATGCCGGACTTGACGTAGATCTTCCACGAGCAGGAGCCGGTGCAGTTCACGCCATGGGTCGAGCGGACGATCTTGTCGTGCCGCCAGCGGTTCCGGTAGACGTCCTCCCAGGCGCGGCTCTCGTCCGTCGTCTCGCCATGGCCGCCCGAGAAGGCGCCGACGCGCTTCGGTCGGAAGAAATTCAGTCGATCCAGAAGATGGCTCATGACCTTGGCTCCTTCGGTCAGGCTGGCTGGGCGTCGCCGGGCGACGCGGCGCCGCGGCGGCGCTCGAGGGCGTGAAGCAGGCCGCCGGGCCGGTCGTACCAGACCCAGGTGACGGCGAGGCAGACGACGTAAAAGGCGACGAACCCCCAGAGCGCGGCCTCGGCGCCGCCGGTCATCGAGATCGAGCTGCCATAGGCCTTGGGGATGAAGAACGCGCCATAGGCCGCGATCGCGGAGGTGAAGGCGGTGATCGCGGCCGATTCGCGCGCCACCTGGCGGCGCGCCTCGTCGGGGGTGAGGCCGGGGACCAGCCGCGGCACGTAATCGCCGACGATGTTCGGGATCATCTGGAAGGTCGAGGCGTTGCCGACCCCGGTGAAGAAGAACAGCGCCATGAACATCGCGAAGAAGCCGAGGAACGAGCCGATCGACAGGAAGAACAGCACCCCGAGCGCCGCCAGGATCATGCTCGCGAACACCCAGACCGTGACCCGCGCGCCGCCATACTTGTCCGCCACCCACCCGGTCCAGGCGCGGCTGAGCGCGCCGACCAGCGGCCCGAGGAAGACGAATTGCAGCGAGTCGATCTCGGGAAACTGGCTCTTGGCCAGCAGCGGGAACCCCGCAGAGAAGCCGATGAAGCTGCCGAAGGTCCCGGTGTAGAGCAGACACATGATCCAGTTGTGCTTGCGCTGGAAGATCACCGCCTGCTCGGAGAAGGACGCCTTCGCGTCGGCGATGTCGTTCATGCCGACCCAGGCCGCGATCGAGGAGACCACGATGAACGGCACCCAGACGAAACCGGCGTTCTGCAGCCAGATCTCCCCCCCGTCCGGCAAGGGCCGCGGCGGGCCGCCGAGCGCGCCGAAGACGCCGGCGGTGATCACCACCGGCACCAGGAACTGCATCACCGACACGCCGAGATTGCCGAGGCCGGCGTTCTTGCCGAGCGCCGCGCCCTTCTCCTTCTTGGGGAAGAAGAAGCCGATATTGGCCATGGACGAGGCGAAATTGCCGCCGCCGAAGCCGCAGAGCAGCGCCAGCACCAGGAAGATGAAATAGGGCGTCTCGGGGTTTTGCACCGCGTAGCCGATGCCGAAGGCCGGCAGGAGCAGCGACGCGGTCGAGACCGTCGTCCAGAGCCGGCCGCCGAAGATCGGCACCATGAACGAATAGAAGATCCGGAAGGTCGCGCCGGAGAGGCCGGGAAGCGACGCGAGCCAGAAGAGCTGCGACGGGGTGAAATCGAAGCCGACCCGGGGCAGCTCCGCCACCACCACCGACCAGACCATCCAGACCGAGAACGCGAAGAGAAGGCAGGCGATCGAGATCCAGAGATTGCGCCTGGCGATGCGCCGCCCCGCCCGCTCCCAGAACGCCTCGTCCTCGGGGTCCCAGCCGACGAGGAGCCGGGTCTCCGTATGCAGCGCGGGATCGTGGATCTCCCGCATCTCCGGCAGGGCCGGCAAGGCGTCCAGCGCCTCCGCGCCCGCGGTCCGCTCCATCGCCCGGACCGAGAGATGCATCCAGACCAGCGCGCCGCCGACCAGAAGGAAGAGAAAGGCGAAACACGAGGTGTAGATCCCGGTCAGGTCCAGCAGCGTCCCGAACAGGATCGGCAGCGCGAAGCCGCCGAGCCCGCCCACCATGCCGACGAGCCCGCCCACCGCGCCGACATTGTCGGGATAGTAGACCGGGATATGCTTGAACACCGCCGCCTTGCCGAGGCTCATGAAGAAGCCGAGCACGAAGATCGCGATGACGAACGGCGCGAAATCCATCTGCGTCGAGAACGAGATCGGCCCCCTGAGGCCGTGGATTACATAATCGGTCGGCGGGTAGGACAGCATCAGAAGGACGACCATCGAGAAGCCGAAGGTCCAGTACATCACCGTCCGCGCGCCGCGCTGATCGGAGAGATGTCCGCCATAAACCCGAAAGAGGCTGGCCGAGAGGGAGAAGACCGCCGCCGCCATGCCGGCGGTGCGGATATCGACCTCGTAAACCTCGACAAGGTAATTCGGCAGCCAGAGCGCCAGCGCCACGAAGGCCCCGAACACGAAGAAATAGTAAAGCGAGAACCGCCAGACCTGAAGCTTCCGGAGCGGCGCGAGCTGCTCGCGGATCGAGGCCGGGGCCGCGCCCGAGGCCACGCGCGCGGCGTGGGCGGGATCGTCCGCCGCGAACAGCCAGAAGGCCGCCCCGACCAGCGCCAGCGCCGCCGCCCAGACCTGCGCCACCGCCTCCCAGCCCCAGGCCACCATGACCAGGGGCGCGATGAACGTGGTCGCCGCCGCGCCCACATTGCCCGCGCCGAAGACGCCGAGCGCGGCGCCCAGCTTGTCCTTCGGGAACCAGTGCGAGACGTAAACGACGCCGATCGCGAACGAGCCGCCCGCCAGACCGACGCCCAGCGCCGCCAGAAGGAACGCGCCGTAGCTGTCGGCCAGGGTCAGCCCCCAGGTCGCGAGCGCGGTGAGCAGCATCTGCAGGGTGAAGACCAGGCGGCCGCCGTATTGCTCGGCCCAGACGCCGAGAATGAGCCGCGTGAGCGATCCGGTGAGCACCGGGGTCGCGATCAGCAGGCCGAACTCGGTCTCGCTCAGGCCGTACTCGGCTTTGATCTCGACGCCGATGACCGCGAAGATGGTCCAGACCGCGAAGCACATGGTGAACGCCGCGGTGCTCAGCGCGAGCCCCTGGCTGCTTCCGCCGACGGTGTCCGACCTGGGCATCGTTGCTTCACCACGCTGTGTTGGCGGCGACTCCCGGTTGCAAGAGCCGGCGCTCAGACGACGGTAGACGAACCAAATCGGATATCAAATACTTAATTGACGCCTGAATGTCGCAACCAGCGAACGACCATTTTTTCTCGAAAATCGATATATCGGACGTCAATTTCTCTTGACGAGAGCGCAACATCCGGGCTCGATCCCACCACCAACAAATCTTAACAACAGGGATCGATCCAATGCTCCAGAAGTCACTCGCCGCCTCAGCACTCGTGTTCGCCATCGGCGCGACCGCGGCGCAGGCCGATCTCCTCGACACGATCAAGGAGCGCGGCCAGGTCGTCTGCGGCACGCTCGACTATCTCCCCGGAGTCGGCTTTCTGAACGACAAGGGCGAATGGTCGGGCTTCGACGTGGAGTTCTGCCAGGCCGCGGCCGCGGCGATCCTCGGCGACCCGTCGAAAGTGAAATACGTCCCCACCACGGGCGCGAACAAGTTCCCCGTGCTCGAATCCGGCGAGATCGACATCCTGTCGCGCAGCGTCACCATGACGATCGCCCGCGAGACGACCCTCAACATGGATTTCATCGGCCCCAACAACCTCTCCGGGCAGGGATTCATGGTCCACGCCGCCACCGGCGTGACCAAGCCGGAGGAGCTTGACGGCGCCACGATCTGCGTGCTCTCCGGCACGACGACGGAGCGCATCCTCGCCGAGTGGTTCAAGGCGCGCAATCTCGCCTTCTCGCCGGTCGCGGCCGAGAACTCCGACCAGATGTTCTCGATGTATTTCGACAACCGCTGCGACGCCGTGACCATGGAGCCGGCCTATCTCGCCATCCGCCGCCTGCGCATGGGAACCGAGAGCGACCATGTCATCCTCGAAGACATCATCACCAAATCCTTCGAGGGGCCGGTCATCATGGAGGGCAACCCGAGGCTTCGCGAAGTGCTGCAGTGGATGCACTGGGGCATGATCACCGCGGAGGAGATGGGCGTCACCCAGGACAATGTCGAGGAGATGGCCGCGACCTCCACCGATCCCGCCATCCGGCGGTTCCTCGGCGTCGACGACACGATCGGCGAGGATATGGGCGTGCCGAACGACTGGATGGTCTCGGTCATCAAGGCCGTCGGCAATTTCGGCGAGTTCTATGACCGCAACCTCGGCATGAACTCGGTGCTCAAGGTCGAGCGCGGGCTCAACGCGCTGGTGAAGGACGGCGGCGCGCTGACGGCTCCCAGCTGGCAGTGAACCACCCGATGAAAGCTGGCGCGCGCGCGGAAGCGGCGGCGCGCGCCGGCGGCCGATCCGGATGGGCGGCGCGTTTGCGCGCGACGACGACGCGGCCGGGATTCCGGTCTCAGACGCTGTTCCTGATCGTCGTCGCCCTTCTGGTTTTCGTCGTCTGGCAGACGGCGAGCCAGAACCTCTCTCGCCTGTCGGTGAAATCGGGCTACGGCTTTCTGCTGGAGGCGGCGCCGTTCGAGATCGGCGAATCGCTGATTCCGTTCCGCGCCGGCGACACCTATCTGCGCGCCTTCGCGGCCGGGACGCTGAACACGCTGAAGGTCGCGCTCCTCGGGATCGCTCTCTCCACCTTTCTCGGCCTCTTTATCGCGCTCGGCCAGCTTTCGAAGAGCGTCGCGCTCGCGCGGCTTTGCCGCGGTTATATCGAGCTTATCCGCAATGTGCCGCTGCTGCTGCAGTTGATCTTCTGGCACACCTTCCTGACCCGGGCGCTGCCGAACGTCCGCCAGGCGCTCTCGCCGGTCGACGGCGTCTTTCTCACCAATCGCGGCCTCTATCTGCCGGCGCCGGTCGCGGACCCGGCCCATGGCGCGATCGGCCTCGCGCTGCTTGGCGGGGCGCTCGCGGCGCTGCTCACGCTGATCTGGAGCCGGCGGCGGCGGCGCCTGACCGGGAGGGGGCTCTCCGCGCTCTGGCCGGCGATGGCGCTGATCGCGCCGCCTCTGGCCGCGTTCATCGCCGCGGGCGCGCCGCTCGCGATCGAGACGCCGGCCTTCAAGGGATTCAATTTCAGCGGCGGGATCGTGATCTCGCCCGAGTTCGCCGCCATGCTCCTCGGCCTCACGCTCTATGTCGGCGCCTTCAACGCCGAGATCATCCGCGCGGGCATCCTCGGCGTGAGCAAGGGCCAGGCCGAGGCCGGCTACGCGCTCGGCCTCTCGCGCGGGCAGGTGATGCGCAAGATCATCCTGCCGCAGGCGCTGCGCATCATCATCCCGCCGATGAGCAACTCCTATCTGAACCTGACCAAGGAAAGCTCCCTCGCCGTCGCGATCGGGTATCCGGAGATCGTGCGGGTCGCGAACATCACTCTCGCCGAGACCAGCCAGGCGATCGAATGCATCTCGATCATCATGGTCATCTATCTGACGCTCAGCCTGATAACCGCGGGCTTTCTCAACTGGGTGAACGCGCGCGCCGCGTTGGTGGAGCGATGAGCGCCGCGGCGGGATTCGCCCGGCGGTTCTTCCCGACGCCGATCACCGGCGCGGTCAACCTCGCGGTCGTCGTCGCGCTGGCGCTGATCGCCGCGCCGATCTTCGACTGGGCCGTTCTCTCCGCCATCTGGCGGGCGGACGACATGAACGGCTGCCCCCCCGACGCGGGCGCCTGCTGGGCCTTCATCGGCTCGAAGGCGCGGCTGATCGTCTTCGGCCGCTACCCGTACGAAGAGCAATGGCGCGCCGCCGCGGCGACGCTGACATTGGTCGCGCTGGTGATCGCGTCGCTCAACCCGCGCTGCTGGCGGCCGTGGCTCGGCCCCGCCTGGCTTGGCGGGCTCGCGCTCTATTCGCTCCTGATGTGGGGCGGCGTCCTCGGCCTGCCCTTCGTCGAGAGCTCCTATTGGGGCGGCTTGCCGCTGACCATCCTGCTCACCGTGTTCGGGGTCTTCTTCGGCCTGATCGTGGCGGTGCCGGTCGCGCTGGCGCGGCATTCCGGCTACCCGGTCCATCGCTGGGCCGCGACGCTCTATATCGAGCTGATCCGCGGCGTGCCGCTGATCAGCGTGCTGTTCATGGCCTCGGTGCTCCTGCCGATCTTCCTGCCGGACGGGTTCACGCCCAACGGGCTCGGCCGGGTTCTGGCCGGGATCACCATCTTCTTCGCCGCCTATATGGCCGAGGTGCTGCGCGGCGGGCTGCAGGCGATCCCGTCGGGCCAGTTCGAGGCGGCGCGCGCGCTCGGGATCCGCTACCCGGTCCTGATGGGCCGGATCGTCCTGCCGCAGGCGTTCCTGATCGTGCTGCCGGCGATGGTCAACCTCTTCATCGGCGCGCTCAAGGGCACCTCGCTCGTGATCATCGTCGCGATGATGGATCTTCTCGGCGCGGCGCAGGCCTCGCTCGCGGACCCGAACTGGATCGGATTCTACGTCGAGGCCTATGTCTTCGCCGCGCTTATCTACGCGGCGATGTGCGGCGCCATCTCCTGGTACGGGCGCCGCGTCGAATCCCGACTGGCGACCACGCAATCGAAATGAAAAGGCGCGACCGGCGCCGGAGCCCGCAAGGGCGCAGTGGAGGAGAATGACATGACGACCGAGCAGAGAAAGCCCTTCCCGGCGGGCGGCCGCGGATGGAACGACCTGAAGGCGGACATGACCAACCGCACGGCCGACGACATCGACTGGCGCGCCGGGCGCACGCCGCTCTTCGTCTTCCACGCCGACGACGAGACCTACGAGATCGGCAAGAACGCCTATCTCGAATTCTTCGGAGAGAACGCGCTCGGGGGCAAACGCGCCTTCTTCAGCATCGGCGAGATGGAGCGCGAGATCCTGGATTACGGGCTCAGCCTCTTCACCGCCCCGGACGGCGCCGCCGGCGCGTTCTCCACCGGCGGCAGCGAAAGCATCTTCATGGCGATGAAGGCCGCGCGCGACAGCCTGCGCGCCCGGCGCGGGTTCCGGCCGGGCGAGGACAGGTTGAACCTGGTGATGCCGATCACCGCGCATCCCGGCTTCGACAAGGCCGCCGACGCGATGGATATCGAGATCCGGCGCGGCGAGGTCGGCGAGGACAAGCGCGCCGGCGCCGACAGCCTCCGCCCGCTGATCGACGAGCGCACGATCGCCATCGTCGGCTCCGCGCCCTGCTTCCCGCATGGCGTGGTGGACCGGATCGACGAGCTTTCCGCGCTCGCGCTCGAAGCGGATGTCTGGCTCCATGTCGACGCCTGCGTCGGCGGGTGGCTCGCGCCGTGGTTCACCGCGATCGGGCGGTCGACCCCGACATTCGACTTCCGCCATGAAGGCGTCCGGTCGATCTCGGCCGATCTCCACAAGTTCGGCTTCTGCCCGAAACCCGCCTCGACCGTGTTCTACCGGGACCGGGCCGATCTCGAACGCGCGACGTTCATGGCCGACGCGTGGCCGAACGGGAAGTTCGGCACCCCGACCCTGGCGGGAACCCGCCCCGGCGGCGCCGTCGCCGCGTCCTGGGCGGTGCTGAACCATCTCGGCGAAAGCGGCTACAAGCGGATCGCCACGCAGCTCTCGACGATGATCGACAACTATGTCTCGGGGCTCGAGGAGCTCGGCTTCCGGATGATCGCCCGGCCCGATTTCTCGATCATCAACTACACCACCGACGACGCCGACGTCTTCGAGATCGCCGAAGCGATGACCACCCGCGGCTGGCTCCCCGGATTGACGCGGAATCCGAAGGGCCTGCACGCGATGATGTCGCTGCTGCATGAGAAATCCCGCGAGGCTTTCCTCGAGGATCTGGCGTGGGCGGCCGGAAAGGCGCGCGCCGGCGAAGCGAAAAAGGCGACGATCGAAGCCACGTATTGACCCATGGCGGCGCGCGGCGGCTAGTCGAGGATCTCCAGGATCTCGTTCACGCCGCGCGTCAGATCCCGCGTCAGCGCCTCCTTCGCGGCGACGACGTCTCCCATGCGAATCGCCGCGATGATGTCGCAATGATGCGCGTATCCCGACTCCCGCTGCCGATACGCGAACGGCAGCTGGGTCCTCGTCGGGCCGACGAGCAGCCATAATCCGTCTATCAGCCGCCGGAGGTCGGAAGATTCGGTGGCGTCATAGAGGGCGAGATGAAATTTCGCGTCCAAATGCAACGCTTCGTCATAGGATTCGGCGGTGTTGTTCGCGCGCATCTCCTCGTTCAGCATCTCCAGCTCATCCGCGAGATCCTCGCTGAAGGAGAGGCTGGCGAGCTCCACCGCCAGCGGCTCCAGAATGAGTCGAAGCCGGGCGATCTCGCGGTAGCGCGCCTTGCCGAGCGACGGGACGGAGAACATCTGCGTCGCGGAGACGTCGATCGCGCCCTCCCGCACCAGGCGCGCGATCGCGTCGCGCGCCGGAGTCAGGCTCACCCCCATCGTCCGGCCCAAACTGCGGGCGGAAATCTTCTCTCCGGGTTTCAACACGCCGAAAAGCAGGCGGCGGCGCAATTCCGCATACACCTGATCAGTCAAAGTAGTTCCACGCACGATGCCCGCTTTCGCGCGGACTCGCCGCATGACACCATCCGCCATCATAACCTCCGCTTCTTCCCGCGCGCCGGCGCCAGAACACGTCCAGTCGCCGCCAGGCACACAAGCTATCGTAAATGCAACACATGAAATCTTTGTTTCGGCCCGATGAAATATGGCCTAAATAAGGTCTATCCTGTGAGCGCATGCGAAGCTAGACGCCGAAGCGTTTTTTTTGGCTCAACTGGCGTCACCTCCCTTCACCTGATTGAAAAGACTGTTCAATACTCGGTCGGTCATTCCGACGCAGCGTTCGCCGTCGAACGGGAAGATGCCGGTGAACTCCCGCGCCGCGGTTTTCTCCAGCTTGCCGCGCAGCAATCTGCGGGCGCGAAACAGGCGCGTCTTGATCGTCACCACCTTGACGCCGAGAAGCGCGGCCACCTCCTTCGCGCTCATCTCCTGAACATCGCGCAGGATATAGGCCAGCCGGAACGGCTCGGGCAGGCTGTCGACCGCCTCTTCGAGGATCCGGCGAAACTCCGCGCGCCCGACCTCGGTCTCCGCGCTCGAAGGGGGGGGAGTCGTCGAATGAGACATGGCTTCCTCCAACTCGCTCATCGCCCCCTCGCGATAGTCGTCGAGATTGACGACCAGCTTCCGGCGGCGCAGACGCCCATAGGCTTCGTTCATGACGATCCGCGTCAGCCAGGTTGAAAATGCGGCGTCGCCGCGAAACTTCTCCAGTTTCGTGAAGGCGGAGACATACGCCGCCTGCACCACGTCCTCGGCTTCGGAATCGCTATGCACGATGCCGCGCGCGACCCGAAACATCTGTTGATTGCACCGCTGGATCAGGGCGCGGACGGCCATCTCGTCGCGTTCGCGCGCGAGCGCGACGAGGCGTTCCTCCGGCAGCCCATCCAGCGAGCGGTAATCGGCGAGGCGTTCAACCTTCATCATCATCCCACCTCCGGGGCCCGGACGGCGCCCTGCGCGAGGATGTCGGCGACGGACGGGAACCGATCCAGCGCGGCCTGCGGCAGATCGGCGGGCGGGTAGGCGCCGCCATCGACGCGCCCCGAGTCCGCCACCACGATTCGCCCGACCATTCCCGCCGCCTCATGCGGGGCGCAATAGTAGTCATACACCCCAGGCGCGGTGAGCGTCACTTCATAGCTCTCATCGGTCAGCAGATAGTCGCTGTCGAACGGCTGCGCGGCCTTCGGGATTCGCAGCGCGTGATCGTAATTGTCCGGGTGATAGGCGGTGGCGGTGTGCGAGTTGCTCTTGTCCCTGTTGGTCCAGCGGACGGTCTGGCCCGGGCGGATCAGGATTCCGATCGGATCGAACCAGACGCGTGAGCCGTCCGGCCGGCCACTCATGGCGATGAGCGCCGGGCCGCCTTCGGCCGCCGCGGAATCTCCAAGGAAAGGGAGGGCGGCCAGAAAGCCGCCGCCCGCACACATGAATGTCCGGCGCAGCATGTTATTTCGCCACGCTGGCTTCATCGGCCGCCGAAACATGCCAGAGCACGATGTGGACATGCGGCTCGGGAACGCCCGGGTGGCCGGCGTTGTAATAGATGTCGGTGTGATCGACGACGCGGCCCGGCACCGCGAGATTGTCGAAGCTGGTGTCGGGGTTCAGATCCTTGACCGGGATCATGTAGATCGTGCTCACGAGACGCCCGTCATGGTCATAGGCGACAAACGGGCCGGCGGGCAGCGTGGCGGGGTCGACGAAAAGCTGGCCCATGCCGGGCAGGAAATCGGGCAGCGGGACGAGGGCGCTGACCTGCTGGTAGGGCGCGGCCGGCGGCGCGGTCGCGACGTCGGCCTCGGGGCCGTGCATCGGGTTCAGCGGGTTCTGCGCGCAGGCGGCGGTGGCGAAGATCGCGGCGGCCGCCGCGGTGGTGGCGAAATACTTGGTCATTCTGCGTTCCTTTTCACATGCGGGAGTCCGCCATCTCTGGCGCTCTCGCGGAATTGGATGCGCAGCGTGGCCGCGGGTTCCCGGATCCGGAAAAATTTTTCGTGGCGGCGAAAAGGCGCGCGAGGGGCCGCAGGCGCCGGGCGCCGCCTCCCTTCATGAAAAGGAGGCGGCCGGTTCAGAGAGGGCTGAGGCCCCCGATAGGGATCAGCGCCCTTCGACGGCGCCGCCGAAGCGCCGGTTCAGCTTCCGCATGCCGCCGATCCAGCGGTCGTAATTCGCGGTCTTGTTCCGCATGTATTGCAGGACTTCGGGATGCGGCAGCACGAGGAACGTCTCCTCCTCGATCGCCTTGACGCAGGCGTCGGCCACCGGCTCCGGCTCCATCATGCCGTCGAGCGCGGCGACGCCGTCCTCGTGGCCGGCCGTCATCCGCGAGCGCACCGCCTGCGGGCAGAGCACGGAGACCTTGATCCCCTGATCGCCATAGGTGAGCGCCAGCCATTCCGCGGCGCCGACGGCGGCGTGCTTCGTGACCGCGTAAGGCATCGAGCCGACCTGGCTCAGGAGCCCGGCGGCCGATGCGGTGTTCAGCAGATATCCGCCCCCCCGCGCGATCATCAGCGGAACCAGATGCCGCGCGGCCCAGACATGCGCCATCAGGTTGATGTCGATGATCCGGCTCCAGTCGGCGTTCGGCGTCTCCGGGCCGCCGGGAACGAGAATGCCGGCGTTGGAGCAGAAGATGTCGATCGGGCCGTGCTCCGACTCCACCCGGTCGATCAAGGCCTTGATGCTTTCCTCTTTCGCCACGTTCACTTCGATCGCCGCGCCGCCGGCCGCCTTCGCGGTCTCCTCCGCCCCGGCGAGGTCGATGTCGGCGGCGATCACGATCTTCGCGCCGGCCTTCGCGAATCTGAGCGCCATGGCCTTGCCGATGCCGCTGCCGGCGCCGGTGACGACGACGATCCTGTCTTTGATATCCATCTCAGGTCCACATGTTGGAGCCGCCGCAGAGCGTGACGGCCTGTCCGGTCATATAGCGGCTCGCGCCGCTGGCGAGGAAGGCGGCGACGCCGCGAAAATCCTCCGGCTCGCCCAGCCGCCCGAGCGGGATCTGCGCGACCGCGGCCGCCTCGCGTTTCGGATCTTCATAGAGCGCGCGCGCGAATTCGGTGCGGATCAGGCCGGGGCAGACCGCGTTCACCCGCACCCCCTTCGGCCCCAGCTCCGCCGCCAGATTGCGCACCAGCCCGAGGAGCGCCAGCTTCGAGATGTTGTAGGCGCCGATCTCCAGCGACGGCTTGAAGGCGCCGATGGACGAAGTGAAGATCATCGCCCCCTCGCCTTTCGCGGCCATATCCGGCGCGCAGAGCCGGGCGAGATGCAGATTGGCGCGCACATTGGTCGCCATGATCTTGTCGAAGGCTTCGTCGCTCAGGGTGTCCATCGGGCCGAAATGCGGGTTCACGGCGGCGTTGCCGACGAGAATGTCGATCGGGCCGAGCCGGCTCCGCGTCTCCGCGACCAGCGCCTCCACCTCCGCGGCGCGGCCCGCGTTGCCGGCGATGGGAAAAGCCCGCTCCGCCCCGACGAGGGCGTTGATCTCCTTCGCCGTCTCCGCGCAGGACTCGGCCTTGCGCGAGGAGATCACGACCGAGGCGCCGCTCATCGCCAGCCCCTCCGCCATCGCCCGCCCGATGCCGCGCGACGAGCCGGTGACAAGGGCGACCTTGCCGGCCAGATTGAAAAGATCAGACATCCTGTTTCTCCTGAAGGTCGAGGCCAGTGAGCGCGGACAGCTCGGCGAGCGCCACGCGGTAATCGTCGAACGGAACGCGGACGACCCGCATCCCCATCGCCGCGGCGGGTTTGAGATTGACTCCGAGATCATCGACGAAGACGCACTCCGCCGGCGCGACGCCGAGCGCCTCGCACATCATCTCGTAGATCCGCGGCTCCGGCTTCCGGACCCCGGCCTTCGCGCTTTCGATCAGGTGGTCGAACTTCGCCAGAACCTCGGCGGCCATGGCCCGCCCGTCCTCGTTCCGCGCCCATTCGACGGCGCCGCCGCCCGGCATGTTGTTGGTGATGCAGCCGGTGAGGAACCCGGCCGCTCCGATCCGGTCCAGCGCGGCGATCATGTCGGGCCGGAAATCGAGCTTCATCAGCGAGAGGAGCGTCCGCCCCGTCACCTCATGGCCGGCGGCGCGGGTCTCGGCCGCGAACGCGGCGTCGAACTCGTCGAGCGAGATCTCCGCCCGCTCGAAGCGGGAGAACGCGCCATCGCCGAGCCGCGCCTTGATCACGCCGCCGAGGAACCGCTCGGGCAATCCCTCGCGCCGCTCGTATTCGGCGAAATGAGAGACCGGCGACGAGGTGAACACCCCGCCGAAATCGAAGATCACCGCGCGAAGCTTCATGCGGCGGTCATCTCTTTGACGCAGGCCGCGCGGATCATCCGCCGGTCGATCTTGTCGGTCGCGCCGCGCAGCAGCGGCGTCTCCTGCAGCCAATAGCGGCTCGGATGCTTGAATGGCGCAAGCACGTCGTTCAAAAACAGCGACAATTCTCTCTCCGTCAACGGCGCCCTGATGCTGACCGCGGCGCCCACCGCCTCGCCGAGCCGGTCGTCCGGTATGGGAAACACGGCCGCCTCCGCCACCGCCGGATGACGATGAAGCGCGCCCTCCACCTCAAGGCAGGAGATGTTCTCTCCGCCCCGGATGATGATGTCCTTCTTCCGGTCGACGATGGTGACATATCCGTCTTCGTCGACCGAGCCAAGATCGCCGGTGTGAAACCAGCCGTCCCGGATCGCGGCGGCCGTCGCCTCCGGATCGTTCAGATAGCCGCGCATCAGCGCCGCGCTTTTCATGCAGATCTCGCCGACCTGGCCCGTCGGCGCCTCCCGGCCCGCGTCATCGACGATCTTCAGCCGCTGGATCGCCGGGTAGAGCCGGCCGGCGACATCCGGCCGCGCCACGTATTCCGCGCCGGTGATCCCGACGCCGAGCGCGTTGGTCTCCGTCAGCCCGTAGCCCGAGGCGACGGCCGCATGCGGAAACGCGTCCGCCTGCCGCCTGACCTCCGCGCCGGGCCGTTTCGCGCCGCCGGCGCTCAGGCTGGACAGGCTGGGCAAGGTTCGCCCCGCCCGCCGCGCCGCCGCCGCCAGCTCCGCCGCCATCGTCGGCACGCCGAGAAAGCGCGTGACCCCTTCCCTCTCGATCAGGTCGACCGCCGCCTCCGCATCCCATTTCCGCATCATCACGAATTTCGCGCCGAGCGGGATCGAGAGCAGGAAGACCGGATGCGTCGCCGTCACATGAAAGAGCGGCGTGACGCAGAGCACGACCTGCGGCTTCTTCTTCGGCGGCGTCTCCATCATCAGGGGCGAAAGCGCGAGCGTCATCAGCCACGACCAGACCGCCTGCATCGCGCTCCGATGCGTCAGCACCACGCCTTTCGGGTATCCGGTGGAGCCGGAGGAGTAGACGATCATGAAATCGGAATCGGGGCCGATCTCCAGATCCGGCGCCGACGCGCCTTCGGGCGCCAGCACGTCCGCGTAGCGCGGCTCGCCCGCCGGCGCAGGGTCGCGCACCGCCACCAGATCGAGGCCCAGCCGCCGCGCGAACGGCCTGATCCGCTCCGCTCTCGGCCCGTCCGCGAAAACCAGCTTGGCGCCGGAATCGGTGAAGCCGTACTCCAGCTCCTCCGTCGTCCACCAGGCGTTGATCAGCACGGACACCGCGCCGACCGCGGCGATCGCCATGATCAGCGTCACGTATTCCGGATAATTCCGCATCGCCACCGCGACCCGGTCGCCCGGCTTCACGCCCCGGGCGCGGAGGCCGGCGGCGAGCCGCGCCGTCTCGGCGCACCAGGCGTCATAGCTGACGCGCTCCCCCTCATAGACGATGTAATCGGCGCCAGGGGCGCGAATCGTCCGGCCGTAAAGCTGAAGCGCGTAGGCGTTGGCGGGCGCGTTGGCGAACACCGGCAGCGGCTCTCCACGGATCGTCGCCGTCGACAGAGCGAAGAGCGGATCGGTCCGGACCATATGGTCCGCAGCTTCGTCAAACGTCATCGGCGGCATGCTCGCATCTCCCTCGGCTCCACAGCCCTTGCGGCGCCGCGGCGCGTTTCCCGGCGACGCTAAGAACGCCGGGCGCCGCGGTCAAGGCGGCTCAAAGCGAGGTGAAGATCGGGGGGAGGCGAAGATCGGGGCGGCGCGAAACGCGGAGCGGGCGTGGACGGGACCAGCGTCGCGCTGCAAGCCCCCCGCGCCACCGGAACCCGCCACGCCCATCCCCTCCGTACAACACAGATGTTAGGATCAGGTTGCGCCGATCACGAAATGGAGATGAGAAAACCTCGAAAGGCGCCATTCATGTCACGGAATGCGCCCGAAATTCGCCGAAAGGCCGGGCGCGCGCCGGATGGCGCGGCCCGGATTTCGCGGGAAAGCGCGCAGGCGCGCTTACGCCATCGCCGGCGCCGCGCGCGGCATGGCGGCGGGCGCCGGGTCGCGCAGAACATAGCCGCGCCCCCAGACGGTCTCGATATAGTTTTGCCCCCCGTTCGCCGCGGAGAGCTTCTTGCGCAGCTTGCAGATGAACACGTCGATGATCTTCAGCTCCGGTTCGTCCATCCCGCCATAGAGATGATTGAGGAACATCTCCTTCGTCAGCGTGGTCCCCTTCCGGAGGCTGAGGAGCTCCAGCATCTGATACTCCTTGCCGGTCAGGTGCACCGGCGTCCCCGCGACCTCCACGGTCTTGGCGTCGAGATTCACCGAGACCTCCCCGGTCGCGATGATCGACTGCGCATGCCCCTTCGACCTGCGGACGATGGCGTGAATCCGGGCGATCAGCTCGTCCCGGTTGAACGGTTTCGTCATGTAGTCGTCGGCGCCGAACCCGAACCCTCTCAGCTTGTCATCGGTGTCCGACATGCCGGAAAGAATGAGAATCGGCGTCGCGATCTTCGCGGCCCTCAGCGCTTTCAAAACGTCGTAGCCCGTCATGTCGGGCAGATTCAGATCCAGAAGAATCAGGTCGTAATCATATAATTTTGCGAGATCGATCCCTTCTTCGCCGTGATCCGTTGCGTAGACGTTCAGGTTCGCCTTCGCTAGCATCAGCTCGATGCTGCGCGAAGTTGACTGATCGTCCTCAATCAACAATACCCGCATTACGCTCATCCTTTCGCTGCACACTCCTTAAGATTGATGCCACATTAAGGACAAAAGGGTAAACGAGTTATTACCTGAGGGGGAGCGACGTGTGTGCTACCCCTCATGCGTGTTGCGAAAATGCTGCAGTTTGGTCACATGAAGCGCATTTCGGCCATGTTTCGCCAGAGAATGTCGCCAGAGATCGAGCTCTTCCGGGCTCAGGTCATAGCGGCGGCACACTTCGTCTTCGCTGATCACGCCATTCTCGACCGCGATGACGACCGCGATCTTGCGGCTCGCAACCCAGCGCGCCGTATCGGCGGGCGGAAGGTTCCGGAGTATCCGCTCGGTTCGCCGCGCGTCACGACATTCGGAAATTGGCACGACCTTCCGCATCACTCACTCCCACACAACATCACACATCGCGCGAGTTTCGGATCTTTCGCCTAACAGGCGGTGAATCGCGGGCTTGAGGCGCGCCTCCCACGGCGCTAGACGGGCGTCATGGATGGCTCGGCCCCCTTCAATTCCCTCGGCGTCGCCAAGTCGCCGCAGACGACGCGCGTGGTGGTCGCGATGTCGGGCGGCGTCGACAGCTCCGTCGTCGCGGCGATGCTGGCGCGCGAAGGGTACGATGTCGTCGGCGTCACGCTTCAGCTCTACGATCATGGCGCCGCGCTGGCGAAAAAGGGCGCATGTTGCGCCGGGCGCGACATTCACGACGCCCGCAACGTCGCCGAGCGGATGGGCTTTCCGCATTATGTGCTCGACTATGAGAGCCGCTTCCGCAAAGCGGTGATCGAGGAGTTCGCCGACCAGTATCTGGCCGGGGCGACCCCGATCCCCTGCGTTCTCTGCAATCAGAGCGTCAAGTTTCACGACCTTCTGGAGACCGCGAAGGATCTGGACGCCGATTGCCTCGCCACCGGACATTACATTCGCCGGGTCGAAGGCCCGGCCGGCGCCGAGATGCACCGCGCGGTCGATCTCGCCCGCGACCAGAGCTATTTTCTGTTCGCCACGACGCAGGATCAGCTCGACTTTCTCCGCTTCCCGCTCGGCTCCCTCGCCACCAAGGCGGAGACCCGCGCGCTGGCGGCCGAATTCGGGCTTCCGGTCGCGGACAAGCCCGACAGCCAGGATATCTGCTTCGTGCCGGAGGGCCGCTACGCCGACGTGATCACGAAGCTGCGTCCGGGCGCGGCCGAGCCGGGTGAGATCGCGCATCTCGACGGCAGGATCCTCGGCGCGCATCCGGGAATCATCCATTACACGATCGGTCAGCGCCGCGGCCTCGGCCTCGGCGGCGGCGAGACCGGGGGCGAGCCGCTCTTCGTCGTGCGGCTCGACGCCGCCGCGCGCCGCGTCATCGTCGGCCCGCGCGACGCGCTCGCGGTGCGCCGCGTTCCCGTCAAGGACGTGAACTGGATCGGCCCCGGCCGCTTCGAGGACGCACCGGCCGGAGGCTGGGAGGCGCGGGTGAAGCTGCGCTCCGCGCGCCCCGCCATCGAGGCGCGGATCACGCCCGAGGGCGCCGGCGCCGTGGTCGAGCTTCTGTCGCCGGAGGAAGGCGTCGCCCCCGGTCAGGCCTGTGTTTTCTATGAAGCCGAAGGCGAGCGCGTGCTGGGCGGCGGCTGGATCACCCGCGGTTGACCGCCGCCGCCGGCCGCAATCCACCCATCTTCCCGCCCCTGCGGAGCCGGCGCCCGATGGACAGCGGCGCCGGCGCGAGTCATCGTCGCCCGATCATATGAAGGAGCCTTTCATGACCGAACTCGACGCCGTACTCGCTCATCTCGATTCCGACAGGGACGCCGCGATCGAGCGGCTTTTCGCATTTCTCCGGATCAAGAGCGTCTCCACCGACAGCGCCTACAAGGACGAATGCCGCAAGGCCGCCGAATGGCTGGTCGCGGACCTGCGGGGAATCGGGTTCGACGCGTCGCTCCGCGAGACGCCGGGGCATCCCATGGTGGTCGCGCATTCCGGCGGCGAGGGGCCGCATCTCCTGTTTTACGGGCATTACGACGTGCAGCCGGTCGACCCGCTCAATCTCTGGACCGCGCCGCCCTTCGAGCCGGTGATCGCCGAAGGCGCCCAGGGGCCGGAGATCCGCGCCCGCGGCGCGTCCGACGACAAGGGCCAGGTGATGACCTTCATCGAGGCCTGCCGCGCCTGGAAGGCCAGGACCGGAAAGCTCCCCGCCAACATCACGCTGCTTTTCGAGGGCGAGGAGGAATCCGGCTCGCCCTCGCTCATCCCCTTCCTTCAGGAGAACGCGGAGGAGTTGAAGGCGGAGCTCGCCCTCGTCTGCGACACCGGAATGTGGGATGCGGAGACTCCGGCGATCTCGACCATGCTGCGCGGCATGATGGGAGAGACGATCACGGTGAAGGCCGCGAATCGCGATCTCCATTCCGGCATGTATGGCGGCCCCGCGGCGAACCCGATCCGCGTGCTCGCGAAGATCCTCGCGTCGCTCCACGACGAGACCGGGCGCGTCACCCTGCCCGGCTTTTACGACGGCGTGCCCGAGACCCCGCCCGAGATCCTCACGCAATGGGAGGCGCTCGGCTTCAGCCATGAGGCGTTTCTCGGCGCGGTCGGCCTCTCGGAGCCGGCGGGCGAAGCCGGGTATTCGGCGCTGGAGCAGATCTGGGCGCGCCCGACGCTCGAGTTCAACGGCGTCAGCGGCGGCTATACCGGTGAAGGGTTCAAGACCGTTCTGCCGGCGGAGGCGTTCGTGAAGATCTCCTGCCGGCTGGTCGGCGATCAGGACCCGGTCGCGATCCGCGACTCGATCCACCAGCGGTTCCACGAGATGCTGCCCTCCGATTGCACGATCGCGTTCGATACGAAGGACGGCGGCTCCGGCGGCATCGTCATGCCCACCGATGATCCGCGATTCGAGGCCGCGCGCCGCGCGCTCTCCGATGAATGGCCGAACGAGGCGGCCTTCGCCGGCTGCGGCGGATCGATCCCGATCGTCGGCCATTTCCAGGAGATCCTGGGCATGAACTCGCTTCTGATCGGCTTCGGCCTGGATGACGACCGGATCCATTCGCCAAACGAGAAATATTCCCTGACCAGCTTTCAGAAGGGCGCGCGCTCATGGGCGCGGGTTCTCGCGGCGCTGGGGAACGGATAAGCCGCCCCGGCGGCGCGCTCAGCCGCGGCGCGCCCGCCGCCCGGCCGCCCCGCCGCGGCGGGCGGCGGGCGCGGGCCGGGCGGCGCTGTCGCGCAGGATGGCGGTCATCGGATGATCCGGCGCGGAAGGGCCGTGATGCGCCAGAAGGCGCCGCGCGTCGGCCGCCATGTCGCGCTCAGGAGCGACGCCGAGCGCCCAGTCGAGGAAGATCGCGCGGCAATCGGCCGCCCCGATCCCCTCGATACGGTAGGCGTCGAGAATCAGCGCGCGCGGGTCGAGGTCGCCGGTCGGCCCCACGTTTTTCCGCATCGCCCATCCCCGCGCGCAGCCATCAAGCGCGATTCTTGTAGATGTCGATAATCTCGGCGAGCATCTTCAGCGCCTCATCGCGCGGGCGCTGGAACGTGTTCCGCCCGATGATCGAGCCGTTGCCGCCGCCGTCGCGGATCGCGCGGGCGTCGTCATAGACGGAGCTTTCGCCCTTCTTGGCGCCGCCGGAGAAGACCACGATCCGGCGGCTGTTGAACGCCGCCTGCATGCAATGCGCGACGCGCGCGGCCTGCGCCGCGATGTCGATCTTCTCCGCCTCGTAAACCTTCTTCGCCTCATTCAGCTCCAGATGGTCCGTGGACAGCTTGATCTTGATGATGTGCGCGCCGAGAAGCGCCGCGATCTGCGCCGCGTAGGCGGCGACGTCGATCGCGGTCTCGCCCGCCTTCGTCAGCGCCTCGCCGCGCGGATAGGACCAGATGACCGTGGCGACGCCCTTCGCCGCCGCCTCTTCGCGCATCGCGGAGATCTCTTCGAACATGTCCAGCCCGGCGGAGGAGCCCGGATAGATCGTGAAGCCGATCGCGGCGCAGCCAAGCCGGAGCGCGTCGTCCACGCTCGCGGTGATCGCCTGATCCTTCGGGGCTTCCTCCGGCATCAGGGAGTTCGCGCTGTTCGCCTTCAGGATCGTCGGGATCTGGCCGGCGAAACTGTCCGCCCCGGCCTCCAGCAGCCCGAGGGGCGCGGCGAAGGCGTTCAGGCCGGCGTCGATCGCCAGCTGATAGTGATAATGCGGGTCATAGGCGGCGGGATTCGGCGCGAAGCTGCGCGCCGGGCCATGCTCGAAGCCCTGATCGACAGGCAGGATCACCATCTTGCCGGTCCCGCCGAGCTTGCCGTTCATCAGCATCTGGCAAAGCTTGCCCTTCACGCCGGGCGTCTCGCCCTCGTAATTGGCGAGGATCTTCTGAACGATGCGCGTGGCTTTCATCGATGTCTCTCCAGTTGCGGACGGCGTTTTCATGTGTGCGGTAGCCCGTGACGGGAAGCCGGGTCAAGCGGAACGTGGTCGCGCCCGGGCGAAGCGGCGAGGGCCGGCGCGCTCACCCCTTCTCCAGCGCCGCGACGCCGGGCAAGGTCTTGCCCTCGAGCCATTCGAGGAAGGCGCCGCCCGCCGTCGACACGTAGGAGAAGCGCGCGCCGGCGCCGGACGCGTTGAGCGCCGCGACGGTGTCGCCCCCGCCCGCGACGGTGAGGAGCCGCCCCGCCGCGGTCAGCTCCGCCGCCGCGCGCGCCGCGGCGTCGGTCGCGGCGTTGAACGGCGGGATCTCGAACGCGCCGAGCGGGCCGTTCCAGACCACGGTCTTCGCCGCGCCGAAACGCCGGATGATCTCCGCGACCGTCGCCGGCCCGGCGTCGAGGATCATCGCGTCCTTCGGGCAGTCCCCGACCGCCACGACCTCATGCGCCGCGCCCGCGGCGAATTCCCGCGCCACCACCAGATCCACCGGCAGCACGATCTCGCAGCCCTGCGCCGCCGCCCGGTCCATGATGTCGCGCGCCGCCGACGCGAGGTCATGCTCGCAGAGCGAAGCGCCGACCTCCTCGCCCCGCGCGGCGAGGAACGTGTTCGCCATGCCGCCGCCGATCACGATCTGATCGACCCGCGCCGAAAGATTGCCGAGGAGCGTCAGCTTGGTCGAGACCTTCGCGCCGCCGACAACCGCGATCACCGGGCGCTCCGGCGTGGTCAGCGCCGCGCTCAACGCCTTCAACTCGGCCTGCATCAGGCGTCCGGCGACGGCGGGCAGGAGCCGCGCCAGCGCCTCGGTCGAGGCGTGCGCCCGATGCGCGGCGGAAAACGCGTCGTTCACGAAGACGTCGCCGAGCGCGGCCAGCGCCGCGGCGAATTCGGCGTCGTTCGCCTCCTCCCCGGGCTGAAAGCGGGTGTTCTCCAGCAGGAGCGCCGTCCCGGGCGCGAGATCCGCCACCGCCGCCGCCGCGACCGGCCCGGTCGTCTCCGGCGCGAAGACGACCGGCGTTCCGATCGCCTCCGCCAGCGCCGGCGCGATGGGCGCGAGCGACATCTCCGGATCCCGCTTTCCTTTCGGGCGCCCGAAATGGGCCAGAAGAATCGGCCGCCCGCCCTTCGCCAGAACCTCGCGCACCGTCGGCCCCACGGCGCGAAGCCGGGTCGCGTCGGTGACGACGCCGTCCACCATCGGCGCGTTGACGTCGACCCGGATCAGAACCCGTTTCCCCGCAAGGTCGATATCGTCGATCGTCCTGAAGCCCACGCCTCGCCTCCGTCAAAAATCACCCGCCGCGCCCTAACCGAGACGCCCGACCAGGGCCGCGATATCGGCCATGCGGCAGGAGAACCCCCATTCATTGTCATACCACGCCACGACGCGGACGAAATCGCCGCCGACGACGCTGGTCTCGTTCGCCGCGAAGCTGGCGGAGGCGCCGTCATGATTATAGTCGATGGAGACTTTCGGCGCCTCGTCATAGACGAACACGCCCTTCAGCGGGCCTTCCGACGCCGCCTTCGCCGCCGCGTTCACCTCGTCCACGGTCACCTTCCGCCCGGCGAGAAAGGTGAGATCGACGAGGCTGACATTCGGCGTCGGCACCCGCACCGACGCGCCGTCGATCCGGTCCGCGAGGTTCGGCAACACCCGTTTCAGCGCCGAAACCGCCCCGGTCGAGGTCGGGACCATCGACATCGCGGCGGCCCGGCTCCGGTAGAGATCGCGGTGCAGCTTGTCGAGGATCGGCTGATCTCCGGTATAGGAGTGCACCGTCACCATGTGCCCCTTCATGAGGCCGAACGCCTCATCCATCACCATCGCCAGCGGCGCGAGACAGTTGGTGGTGCAGGACGCGTTCGAGATCACCCGATCCGCCGGCCTCAGATCCGCATGGTTGACGCCATAGACCACGGTCCGGTCCGCGCCGTCGCCAGGCGCCGAGATCAGCACGCGGCGGGAGCCGTTCTGAAGATGCCGCTCCGCCTTCTCCCGGTCCTTGAAGACGCCCGTGCATTCCAGCGCGACGTCGACATCGGCCCACGGCAGCTCCTTCGGATCGCGGAGCGCCGTGACCCGGATCGGGCCGTAGCCGATGTCGATGCCGCCACCCACCACCTCGACCTTGCGAGGAAAGCGCCCATGCACGCTGTCGAAACGCAGAAGATGCGCGTTGGTCTCGATCGGGCCGAGATCGTTGATCGCGACGATCTCGATATCGTCCCGACCGGATTCGACGATGGAGCGGAGCACGTTGCGGCCGATCCGGCCAAATCCGTTGATTGCGGCTCTGACAGACATACAAAAGCCTCTTCAGGAGTGACTCGCGCCGGGAAGGCGGCGCGCCCCCATGAATATGCGTCTTGCGGCCGCAGGTCGCCACCCGGAAGAACGGCTCCGGGCGACAAACCCCGGATTCAGGCGGCTTTCTGCGCCTTCACCCGGCCCATCTGCGCGCCCATGAACGCCGCAAGATCGGTCATCCGGTGCGAGAAGCCCCATTCATTGTCATACCATGCGAGAACGCGGACGAAGCGGCCGCCGAGAACCCGGGTCTGATCGGTGTGGAACACGGCGGAGCGCGGGTCATGATTGAAATCGACGGAGACCAGCGGCTCGTCGGTGTAGCCGAGCACGTTCTTCATCGGCCCGTCCGCCGCCGCGCGCATCGCGTCATTGATCTCGGCCACGGTCACGTCGCGCCCGGCGGTGTAGGTCAGATCGACGGCGGAGACGTTCTGCACCGGCGCGCGCATGGCCACGCCGTCGAGGACGCCGCGCAGCGCCGGGATCACTTCGCCGATCGCCTTCGCCGCGCCGGTCTTCGTCGGGATCAACGAGGTCGCCGCGGCGCGGGCGCGGTAGAGATCCTTGTGCGTCGCATCCAGCGTCGGCTGGTCGCCGGTATAGGCGTGAATCGTGGTCATGAACCCCTGCTCGATCCCGGCCAGCTCCAGCAGCACCTTCGCCACCGGCGCGAGGCAGTTCGTCGTGCAGGAGGCCGACGAGACGATGAGATCCTCGGCTTTCAGCATGTCGTCGTTCACGCCGAAGACGATGGTCCGGTCCGCGCCCTTCGACGGCGCGGAGACGAGAACGCGCTTCGCTCCCGCTTCGAGATGCAGCGCCGCGTCGTCGCGCGCGGTGAAGCGCCCCGTGCATTCCATGACGATATCGACATCCAGCGCCGCCCATTCGCAGGCGCGAGGGTCCGTGTGCCGGGTATAGGCCACCGGGCCGCGGCCGAGATCGATCACTCCGGCTTCGGCGTCCGGCTTCACCGGAAGGCCGAAACGGCCGTGAACGCTGTCATATTTGAAAAGATGCGCCGCCGTCTCGACGGGGCCGCGATTGTTCACCGCGACCAGCTCCACATCCGAGCGCCCCGATTCGATGATGGTCCGCGCCACCAGACGCCCAATCCGCCCGAACCCGCTGATCGCCACCCGCACCGCCATGCTGCTCTCCCACATCTTGAACCCACCACAAGACGACTCGCGGCCGCCTACCCATCGGGGTAGGTTCTACCTACCCCAACGGGCGGATTCTTCAAACAGGTTTTTCTCGAATCTGCGATCCGGACAGGGAGACGCGTTGTCGCGGCGCCGCAGGCGCGCGTCATGATTCACATGCCGTCGCGGTACATGATTTCAGGGGCGCGGCCGCCGCTCCCGCGGCGGAAAACCCGCGCGCCCCGCCTCAGAGCAGAGCCTTCGCCGCCGCCGCCATCTTCTCGGCCGTGATGCCGAAATGGGCGTAGAGATCGGTCGCCGGCGCCGAGGCGCCGAAGCCCTCCATGCCGATGAAGGCCGCCTTGCGGCAATCGCCCCGTTCGCCGGAAAGCCAGCGATCCCAGCCAAATCCGCCCGCGGCTTCGATTCCGACGCGAACCGGGCCGCGCGGCAGCACCTTCCGCCTGTAGCTCTCGTCCATCGCCGCGAACAGCTCCCATGACGGCATCGAGACGACGCGCGCGCCGATCCCCTCCGCCTGCAGCCGCTCACGCGCCGCAAGGGCGATCTCGACCTCGGAGCCGGTGGCGAGAAGGATCGCCCGGCGCTTGCCCTCCGCCTCGGCCAGCACATAGGCGCCGTTGGCCGCGAGGTTCCGGTTCGAGTGCGCCGTGCGGACGGTCGGCAGGCTCTGCCGGGTGAGGGCCAGCACGCTCGGCCCCGAGAGCGTGAGCGCGAGCTCCCACGCCTCCGCCGTCTCGACCGCGTCCGCCGGCCGGAAGACGGTGAGCCCCGGCATCGCCCTGAGGCTCGCCAGATGCTCGACGGGCTGATGGGTCGGCCCGTCTTCGCCGAGGCCGATGCTGTCATGGGTCAGCACGTAGACGACCCGCTGCTTCATCAGCGCCGAAAGCCGGATCGCGCCGCGCGCGTAATCGGCGAACACAAGGAACGTGCCGCCATAGGGGATGACGCCGCCATGCACGGCCATCCCGTTCATCGCCGCCGCCATGCCATGCTCGCGGATGCCGTAATGGACGTAGCGGCCGCCCGGATTCTCGGCGGAGAAGACGCCGAGCCCGTCGGTCAGCGTGTTGTTGGAGCCGGTGAGGTCCGCGGAGCCGCCGATCGTCTCCGGCGTCACCGGGTTGATCGCCGCGAGCGCGGTTTCGGAGGCTTTCCGCGTCGCCACTTTCGGTTGCGTTTCGCTGATCTCGCGTTTCACGCGGCGGATGGCGCCGGCGAGCTTTTTCGGCGCTTCGCCGGCGATGACCCGCAAAAACTCATCGCGGCGGCGCGCGGAGGCGGCGTCGAGCCGCGCCGTCCATTCCGCACGCGCGGCGGCGCCCCGCGCGCCGATCTTCGCCCAATCGGCCGCGACGTCGTCCGGGATCTCGAACGGTCCATGCGTCCAGCCATAGGCCTTGCGCGCGGCGGCGATCTCTTCGGCGCCGAGCGGCGAGCCATGCGCCTTGGCGCTGTCCTGTTTGGTCGGCGCGCCCAGACCGATATGGGTCTTGCAGGCGATCAGGGTCGGCCCTTCCGCGCCCTTGGCCGCGGTCAGCGCCGCGCCGATGGCCGCGGGATCGTGGCCGTCGATCTCCAGAACGGTCCAGCCCGACGCGCGGAACCGCGCCGGCTGATCGGTGACGTCCGACAGCGACACCGCGCCGTCGATCGAGATTCCGTTGTCGTCCCAAAGCACGATCAGCTTGCCGAGCCGTTGCCGCCCGGCGAGCCCGATCGCCTCCTGGCTGATCCCCTCCATCAGGCAGCCGTCGCCGGCGATCACATAGGTATGGTGATCGACGAGCCCCTTCCCGAAGCGCGCCGCCATCGACCGCTCCGCCATCGCCATGCCGACGGCGGTCGCGAGCCCCTGCCCCAACGGGCCGGTCGTCGTCTCGATTCCGGCGCCGTGGCCGTATTCCGGGTGGCCGGCGGTCTTCGAGCCGAGCTGGCGAAACCGCTTCAGCTCCGAGAGCGGGAAATCCGAATAGCCCGTCAGATGCAGCAGGCCGTAGAGCAGCATCGAGCCGTGGCCCGCCGAAAGCACGAACCGATCCCGGTCCGGCCAATCGGGCGCGGCCGCGTCGAACTTCAGATGATCGCGAAACAGAACCGTCGCCACATCCGCCATGCCCATCGGCATGCCGGGATGGCCGGAATTCGCCGCCTCGACCGCATCCATCGCAAGAACGCGAAGCGCGGCGGCGAGGCGCCAGTGATCGGGGTGGGCTGAGCGGAGCGCGGTAATATCCAAGAGACGGGCTTTCGGTCTGATGACGGGCCGCAGGCCCTGAACATCGGCGTTATCGCGGAACCCGCCCCGGAGGGTCAAGCCGCATTGCGACAAACGCGGCCACTGGCGATAGTGTCGCGGGATTGACGACGCACGCGTCGATTCGGCGCCGAGGAGAGACTACAGGGAGCGACGGATCGTAAGGAGAGGGACGGGATGACCGATTTGAAGGCGGCGACGGAACGATTGACGGCCGCGGTATCGGCCCTGGAGCGAACGCTGCGCGAGGAGCGGCGGAAAGCGGCCGAGACCGAGGCGCGCGCCCATGAGGCCGCGCGTTTGCTGAGCCAGGCGCGGGAGGACGCCGCAGCCGCAGCCGAAACCGCGCGCCTCCGGATCAGCGCGCTCGAAGAGGCGCTGGCCGAGGCCGGCGACACCGCTGCGCTCGAAGCCCGCGCGGCGGAAGCGGAGCGCGCGGCCGAGACGGCCCGCGCGGACGCCCGGGAGGCCGCGGCCGAGCGCGACGCCGCGCTGAAGGAGGTCGAGACGCTCCGCGCGGCGCGGGACGACGACGCGCAACTCCGCGAGGAAGCGGCCCAGGCGCTCGACGCCGCGATCGGCGAATTGAAGGAATTGAGCGGGGTCAGGGCGCATGGCTGAGGTTTCCATCAGAATCAGCGGCCGCGCGTATCAGATCGTCTGCGACGACGGGCAGGAGGCGCGGGTCGCCGCGCTCGCCCAGCGGATCGACGACGAGGCGACCGCGCTCGCCGCGTCGGGCGGGCGGATCACCGAAGCGCGGCTTCTCCTGATGTCGGCGCTGATGCTCGCGGACAAGCTGGACGAGACGGAGGCCGCCCTCCGAGACGCGCCGCCGCCCGAGACGGCGCTCAGCGAAATGGACGCCGCCGAAGTCCAGGCGACCATCGACGCCGCCGCCGCGCGGCTCGAGGCGTTGCGCGCGGCGGGCCCGGAGAGCGGCGCAGGCTGATCGCCGGCTGATCGCCGACGGCGCGAAGCGGGATTATCTTCGTTTCCCGCTTCCATTTCCGGGTCGCGGACACTATCTCTCGAAGCGGCGAGTTCTGTCCTTCCCGTGCCGGGGCGTGACCTGGTGGCCTTAATCTTTCTCGCGGGAGCTGGCTCTGTGTTCGACCGTGGTCTTACGCACCTGGCGCCCACCTGGTAACCCAGGCTCGCGAGGATCACTCACCCCGACGGTCGCGACGGGCTCGCCGCCTCTTTGAAGGATCTGCTCCATGTATGAAGTCTACGGTTCCCCGGCGTCTCGCGCCGCCCGCGTCATCTGGATGCTGGAGGAGATCGGCGCGCCTTACGAGATCGTCCCGGCGAAGCCGCACAGCGCCGAAGCTCTGGAGCTCAACGCCAGCGGCAAGATCCCGGTTCTGGTCGACGACGGCCGCGCGATCTTCGATTCCACCGCCATTCTCCTCCATCTCGCGGACAAGCACGGGAAACTGACATTCCCGGTCGGCGCGCCGGAGCGGGACCGGATGATGAGCCTGATCTGTTTCGCCATCGACGATGTGGAGCAGCCGCTCTGGACGCTGACGAAGCATCGCGCCATGCTCCCGGAGCATCTGCGCGCCGCCGACGCGGTTCAGCCCGCCTGCCTTTACGAGTTCGCGAAAGCGATGGGGACGCTCGAAGCCTATCTCGGCGACGGGCCGTTCGTGATGGGCGACGCCTTCACGGTCCCCGACATCATCCTCGGGCATCTCGGCGGTTGGGCGAAAGCCATGGGCTTCCCCGCGCCGGAGGGCGAAGTGGGCGCCTATATGGCGCGCGTGCGCGACCGGGCCGGCTGGCGCGCGGTGGCGGATGCGCGGGCCCGCGCCGCGTGACCGCTTCGGACCGTGACGCCGCCGCGGCGTGACACGAAGCGCCGTCAGACCCGACGAGCGTGAATTCCGTGTGAAATCATGTGCGTGGCGTCACAGATCCTGCGCCAGACCCCTTCACAATCGGCGCAGTTAGGGACAGATGAGGGCCTCCGGGACGCCGCAAGCCTTTCCGACGCCCCGACAGTCAAATTCGCGTAGGGATCCATCATGCCCGACACTCCAACCCGCCCCAAGATCACATCCGACAAGGACGATCGCAATTCGCTCCGGCTTGTCGTCAATCCTGAAAACACCCCGGCCCGCCTCGCCCGTCGGGATTGGTCGAACGTGGTTTTTTCGGTCGCCTTCTGCGAGGAGGCCCGGCGCGATTTCGAGCGGCGGAAACCCGGCTGACCGGCGCTCAGAGCGGCGCGACCAGATCCACGTTCATTCGGTAAAGCCGCCGCCGCAGAACCCGGAGAGAGCCAAGCTTCGCCTGGAACGCCGCCATGTGCGCGGACTCGTTATGAGCCTTCAGCGCCGCCTCGTCCCGCCATTCCTCATAGACCCGAAAGCAGCGCAAATTGACGAGATCGGAATAGAACCGGTAGACGTAACATCCGTCTTCCGCCGCGGACGCCTCCATCATCTCCAGCGCGGCGCTCATCGCCGGCCAGGCGTCCTCCGGGTGAAATTCGATCTCTCCGGTGATGACGATCATGACGCGGGCGGCCCGATCAAACCGGCCACAAGGCGATGAAGCCGCGTAATCTCCATATCGTCCACCCCCATCTCCTCAAGATGCGCCATCGTATTGTCGAGATACTCGGCGTTGGTTCCGGCCGGGCCGACCGCTCGGGCGATCACCTCCGCCTGCTCCTCCGGCGTCAGCCCGCCGCGATATTGCCGGTGCGTCCGGTCCATCACATAGGCGAGCGCCTCGACCCGCTCGCCGCCCCCGATCTCGACCGGCAGAAACCGCTCCAGATAGGAATAGGTAACCAATTCCCGCGCCCGAAGATATGCGCGCGTCTCCTCCCGATGAGAAGGGTGAACGCGATAGGCGATTCCCTCGCAGGCCCCGCCCGCGTCTTCATCGAGCGCGAGAACGAGGCCGGGGTACGCCGGCGTGCCCCGATAGGTGATCGAATCGAGGCAGAACCGCCGGCGATATCCCGGCATTCGGGCGCGTCGGCGCTCCTCATGCGGGAAACCCGGCTTCCACATCAGGGAGCCGTATGCAAATACCCAGAGATCGGGTGGTTCCTGAGCCATCCGGAGATTTTACAGCCCTCGCGCCGGCGCGGCCAGTCGAAGGATGCAGATTATGAAATTCAAGCTGCTGGCCGGCGCCGTCATCGCCGTAATCGTCGGCGTGAGCGTCTGGTGGCTGCTCGCCGCGCGCGCCCAGGAAGCCGCGCTGGCCGGATGGCTGGCGGAGCGGCGGGCGGCCGGCTGGCAGGCCGAGGCGGCGGATGTCTCCATTCTCGGCTTTCCGAACCGGCTCGATCTCAAGCTGACGGAACCCGCGCTCGCGGACCCCGCGTCGGGCTGGGCCTGGTCCGCGCCATGGTTCGAGGTCGCGCACCTCATCTACCAGCCGAGCCTCTTCATCGGGATCTGGCCGCCGGAACAACGGCTCGCGGCCCCGGGCGGGCGGGCCGTCCTGCGCACCGAAACCATGAAGGCGAGCTTCCGGACCGAAACCAGCGCCGCGCTGCCGCTGGTTCGCGCCTCTCTCGATATCGAGCGCGGCGCCCTCGCCGCGGATGCGGGCTGGACCGCGGGCGCGGCGCGGATTTCCGCGCATGTCCGCGCCGCGCCCGACGCCGGCCCGGAGAACGCCTATGAATTTCGCGCCGACGGGCTGCGGCTCCGGTTGCCGAATCACATCCGCGCGCTGCTGGACCCCACCGACACGCTGCCGCCGGCGATCGAAACGGTGACGCTGGAGGGGCGCGCCGCGTTCGACCGGCCGCTGGACCGCTTCGCGCTGGAGGGGCCGAAGCCCGGCCTCCGGCTTCTTTCGCTGGACGCCGCCGACGCCGAATGGGGGCGGCTGAAGCTCACGGTCTCCGGTTCGATGAAGGCGGACGCCGAGGGATACGGCGAAGGGGAGTTCGCCATCGGCGCCACCAACTGGACGGCGATGCTCGACGCCGCCGCCGCCAGCGGCGCGCTGAGCGCGCCGTTCGTCGAGACGCTGAAGACCGGCCTCGGTTTCGTCGCCCGGCTGACCGGAGACGGCGAGACGCTCAACGTGTCGCTGTCGCTGTCCGGCGGCTACGCCCGAATCGGGCCGGTCCCGATCGGCCGGGCCCCCCGCCTGATCGACTGACGCCGCTCATCGGCAATAGGTTCCATTCTGATACCGCGCCGTATCGAAATGAAAATGATCATGGTGGTGGTGGTTCGCTTCGGGGCCGAGAACCGTGCCGAAGGGGCCGCACGCGCCCGCCCAGACGCTGCGGAGATATTCTCCCCTTTGGTCCTCCCGGCCCCACCCGCGCCGCACGGCGACGGTCTCGCCGCCCGCGAAGCTGAACCCGGCGATGTCGAGCGCGTTGCCCTTCGCGTGCTCGGAGAGTTTCGCGCCTCTCTTTCCATTCCGGGTGCGGCAGACATACGAGGCGACAGGGCGCATGGAGACAAGACGCGTCGAGAGCAGCTCGTTCGCCGCCGGCTGCGCGGTCTGCTCCACCCAATCGGCGAGCGCGACGGCGTGCTCGCAGCTCACCTCCGCCTTTCCGGTCAGCGTCACGCCCGCGACCGCGACGAGGCGCACCGGCGCCTCGATCCCGCATCCGGGATGCGCGCCGGATATGGCGGGAATCCGCACGCCGATCAGGCGCGGATCGCCGCAGACGCTCCCGGCGCCGACCGGGGCGGCGCGCGCCGCCACTTTCACCGCCGCGCCGCGCGGAGCCGGCGCCGGCGAGGTCTTCGGCGCCACGTCGCGCGGGTTCGGCGCCGGCGAGACGCGCGGCGGCGCGCTGCGCGGGCTCGGCGCCGGGGAGATGTGCGGCGCCGCCGCCCTCATGGCCGCCTGTCGCGTCGTCGGCTCAGGCGCCGGCTCGCCAAGCGCCCCGCCCCCCGCCGCCAGCGCCGCGATGAGCAAGAGCGGCCCCGCGCCTCTCACGCCACCGGTTTCCGCGGCGGCGAACGGCCGAAATCGGGTTGCGCGGTGTCCTGCCCCGCGTCGACGATTCCGCGCCTGATCGCCCGGGTTCGGGTGAAATACGCGTGCAGAAGGTCGCCATCCCCGGTCCGGATCGCGCGCTGCAACGCGAAAAGCTCCTCGGTGAACCGGCCCAGGATCTCCAGCGTCGCCTCCCTGTTGTTCAGGAACACGTCCCGCCACATGGTCGGGTCGGACGCCGCGATCCGGGTGAAATCCCGAAACCCGGCGGCGGAATACTTGATGACCTCGGACTTCGTCACCCGGCGCATGTCGTCAGCCACGCCCACCATCGTATAGGCGATGAGATGCGGCGCGTGCGACGTCACCGCGAGGACGAGATCATGCCGCTCGGGCGCCATCATCTCCACATGCGCGCCAAGCGCGGTCCAGAACGCCGCCAACCGCTCGGCCGCCGCCGCATCGCCGCCGGGCAACGGCGTCAGAAGGCAATAGCGGTTGTCGAAAAGCTCGGCGAAGCCCGAGTCCGGGCCGCTGTGCTCGGTCCCCGCAAGCGGATGCGCCGGGACCACATGCACATGATCGGGCAAGGTTTTCAGCGCTTCGATCACCGCGCCCTTGACCGAGCCGACATCGGAGACGGTCGCCCCTTCGGCGAGATGCGGCGCGATCTCCGCCGCGACGGACGCCATCGCGCCGACCGGCACGCAGAGAATCACGAGATCGGCCCCCGCGACCGCGTCCGCCGCCGTCTCCGCCACCTCGTCGCAGAACCCGATCCGGCGCACGGCCGCCCGGGTCTCGGCCGTTCGCGCGAATCCGACGATGCGCCCGGCCGCGCCGGCGCGGCGCGCCGCGAGAGCGATGGACCCGCCGATCAGACCAAGCCCGATCAGCGCGACCCGCTCGAAGATCGCGCTCACGCGCCGCCCCGAAACTCTTTCACCGCCGCCGCCACCGCGGCGCAGGCGGCCTCGTCGCCAATGCTGATCCGGAGATGGCCGCCGAGCCCGTATCCCTCCATCCGGCGGGCGATGATCCCGCGCGATTTCAGGAACGCGTCCGCCGCCGCCGCGCCGGTCTCGGCCTCGAGCCCGAACTCGGCGAGAACGAAATTCGCCTCCGAGGGCGTCGTCTTCACGCCCGACTCGGCCAGCGCCGCCGTCAGCTCGGCCCGAAGACGCAGCGTCTCGGCCTTCGCCCACGCGGTGTAGTCCACATCGCGCATCGCCGCCTCCGCCGCCGCCTGCGCCGCCGCGTTGAGGTTATACGGGCCGCGTATCCGGTTGATCACGGAGATCACCTCGGGGTCCGCGTAGATCCAGCCGACGCGGAGCCCCGCGAGCCCGTAGATTTTCGAAAAGGTCCGCGCCATCACCACATTCGGCTGGCGCGCGACCAGGGAGGCGCCGCCATCGTAATCGTCGGCGTCGACAAATTCCGCGTACGCGCCGTCCAGAACGAGAAGCGCGTGTTCGGGGACGCCGGCCGCGAGGCGCGCGACCTCCTGCCCGTTCAGGCGCGTGCCGGTCGGGTTGTTCGGATTGGCGAGATACACGAGGCGCGTGCGTTTCGTGCAGGCGGCGAGAAGCGCGTCGACATCGGAGGTCAGGTTCGTCTCCGCCGCCGCGACCGGGGTCGCGCCGTTCATCAACGCATATGACGGATAGAGCAGAAAACCATGCCGGGAATAGACCACCTCGTCGCCGTCGCGGGCGTAGGCGAAGGCGAGAAGCTGCAACAGCTCATCGGAGCCGTTGCCGCAGATGATCCGGTCCGGATCCAGATCGTGAACATCGCCAATCGCGCGGCGAAGCGCGCGGCTCGCCGGGTCGGGATAGGCGGCGAGCGCTCCGGCCGCGGCCTTGTAGGCCTCGACGGCGCGCGGGCTCGGCCCCCAGGGGTTCTCGTTCGCGGAAAGCTTGATGGCGCGCCCCGCGCCTTCGATGCTGCTGCCGCCGACCTGATAGGGCGCGATCGACATCACGCCGGGGCGCGGATCCACGCCAGTGTTTTCAGCAGCCATCATCATTCCTCCACTCGCTCGCGCGGGTGGTTTAACGGCTCCGCCGCGGGACGGCCAGCGACTTCGCGCGTCTGACCGACGACGGGCTTGGGCGTGGGGCGAACCATCCCGCCGAGAACCTCCAGCGGCGTCTTGCTCGTCACCGGAGACCCGTTCCCCGGCGCGGCGTAGGCGGCCTTCACCGCCTCGACCACGATCACGCCGGCGAAGCGCTGCGCGTCCAGTTTCCGGCCCACCGCCTCCGAGGCCCGCGCCATCCGCAACCAGAATCGCCTCTGGGACGGCGGCGCGTAGAGCGCGGCGGAGTGGCCGACCGGCTCCAGCCGATGATCGCGGAGCAACCGCTTCAACTGGCTGATCGAATACGGCTGCCCGTGGCCGAACGGGGTCGCCTCCCGCCGCGCCCAGAGGCCGGTCCTGTTCGGCACGACGATCAGCGCCCGCCCGCCAGGCGCCAGCACCCGGTTCGCCTCCGCGAGGACGGCTCCCGGGCGGCTCGTGGTTTCAAGCGCGTGAACGATCAGCAGCCGGTCCACGAAGCCGGTGGCGAGCGGCCAGCGCCGCTCATCCGTGAGAACGCTCAGATTGGCGGCTTCGGCCGGCCAGTGAAACGCGCCCATCTGCGCCGGCATCAGCCCGACCGCCCGCTGCGCCCGGCGCCGAAACGGCCGGATGAAGGGCTGCCCGAAACCGAACGCGGCGAAGTTTTCGCTCCGGGCGTCGGGCCAATGCGCCGCCAGCGCGCTCCGGATCGCCATCTGCGCCACCCGGCCAAGCGGCGTGTGATAATAGAACCGCCTCAGGTCGATCACGTCGAGATGCATCGTCCGGCCGCCTCCGCTAATCTGGGTCGAATCTAGTCAATGATGGAAGGCTTGCCCATGGCTCTTGAAACAATCGTCGTTCCCTGCCGCGCGGACAACTACGGGTACATCCTGCGCGACACGGCGACCGGCGCGACCGCGCTCATCGACGCGCCGGAGGCCGCGCCCCTCCTCGCCGCGCTGGAGGCGCGGGGCTGGGGCCTCGATCTGATTCTCATCACCCATCACCACGACGACCATGTGGAGGGGATCGAGCCGCTCCGCGCGCGCTATGGCGCGAAGGTCGTCGGCGCGGCGGCGGACGCGCGCCGCCTGCCCCGCCTCGACCGGGAGCTGAAGGAGGGCGACACCGTCGATCTCGGCGAAAGCCGGGGCCGGGTGATCGACGTCTCGGGGCACACCATCGGCCATGTCGCCTATCTTTTCGATGGATCCGCCTTCACCGCCGACAGCCTGATGGCGCTCGGCTGCGGCAGGGTGTTCGAGGGCACCTATCTGATGATGTGGGGCAGTCTCTCCAAGTTCTTCGACCTGCCGCCCGAGACGCTGATCTATTCCGGGCACAATTACGGCGCCGCGAACGGAAGGTTCGCGCTCAGCATCGAGCCTGACAACGAGGCCCTGAAGGACCGGATCGCGCGAATCGCCGCCGCCGACAGGGCCGGCGAGCCGATCTGCCCGTCGACGCTGGCCGAAGAGCTTGCGACGAATCCGTTTCTTCGGGCGCGAGAGCCGGGCGTGAAGGCCGCCGTCGGCCTCGCGGGCGCCGACGACGCCGCCGTCTTCGCCGAGATCCGGCGCCGGAAGGACAACTTCTAGGAGGTCATTCGACCAGCTTGAGCTTCTTCGACTCGAAAAAGCGCATCACTTGTTTGAGATCGCTCCCGCGTTTCAGGACGCGGCCGTCACGCCCGAACAGGACGTACATTCCTTGCCGGGCCGCGAGGCGCGGGAGTTTCTCGATCCGATACAGCGGATATTCGGTCGCGCGCCTGAAAACGGAAAACACCGCGCGCTCAGGCAGGAAATCGATCGAATAATCACGCCATTCGGCCGCCGCGACCATCCGCCCGTAAACCGCGAGGATGATGGAAAGCTCCGTTCGATGAAAGGCGACCACCCGCTCCTCGGGCGCGCGCCGGCCGCCGGTCCGGCCGAAAGCCGTGGAGGAAATCACACTCATGGATCAAACTGACCCCGCCCGCCGCGAAAACGCAAGCGCGCGGCGCCGTTGCGATGCGACTCCTGCGGGAAGACGCCGCGAAATCGTCAAATTCCAGCCCTGAGAGCGCCTTTTTTCTCCGCCAAGCATAGTCTACGGCAAGCAGTTGCTGGCCCGGCGCCGCGTCATTCAGCCCCCACCCGAATCGCGGCGCCGGGCGTCTGACGGCCCTCCCCTTTCCCCGCCCCCTCAGCCGCGCTAGACATTCATCGGATCCAAGCGATGGAAGGATGACATGCGCGATTTTCACACGCCCGGCCGGTCCGGAGTTTTTTCTGTCAACGGCATGTGCGCCACATCGCACCCGCTCGCGGCGCGCGAAGCCGTCGCCATCATGGAGGCGGGCGGCAACGCGATGGACGCCGCGATCGCCGCGGCGGTCCTTCTCGGCATCTGCGAACCCGGCTCGACCGGCATCGGCGGCGACATGTTCGCGCTGATCCGTCCGGCCGGCGAAGACCGGATCGTCGGGTTCAACGCGTCCGGCCGCGCGCCGCGCGCGCTCGACGCCGCGTTGCTCCGGGATCAGGGAGTGACCGTCATCGGCACCGAGAGCCCCCACGCCGCCACCCTGCCCGGCGCGATCGACGGGTTCTGCAAACTGGCCGAGGATTGGGGCCGGAAGGGGCTCGCCGCCTCTCTCGCCCCTGCGATCCGCTACGCGGATGAGGGCGTGCCGGTAGCGCCCCGCACGGCGTTCGACTGGAAGAACAACGGCGGCAAGCTGAAGGGCGACGGCGCGAAATTCTATCTCGACAACGGCGCCCCCTTCGCCGTCGGCTCGATTTTCCGCGCTCCGGGCCAGGCCGAGGTGCTGCGCCGCGTCGCGAAGAACGGCCGGGCCGGCTTCTACGAAGGCGAGGTGATGGAGGACATGGTCGACAGCCTCCGCGCGCTTGGCGGGCTGTACGACGCGGAAGATTTCGCCGCGACGAAATCCGAATATTGCGACCCGGTCTCCGCCACATACCAGGGCCTCGAACTGGTCGAGCTGCCGCCGAACGGCCAGGGCGTCACGGCGCTTCTGATCGCGAAGATCCTGTCCCATTTCGACGTCGCCTCGATGGACCCCTACGGCGCCGAGATCGCGCATCTGGAGGCGGAGGCGACGAAACTCGCCTATGACGCGCGCAACCGGTTCGTCGGGGACCCGGCGACCGCGCAGACCGACCGCATGCTCTCGGACGAGGCGGCGGCCCGGCTCGCCGCGCTGATCGACATGAACCGCGCCATGCCGACGCCGCCGCCTGGCGCCGGCGCCGCGCACAAGGACACGGTCTACCTCACCACCGCGGACCGCGACGGCATGGTCGTCTCGATGATCTATTCGATTTTCCACGGCTTCGGAACCGGCCTCGCCTCCGCGAAGTTCGGGATCAACTTCCAGAACCGGGGCGCGGGTTTCGTGCTGACCGAAGGGCATCCGAACGAGCTGAAGGGCGGCAAACGCCCGCTCCATACGATCATCCCCGCGATGATCCGGAAGGAGGGAAAGCTGTTCGCCTCCTATGGCGTCATGGGCGGACAGTATCAGTCCACCGGCCATGTCCGCGTGCTGAGCAACATCGTCAATTTCGGCATGGACCCGCAGGAGGCGCTGGACGCGCCGCGCTGCTTCGCGGAGCTGGCCGACGGCAAGCTTCATATCGAGCGGGGCTACGGCGCCGAAGTCCGCGCCGCGCTCGAGGCGAAAGGGCATGTCCTCCACACGCCGGACACCCCGATCGGCGGCGCGCAGATGATCCGCCTGCATGAGAGCGGGGTCTATGAAGGCGCCTCCGATCCGCGGAAGGACGGCGCGGCCATCGGCTACTGACGCGGGTTCGGCGCGGAGCCGTTCCATCTTGACTTCGCCCTCTCCTCCAATCACTCCAACCACAGGAGTGTGAGGAGGAGAGAGACGATGCGGATCGCCGCCGCCGCGGCTCGCGCCGGCCTGCCGGTGAAGACCGTGCGTTATTACGCGGAGATCGGTCTCGTCGCGCCGGCCCGGGCCGACAACGGGTATCGCGACTATTCCGAAGCCGACGCGCGGCGGCTCGGATTCATCGGGCGGGCGCGCACATTCGGGTTTTCGATCGCGGAATGCCGCCGGCTGCTCGCGCTTTACGAGGACGAGACCCGCGCCAGCGCCGATGTGAAGGCGATCACCGAAGCGCATATCGCCGAAATCGACGCGAAAATGGCGGCGCTGACCACGCTTCGCGACGAGTTGGCGCGCATCTCGAACGCCTGCGCGGGCGACCGGCATGCGCGTTGCCCGATCATCGATCATCTGGCGACCGGTTGACGAAACCGTTACGCCTCATCCGCGAAGGAGAGCCCCGCCCATGGAAAAGTCCCGCGCCGTGAAACGCGATTGGATCGCCACCGCCCGCACGCTGAGCGAGGCGCTGCCCTACATGCAGCGCCATCACGGGGCCACCGTGGTGGTGAAATTCGGCGGCCACGCCATGAGCGACGACGAGGCGATGATGAATTTCGCCCGCGACATCGTGCTGATGAAGCAATGCGGGCTGCATCCCGTTGTGGTTCATGGCGGCGGCCCGCAGATCAACGAGATGCTTGAGCGGCTCAACATCAAGTCGGATTTCATCGACGGCAAGCGCGTCACCGACAAGGCGACCGTGGAGATCGTCGAAATGGTTCTCGCCGGCCGGATCAACAAGCATATCGTTCAGGCGCTGAACGCGCAGGGCGGCCGCGCCGTCGGGCTCTCCGGCAAGGACGCCGACCTGATCATCTGCGAGAAGGCCCTGAAGACGATGAAGGACCCGGAAAGCAATATCGAGCGGGTGCTCGATCTCGGCTTTGTCGGGCGGCCGGTGAAGGTGAATCCGGACGTTCTCACCATGTTCATCAAGGGCGACTTCATCCCCGTCGTCGCCCCTGTCGGGGTCGGCCGCGCGGGGGAGACGTTCAACATCAACGGCGACACCGCCGCCGGCGCGGTGGCCGGCGCGATGAAGGCCGATCGGCTGCTTCTCCTCACCGACGTCGCCGGCGTGAAGGACGCGGAGGGAGACGTCATAACGCGGCTGACCGCCGAGACGGTGCGCCGCCTCACGGATGAAGGCGTCATCTCCGGCGGCATGATCCCGAAGACGGAAACCGCGCTCGAGGCGATCGAGGCCGGGGTGCAGGCGGTGGTCATCATGGACGGGCGGGCGCCGCATGCTTGCCTGCTCGAATTGTTCACCGAACATGGCGCGGGAACGATGATCCTCCCCTGATCCGGGGGGCGCCGCCGGGGCGCCCGGCCGACTCCTTTCGTCCGGCGCGCCGCGCAGGAGATCCGCGCACGTCATCCGCCCAGTCGCGGCGCCGCCGGGTCACGCGCGCGCGGCGCCCGCCTTCAGCCCGGCGACCAGATGATGGAACTTCTCCCCTTGCACGGCGACATGCCGGCGCAGCGCGGCGTCCGCCCGCGTCTCGTCGCCCGCCTTCAACGCGGCGACGATCTCCTCATGCTCGGCCATGGATTGCGGCACCCGGCCGCGAACGTGCAGCTGCATCCTGCGGTAAGGGCGGAGGCGGCGATGGAGCCGCGCCGCTTCCTCCGCCAGAAACCCGTTTCCCGATTCCCGGTAGATGATGTGATGGAACACCTCGTTCTGGTGGAAGTACCCGTCGACATCGTCCGCCTTCATCGCCGCGCGGCAGGCGGTGTTGGCCGCGTCGAGATCGACGAGGCGCCCCGGCGTTATCCGCCGCGCGGCGAGACGGCCGCAGACCGCTTCGAGCTCCGCCATCACCTCGAACATCTCCAGCAGCTCGACCGGCCCCGGCTGCCGGACGAACACGCCGCGATGCGGGAGCCGGCGCAGCAGCCCGGACGCCGCCAGCCGTTGCACCGCTTCGCGCACCGGCGTGCGCGATGTGCCGAAGCGTTCCGCCAGCGCGGCTTCGCTCAGCCGCGCGCCATCGGCGAACGCGCCGGTGACGATCATCTCCTCCAATGCGTTGGCGATAGAATCGGCCGCTCTCACATCCATGGCCCTGTCTCAGAATCCAGTCTGGGCCCAAATGTATACAAAATGATTGACATCGGATACAAGTCCGCCTGACTTTGCAGGAGTCGAAAATCCGGGAATCGCACCCGGGTCTCTTGGGAGGACACCATGAAACCATCCATACTCGCCACCGCCGCCGCGCTCGCGCTGATCGCCGGGGCCGCCAACGCGACCGAGCTTCGCCTGTCGCACCAATGGTCGACCAGCGATGTCCGCCACAAGGTCGCGGCGATCGTCGCCGACGAGGTCGCGGCCGCCGATGTCGATCTCACGATCAAGATCTTTCCGTCCAAATCGCTCTTCAAGCCGCGTGAGCAGTACAAGCCGCTCAGCCGCGGCCAGCTCGACATGGCGGTCTTCCCGCTCTCCTACGCCGGAGGGCAGCAGCCGGCCTACAACCTGACGCTGATGCCCGGCCTGGTGAAGAACCACGACCATGCGGCGCGGCTCGACGAGAGCCCGTTCATGGATGAGATCGAGAAGATCCTGAACGGCGACGACGTGATGACGCTCGTCCACGGCTATCTTGCGGGCGGATTCGCCGGCAAGGACGGCTGCATCACCAAGCCCGCGGATGTCGAAGGGCTTCAGATGCGCGCGGCCGGCAAGTCTTTCGAGCAGATGCTGGCCGGCGCCGGCGCCTCCATCGCCTCGATGGCGTCGTCCGAAATCTACAACGCCATGCAGACCGGCGTTCTGGACGCGGCCAACACCTCGTCCGCATCCTTCGTCAGCTATCGCATCTTCGAGCAGGTGTCGTGCTACACGCCCGCCGGCGATGTCGCGCTCTGGTTCATGTATCAGCCGCTCCTGATGAACAAATCCACCTTCGACGGCCTGAACGAGGCCCAGCGGGACGCGCTTCTCGCCGCCGCCGAGAAAGCCGAGGCGTTTTACCTCGAGGAGGCCAAGAAGGAGGACGCCGATTCCGTGAAGGTGTTCCGCGACGCCGGAGTCGAGATCGCGACGATGTCGCAGGAGGAATTCGACGCCTGGCGCGACCTCGCCAAGAAGACCTCCTACAAGGACTTCGTCGAGTCGACGCCTGACGGGCAGAAGCTTCTCGACATGGCCCTCGCGGTCGAATGACGGGGCCGACGCAGATCGGGCGGCCGACGGACGGCCGCCTTCTCCCGCCGGGCGGCGCGCAGCCGCCCGGCGGCTGGTTCCTCCGCGCCGTCGGGGCCGTCTCGACCCTGGCCGGATGGTTTTCGGCGGCGATGCTGGTCGCCGCCGTGGCGGTCACCTGCCAGATGATCTTCGTGCGCTTCGTGCTGAACGAATCCACGATCTGGCAGACGGAGCTGGTGGTCTACCTGGTCATCGCCGCGACGTTGATCGGCCTGCCCTATGTCCAGCATCTGCGCGGCCATGTGAATGTCGACCTTGTTCCGATCGCGATGAAGAGCCGCCCGCGCTTCGTTCTCGCCGTGGTCACGCTCGCCGCCACCATCGTCATAACCTTCCTGATGCTCTGGTATGGCGTCGATTACTGGCTTTACGTGTGGGATCGCGGCTGGCGATCGGGCACGGTCTGGGACGTTGAACTCTGGCTTCCCTATCTCGCGATGCCCATCGGATTCGGTCTTCTTCTCCTGCAGCTCGCCGCCGATTTCGTCGCCCTCGTCACCGGCGCGGAGAAGCCGTTCGGCCTTGAGGGGGAAAACTGATGGATCCGCTTCTTCTCGGCCTGATCGTCGCCGTCGCCACCGTTGTCGTCCTTTTCTCGGGCCTTTCCGTGGCGGTCGGGCTTCTGATCGTCGCCGCCGGCTTCCTGCTCATCTTCGATGGCCCGCGCTCTCTGGAGCTGATGCCGGAGATCCTGTTCGCGAGCCTGGACAATTTCACGCTGCTCGCGATCCCGATGTTCATCCTGATGGGCGGCTCCATCGCGTCGACGCGCGCCGGCCCGGATCTATACGAGGCGCTCGAGCGCTGGCTGACACGGGTGCCCGGCGGCCTCGTCATCTCCAATCTCGGGGCCTGCGCGCTTTTCGCCGCGATGTCCGGCTCCTCCCCCGCCACCTGCGCCGCGATCGGCAAGATGGGCATCCCGGAGATGAGAAAGCGCGGCTACCCCGACGGCGTGGCCTCGGGCTCCATCGCGGCGGGCGGCACGCTCGGCATCCTGATTCCGCCATCGGTGACCATGATCGTCTATGGCGTCGCGACGGAGAACTCGATCGGGCGCCTCTTTCTCGCCGGGGTGATGCCGGGGCTGATGCTGGTCGGGCTTTTCATGGCCTGGTCGCTTTGGTCCACATGGCGGAGCGGTCAGGCGGGCGTGCTTTCGCCGCAGCATTATTCCTGGGCCGAGCGGCTTGAGATCCTGCCGAGGGTGCTGCCCTTCCTCCTGATCATCGTCGGCGTTCTCGTCGCGATGTATGGCGGGATCGCGACGCCCTCCGAGACCGCCGCGGTCGGCGCGCTGCTCTGCGTCGTCGTCGCCATGTTGGTCTACCGGCTCTGGAGCCCGGTCCGCCTCTGGCTGATCCTCCGCGACAGCACGAAGGAAAGCGTGATGATCCTGTTCATCATCGCGGCGGCCGGGGTCTTCTCGTACATGCTGTCCTCGCTTTTCATCACCCAGTCGGTCGCGGAGTGGATCGGCACGCTCGATGTGAATCGCTGGGTTCTGATGGGCGCGATCAACGTCTTTCTGCTGATCGCCGGATTCTTCCTGCCGCCGGTCGCGGTGATCCTGATGGCGGCGCCGATCCTGCTGCCGATCATCCTCGCCGCCGGGTTCGATCCGATCTGGTTCGCCGTCGTGCTGACCATCAACATGGAGATCGGCCTGATTTCGCCGCCGGTCGGCCTGAATCTCTATGTGATCAACAGCATCGCGCCGGATATTCCGCTGAAAACCATCCTTTACGGCTCCCTGCCTTATGTCGCATGCATGGTCCTCGGAATCGTGCTTCTCTGCGTTTTCCCGGGAATCGCGACATCGTTGCCCGACCTCATTATGGGACCTGAGTTATGACTCTCCTCGCAGACATGCTCTCCACGCTTTTCGAGCGTGTGCGCGCAGAAGACAGGGACGCCGGATCGGACGCGCGCAGCGTGCGCGAGCTCGCCCACGCGCTCATGAGTCAGCAGGGCGAGACGGTCGGCTTCACCCTCGCCGCCCGGCTTCTCGACCGGTTCGAAGCGATGAACGATGAGGAAAAGCACGGCTTTTTCACGTTCCTGACCGAAGAGATGGACATCGACGCCGCCGCCCTCGGCGAGGCCGTGGCGGCTTACGCCGCCGACCCGACCTCCGCCTCCTATCGCGCGCTCATGGCTGCGGCGGAGGCGCCGCGGCAGGAGCTGGTCCGCCGCCTCAACCGCGCGCCGGGCGCGACATCGCGGCTGGTGGCGATGCGGTCCTGCCTCCGGCGGCTCGCCAAGGCGGACCCCGCGCTCGGGCGCGCGGATATCGACCTTCGGCATCTCTTCATGTCCTGGTTCAACCGCGGTTTTCTCGTGCTCCGCCCGATCAGCTGGGAGAGCCCGGCGAGCATTCTCGAAAAGATCATCGCCTATGAAGCCGTCCACGAAATCGAAAGCTGGGAGGATCTCCGCCTGCGGCTCGCGCCGGAGGATCGGCGCTGCTTCGCATTTTTCCATCCGGCGATGCCGGGCGAGCCGCTGATCTTCGTCGAAGTCGCGCTGACGGACGGCGTTCCCGGCTCGATCGCGGAGCTGCTGGAGGAGGAGCGCGCGCACACGCCGGCGCACAAGGCCGACACGGCCGTGTTCTATTCGATCTCGAACTGTCAGGACGGGCTCGCCGGAATCTCCTTCGGCAATCTCCTGATCAAACAGGTCGCGGAGGATCTGAGCCACGCGCTGCCGCAACTCAAGACCTTCGTGACGCTCTCCCCGATTCCAGGGCTCGCAGACTGGCTGAAGGAGCAGGAGCTTGAGGTTGAGGGCGAGACCCTTCGGGCCGCCGCCGCCGACTATCTTCTGAATGCGAAACGCGCCGACGGGCTGCCGCTCAACCCGGTCGCCAGGTTCCATCTGGAGAACGGCGCGCAGGTGCATGAGATTCACGCCGACGCCGACCCGTCGCCGCGCGGAATGGAGCAATCACAGGGCGCGATGGTCAATTATCTCTACAATCTCCCCCGGATCGCGGACAATTATCGCGCCTACGCGGCGCGCGGCCCGATCGCCGCCACCAAGTCGGTCCGGGCGCTGGCCGAGACCGGTGCGAAACTCAAGGACAAGAAAAGGAAATCGAAGAATGCCCAACCCGCTTCATGACGCTCTCTTTGGTCGGCATGTCGGACGGGACGCCCCGTTCCTGATTCTCCCGGACGGGCGCGAGATCAGCTATGACGCGTTCATCAGGATGTCGGCGCGCTACGCGCACGCCATCGCCGGGGCCGGCCTCGCCCCCGGGGACCGGCTCGCCGTCCAGATTTCGAAGTCGCCTGAGGCGCTGGCTGTCTACGCGGCCTGCGTGCGGGCCGGGGTGGTCTTCCTGCCGTTGAACACCAGCTACACGCCGCCGGAAGTAAGCTATTTCGTCGAAAACTCCGGCGCGAAGCTGCTGCTCGTCGACAGCGCCGCGGCCGGGGCGCTCGCCCCCATCGCGGCGGCGGCCGGCGCGGCGATGATGGTTCTGAACGCGGACGGGAGTGGAAGCTTCGCAGACGCCGCTTCCGGGGCCTCGGAGACCTTCCCGACCGTGCCGCGAAGCGAAGACGACCTCGCCGCCTTTCTTTACACATCCGGCACCACCGGGCGCTCCAAAGGCGCGATGCTGACCCAGCGGAATCTGCTTTCGAACGCGGAGGCGCTGGCCGATCTCTGGCGTTTCACCGCCGAGGATCGCCTGCTGCACGCTCTGCCGATCTATCATACGCACGGGCTTTTCGTCGCCAGCAACGTGACCGCGCTCGCGGGCGGCGCGATGATCTTCCTGCCCAGGTTCGATCTCGACGAGATGATCCGCCTGATGCCCGGCGCGACCGCCATGATGGGCGTCCCCACCTTCTATACACGCCTGCTCGGCGATCCGCGCTTCGATCGGGAGCTGACCGCGCGCGCCCGGCTTTTCGTCTCCGGCAGCGCGCCGCTTCTGGCCGAGACGCATCGGGCGTTCGAAGCCAGGACCGGACATCGGATTCTGGAGCGCTACGGCATGACGGAAACCGGCATGAACACCTCGAACCCCTATGAGGGAGAGCGCCGCGCCGGCACGGTCGGCATGCCGCTGCCCGGGGTCGAGCTGAAGGTCTGCGACCCTGAAACCGGCGCGGAGCTGCCGCAGGGCGAAGTCGGCGTGCTCGAAGTCAGGGGGCCGAACGTCTTCAAGGGCTACTGGGGCATGCCCGAAAAAACCGCGCAGGAGCTACGCCCGGACGGTTTTTTCATCACCGGCGATCTCGGCCTGATCGACGAGGACGGCTATGTCCAGATCGTGGGCCGGGGCAAGGACCTGATCATTTCCGGAGGATTCAACGTCTACCCGAAGGAGGTCGAGCTGGCGCTCGATGAACAGCCGGGCGTGCTCGAAAGCGCGGTCGTCGCCGCGCCGCATCCGGATTTCGGCGAGGCGGTGGTCGGATTCATCGTCCCCGAACCCGGCGCGGCGCCGGATCTGGCGGCGATCGGCGCCGCGCTCAAGAGCAATCTCGCGCGGTACAAGCAACCGAAAGAGCTGCGCCTGATTGATGAACTGCCACGCAACACGATGGGAAAAGTGCAGAAAAACATTCTTCGAGACGAAGTGAAGACGCTTTTCGCCGCGCCGGACGTCGCCTGATCGGGATCCCGCATGTCTCTCTCCGTGTTTCTGCCCTATTTCGGCGGGGCCGTGGCTTACGCCGCCGCGGCCCTCCTCGTCGGGCTCGGCGCGCTGCGCCTTATCGGCCGGGCGCCGGGCTGGCGCGTCGCGCCGGCGGCCTTTCTCACGCTCTTTTTCATCGCGCTGACGCAACATCCCTTCCCCGATCCGAGCAGTCTGGAGTGCCCCGTCGCATCGGCGACGCCGCAACTTCAACCGTTTGATTTCCTGGACGCATTGCGCGCGCTCTGGGCGCGCGGCGCGCCCCCGCTCGAGTGGGTTGCGAATCGGGTCTTCGCCGCGTCGACGATGAATTACCTGCTGCTCGCCATGATCGGCTTTGCGCTGTCGCCGCTCGCGCTTCGGTTCCGCGCCGCGCTGGCTTTCGGGGTCGGGCTCACATGCCTGGTGGAGGCCACGCAGCTCACCGGCGTCTGGGGGCTTTTCCCCTGCGCCTACCGGCAGTTCAATGTCGACGATCTGATCCTGAACTCCCTCGGGGTGATTTCAGGCTTCCTCTTCGGGCGCATGATTTTTCCCGCGTGGCGGACAAGGGGATGACGCCGCCGCCTCAGGCGCTTTCGGCCTTTTTCGTCCAGCCGCCCGCGTCCGTCTCCGCCCAATAGACCGCTTTCATGCCGGCGGCGGTCACCGCCCTCCACGCGTTTCGCGCGGCGCCCAGCGCCTCCTCGTCATGGCCGTCGAAGAGGAGAAGCGCCCTGACGTAACCGGCGAGCTCGGCCGGATCGGCCGCGGCGCCGTCCACCAGCATGACCACATCGGGCGCGTTCGGCGCCTCCGGGCCGGCGGTGAGATAGATCGGCTGACGCGCGGCCTCGCCGTCATCCGGGCCGCCATGAGGCAGAAACCCGTCCTCCTGATAGGTCCAGAGATGCCGGTTCAGCGCCGCCGCGCGCTCGGGCGAGCCGGCGCGCAGCAGAACCTTCCAGTTTCGCTCCAGGCATTTCTCCAGAAGCCCCGGAACCACGGATTCAAGCGTCCGCCGGGTCAGGTGGTAGAAGAGCACCTCAGCCACGGCGCGCGCGCCTCAACGCTCGTATCGGTCCGCGACCAGCTGGTTGAGCGCCCGAACCCCCCAGCCGGTCGCCCCGGCCGGCGCGAGGTCGGTCTCCGTCTTCACCGACGCGGTGCCGGCGATATCGAGATGAATCCACGGGGTGCCGGCCTTCACGAAACGTTGAAGAAACTGCGCGGCGGTGATCGAGCCGGCGGGCCGGCCGCCCACATTCTTCATGTCGGCGAGGCGGGATTTCAGCAGCTTGTCATAAGCGGGCGCGAGCGGCAGCCGCCACGCGCCCTCCCCCGCGGTTTTCGCGGCGGCGAGAAACGCGTCGCAGAACGCGTCGTCATTGGAAAAGACGCCGGCGTGCTCATGGCCGAGCGCGACGATGATCGCGCCGGTCAGCGTCGCGAGATCGATCACCGCCGCCGGTTTGAACCGCTCCTGCGTGTACCAGAGCGCGTCACAGAGGACGAGCCGGCCTTCCGCATCGGTGTTGATCACCTCGACGGTGTCGCCCTTCATCGATTTCACGATGTCGCCGGGCCGCTGCGCGTCGCCGCCGATCATGTTCTCGACCAGCCCGACCACGCCGACGACATTCGCCTTCGCCTTGCGCAGCGCCAGCGCGCGCATCAGACCGCAGACGGCGCCGGCGCCGCCCATGTCCATCGTCATGTCCTCCATGCCGGCGGCCGGTTTGATCGAAACGCCGCCGGTATCGAAGACCACGCCCTTGCCGACGACCGCGAGCGGGGCTTCGTCGCCGCCGCCGTTCCATTTCATCACCACGAGCTTGGATTCATCGTCGGAAGCCATGCCGACGGCGAGAAGCGCGTTCATGCCGAGCTCGCGCATCCTCGCCTCATCGAGAATCTCGACCTCAAGGCCGAGCTCCTCCATCGCCTCCAGCCGCGCGGCGAAATCGCCGGTGGTCAGCACATTGGCCGGCTCGTTCACGAGATCGCGCGTGAAGAACACCCCTTCGGCCAGAGCCGCCAGCGGGCTCGACGCGCGCGCCACCGCCTCCGCCTCCGCGCTGACGAAGACGACCGCGCCCTCATCCGGCGTCTCGTCGTCATCCGTCTTGTAGACGTCGAACCGGTAGCGGCGCAGCGCGAAACCGAAGGCCGTCTCCGCCTCCGTGGCGACGCCGCCCGGGCCCCAGATCGTAGTTCGGGCCGCGCCCGCCGCTTTCGCCGCCGCCGCGCCAGCCTTGCGCGCCGCGTTCGCATCGGGCGCTTCGCCAAGCCCGACGACGAGAAGCTTGTCCGCCTTCATCCCGGCGGGGAACGCGAGCGCGCCGACATCGCCGGCCTCGCCCTTGAACTCCTTCCCCGCGACAAGCTTTCCGACCGCGCCGCCGGTCAGCCCGTCCGCCGTCGCGGCGGCGGGGCTCAGCGCGCCGCCCGCGATGGTGAAGACGATCACGACGCCTTCCATCGCGGCCATGTCGGCGGCGTCGGCCGGGGTGAAAGAAATTTCGACTGGCTGGGTCATGCGGGCCTCTTGAGCTTGGAAAATCACTCTGGCGAGAGGCGTAGCGCGAATTGGCGCGGGCGCCTAGGCTTGCCGCCGGCGGCCGCTCGCGGTTAAGTCAGCGCCGAAACGAGAAGGAGAGAACGGCGGATGGTCGCGCTTTTCAGGCATCTGGCGCGCGCGGCGGCGTTGGCGGCCTTCGCTTTCACGGCGGCGGCCGAAAGTCCGGGCGCCCCTTCCGAGGCGGCCGAACCGGTGGCTCTGGTCGCCGATGAGATCACCTTCGACGAGACGACCGGCGTCCTGACGGCGAAAGGCGCGGTTGAAGTCTTTCAGGAGGGGCGGACGCTGACCGCTTCCGCGATCCGGTACGACAGCCGCTCCGAACGCATCGCCGCGACGGGCCCGATCACGCTCCGGACGCCGGAAGGGGAGACCGTGTACGCCGATGGCGCCGAGCTTGACGCCGGGCTTCGCAACGGCCTGGTTCAGGGCGCGCGCTCGGTCATCGCCGGCGGCGGCAAGATCGCGGCGGCGGAGGCCGAGCGGATCGACGACCGCTACAACGTGCTGACAAAGGCCGTGTTCAGCCCCTGCGAGGTCTGCGCCCAACACCCCGTCCCGCTCTGGCGGATCAGGGCGGAGAGAATCGTGCACGATCAGAAGGATCGGGTGATCCACTACAAGGACGCCTATTTTGACGTTGTCGGCGTTCCGGTCGGCTTCCTGCCCTATTTCCGGCATCCCTCGCCGGAGGTGAAACGCGCGACCGGGTTTCTGGCGCCGACGCTGGGGCGCGACCGGGCCTACGGGGTCGGAGTCAAAACGCCCTATTTCATCGTGCTCGACGATTATTCCGATCTCACGCTGACCCCCTTCATCGCCAGCAAGGACGGCGCGATTCTGGAGACGGAATATCGCCGCCGGTTCGCGCGCGGCTTCGTCGATCTCGATCTGAACTTCGGAGTCACCGATTACGGCGATGACGGGCGCGGCGCGCGCGCGCGCGTCGGCGGCTTCGGAGCGGGACGCTATATGCTGGCGGATGGCGTCCAGGCCGGGTTCGATCTCGCTTTCGCGACGGACGACCCCTTCTTGCGCCGCTACGACTTCACCGAAGACGACCGGCTGACGACGCAGGCGTTCATACGCGCCTATGACGGGCGAAACCGCGCCTCGGTCGGCGCCGCCTTCATCCAGAGCCTTCGCGACGACGAGCCGCAAGGCGAGATTCCGCTGGCGCTGCCGGAGGTTTCGCTCCGCCATGTCTGGGACGCGCCGCTGATCGGCGGCGAGTTCGGGCTCGGCTTCGACAGCGTCGGATTGGTGCGCGATGACGGGCGCGATGTCGGCCGGGTCTCGCTCGGCGCGGACTGGTCGCGCCAGCACATCCTCGACAGCGGGCTCGTGCTCCGCGGATTCGCCGACGCGCAGGCGGATTTCTACCGGATCGCCGACGATCCCGCCTTCGACAGCGACGCCGCCCGATTCGTTCCCCGGGTCGGCGTCGAGGCGCGCGCGCCCTTCGCCCGCACCGACGCGAAGGGCGCCGTTCATGTGCTGGAGCCGATCCTTCAGTTCAACGTCGCGCCCAATGTGAAAGACGCCGACATCCCGAACGAAGACAGCGTGCTGGTCGAGTTCGACGAGATGAATCTGTTCGAGACCGACCGCTTCCCCGGCTTCGACCGGGTCGAAACCGGGGCCAACGTCACCATCGGCGGGCGTTACGAGATGATCAACGACGGCGGCCTCGGCTTTCGCGCGTCCGGCGGGCGCGTGTTCAGGCTTGACGACATGCTGGATTTTCCGAGCGAGTCCGGGCTCGACGGCCATGCCTCCGATTATGTGGGCGCGGCTTCGGTCGGCTACGCGGACTGGCTGGAGTTCGGCGGCCGCTGGCGGCTTTCGAACAATTTCGCCATCAACCGCGCCGAGGCCGGCGGACGGCTCGACTACGCCCCGTTTTCGCTCTACGGATATTACCTCTTCGTCGAGGCGGACCCGGCCGAAGACTCCCCGACCGACCGCTCGGAGATCAGCCTCGGCGGCGCGCTGGCGCTCGATCGCAACTGGACTGTCGGCGGCGACGCGCGGCGGGACCTGAACGCGGATAGATTCAGCTCCGCAGGCGCGGTATTGTCCTATGAAGATGAATGCGCCGGACTCGACTTCTATCTGCGCCGCAGATTCACCGAATCGGACAGCGCGCCGAGAGGAACCAGTTTCGGCGTGCGTGTGCGGCTCTTCGGGGCTGGCGGCGGCGATCAGACAAAAGCGTCGGGCCAATGCGCCTATGGCGCGCAATGAATGGGAACCTCATGACCATGCTGTCCACCATACGGCGAACGGCCGCCGGAGTCCTTGCGGCGCTGCTCTTCGCCGCCGTCGCGGCGGCGCAGACCGCGTTCGCGCCCGCCGTGGTCGTGAATGACGACGTCATCACCTATTATGACGTCGAGCAACGCGCCAAACTTCTGCAGCTGAACGGCGCGCCTCCCGGCCCGGAATTGAACAACGCCGCGCTGGATCAGCTGATCGACGACCGGCTCCGGGCGCAGGCCGGCGCGAGGTTCAAGCAGACCGCCGATCCCGAAGAAATGAACGCCGCCGTGGCGGAGTTCGCGCAGCGCGCCGGCGTCGATCCGGCCACCTTCCTCGCCAAGATCAAACAGGCGGGCATCGACCGCGCCGCGCTCGACACCCTGCTTTCGTCGCAGATCGTCTGGCGCGAGCTGGTGAACGGGCGCTTCGGCTCGCGCGCGACGCCTTCCGAGGTCGAACTCGATCAGGAGATCGCGCTCGCCGCCTCCAGTCAGACAAGATCCTATCGGATTTCCGAGATCGCGCTGCCGGCGGGGCGCGGACAGGAGGCGGAGGCGCGCGCGACGATCGAACGCATCCTGGCCGAACTGCGCCGCGGAACCGATTTCGCCAAGCTCGCCAGGCGCTTCAGCCGGACGCCGTCGGCCAAGAATGGCGGGGACGTCGGCTGGGTGCCTGAGACCATGCTGCCGCCGGAGCTCGCGCAGATCATCGCCCAGACGCCGCCGGGCGGCGTCACCCCTCCTTTCGCGACGCCCGGGGGCGTCTCGATCTACCGCGTCGCGGACAGCCGTGACGAAACGCCCCCCTGGGCGCGGGAGAGCCAGGTTTCATTGCGTCGGATCAGCGTGCCGATCGCAGGCGACGCCGCCGCCGCCGAGACGAAAGCCGCGGCGTTGAAAGCTGAAACCGATGGGTGCGCCTCGCTCCCCGACCTCGCGGGCGAGGCCACTGTCGAGTCGATCGACCGGACGCCGCTGAACGCCCTGCCCGCGCCGGTGCGCGATGCGGTGCAGCTGCTGCAGACGGGGCAGACGTCGGGCCCCGTGCGCGCGGAAAACAGCGTCGACATCTATGTCGTTTGCGAACGTGTCGGCGGCGTCGACGAGCAGACCCGCGCCCAGCTTCGCGACCAGATCCGCTCTCGGCGCCTGAATCGCCTCGCCGACGGCTATCTTCAGGAACTGAGGCGTGAAGCCGTGATCGAGCGGCGCTGAATGCGCCCGCTCGCCGTCACCATGGGCGACCCCGCCGGGATCGGCGGGGAGGTGCTCGTGAAGGCGTGGCGCGCCGGCGCGCTCGACGGCGCGGCGTTTTTCGCGATCGACGACCCCGCCCGCCTGCGCGCGCTCGGCGCCGACGTGGCCGAGATCGGCGCGCCGGAGGATGTCGGCGCGCTCCCGCGCGGCGCCCTCCCCGTCTTGCCTGAACCGCTTTCCGCCCCGCCCCGCCCCGGCGCGCCCGCCCCCGAGAACGCGGGCGCGGTGGTTCGCTCGATCGAGCGCGCCGCCCGGCTGGCTCTCGAGGGGAGAGCCGGCGCGGTGGTGACGGCGCCGATCAACAAGAAGGCGCTCCATGACGACGCCGCCTTCGCCTATCCGGGCCACACCGAGTTTCTGGCGGCTCTCTCCGGCGCGCCGCTCCCGGTGATGATGCTGACGGCGCCGGGCCTTCGGGTGGTTCCGGTCACCATCCACATTCCACTTTCGGAGGCGCCGAAACGCCTCACCCGGTCATTGATCGAAGAGACCGGCGCCATTCTCGCCGCCGCGCTGACGCGCGACTTTGGCGTCGAGCGGCCGCGAATCGCGGTCGCCGGACTGAACCCACACGCCGGCGAAGGCGGCGCGATGGGCGCTGAGGACGCCGAGATCATCGCGCCCGCCATCGCCGCGCTTCGCGCCGGAGGGATCGACGCGTTCGGCCCGCTTCCCGCCGACACCATGTTTCACGAAGCCGCGCGCGCCCGATACGACGCCGCGCTCTGCATGTATCATGACCAGGCGCTGATCCCGGTGAAGATGCTGGATTTCGCGCGGGGCGTGAACGTGACGCTCGGCCTGCCGTTCATCCGCACCTCGCCCGATCACGGCACCGCCTACGACATCGCGGGCTCCGGCCGCGCGGACCCGACCAGCATGATCGAAGCGATGAAACTGGCGGCGACCATGGCCGCGCGGCGCCGATGACCGACGCCCTGAGCGCGGACGGATTGCCGCCGCTCCGCGAGGTGATCGCCCGGCATGGACTCTCGGCGAAGAAATCGCTCGGGCAGAACTTCCTGATGGACCTCAACCTGACCGGGCGGATCGCCCGCGCCGGCGCGCCGCTCGCGGAGACGGACGTGGTCGAAATCGGCCCCGGCCCCGGCGGCCTGACCCGCGCGCTCCTGATGAACGGCGCGCGCCGCGTGATCGCCATCGAGCGCGACCGGCGCTGTCTCGCCGCGCTCGAGGAGATCGCGGCCCGCTGGCCGGGGCGACTCACGGTGATCGAGGGCGACGCCATGAAGATCGACCCGCGCCCGCTTCTCACGAGCCCCGCGCAGGTCATCGCCAATCTTCCCTATAATGTCGGCACCGCGCTTTTCACCAACTGGATGAGCGACGACGTCTGGCCGCCATGGTGGACGCGGCTGACGCTGATGTTTCAAAAGGAGGTCGCCGAGCGGATCGCCGCCGCGCCCGGGGAGAAGGCCTATGGCCGGCTCGCCGTGCTGGCGCAATGGCGCGCGGCGGCGCGGATCGTGTTCGAGGTCTCGCCCCGCGCCTTCACACCGGCGCCGAAGGTCACGTCCGCGGTGGTGACCGTGACCCCGGGCGCGCCGCTCTCCGGCGTCGCCCCGCAGGTGCTGGAGCGCGTCACCGCCGCCGCGTTCGGACAGCGCCGGAAGATGCTGCGCCAGAGCCTGAAGCCGCTCGGCGAGCCTGGCCGGCTTCTCGCCGCCGCCGGGATCGACGGCGTCCGGCGGGCGGAGACGTTGACGCTCGAGGAGTTCTGCGCGCTGGCCGAAGCGCTCGATGCCGACGCCCCGGGCTCATCGGCCGCGCCCGAAGAATAACGCGCGCGGCGTCCGCCCAAGGCCCCGGCGCGCCGAGGCCTTGTCGGTCAGGCATCCGATCAACAGCCGTCAGCCCCGGAGAGCGCCGTGAGCGCGCTCGACACTGGCCCCGTCTGAAAGACGCCGGGCCCGCTCCGGCCCGGCCGACGCTCTTTACGCGCTCGGCCGGGCCGGTCTTCAGTCTTGCGGCCCCGTCGGGCCCGCTCAGCCCGCCAGTTCGGCCTTCTTCTCCCGCCGGCGCCGATGCAGCACCGGCTCGGTGTACCCCGAAGGCTGCGCCGCTCCCTCGAAGACGAGGTCGCAAGCGGCCTTGAAGGCGATGCCGTCATATCCGGGCGCCATCGGCTCATAGGCGCTGTCGCCGGCGTTCTGCCCGTCGACCTTGACCGCCATCCTGCGCATCGCATCCATCACGTCATCCTTGGAGACAACGCCATGGCGCAGCCAGTTGGCGATGTGCTGCGACGAGATCCGGCAGGTCGCCCGGTCCTCCATCAGCCCGATGTCGTTGATGTCGGGCACCTTGGAGCAGCCGACGCCCTGATCGATCCAGCGCACGACATAGCCGAGAATGCCCTGCGCGTTGTTCTCGATCTCGGCCGCGATCTCATCCGGCGCCCAGTTCCGCCCCTTGGCGACCGGAATCGTGAGCAGATCCTTCAGCTTCGCGCGCCGGCCGCCAGCCGCGATCTCCCGCTGGCGCGCCAGAACGTCGACCTTGTGATAATGCGTGGCGTGCAGCACCGCGGCGGTCGGCGACGGCACCCAGGCGCAGTTGGCGCCCGCCTTCGGATGGCCGATCTTCTCCTTGAGCATCGCCGCCATCAGGTCCGGGGCCGCCCACATTCCCTTGCCGATCTGCGCCTTCCCCGTGAGCCCGCAGGCGAGCCCGATATCGACGTTCCAATCCTCGTAGGCCGAGATCCAGGGCTGCGCCTTCATGTCGGCCTTGCGCACCATCGCGCCGGCCTCCATCGAGGTGTGGATCTCGTCTCCGGTCCGGTCGAGGAAGCCGGTGTTGATGAAACAGACCCGCGATTTCGCGGCGCGGATGCATTCCTTGAGGTTCACGGTCGTGCGCCGCTCCTCATCCATGATCCCGATCTTCACCGTGTTGCGCGGCAGGCCGAGCGTCGACTCGACATGGGTGAAGACCGCGTCGGTGAACGCAACCTCGTCCGGCCCGTGCATCTTCGGCTTCACGACATAGACGGAGCCGGCGGCGCTGTTCGCCCGCGCGCCGCGCAGGTCATGCATCGCGCAGAGGACGGTGATCATCGAATCCATCAGGCCTTCGAACGCTTCCGCGCCGTCGCGATCGAGAATCGCGGGGTTGGTCATCAGATGCCCGACATTCCGCACCAACATCAGGGACCGGCCCTTGAGCGCCAGCTCGCCGCCGTCCGGCCTGGTGTAGATCCTGTCGGGCGCCATCCGGCGGGTGAAGGTCTGGCCGCCCTTGGTCACGTCCTCCACAAGGTCGCCCCGGTTGAGGCCGAGCCAGTTGCCGTAGGCGAGCGCCTTGTCCTCGGCGTCCACCGCCGCGATGGAATCCTCGCAATCCATGATCGTGGAGATCGCGGCCTCCAGCAGCACATCGGCGACGCCGGCGGGGTCGTCCTTGCCGATAGCGTGGTCGCGCTTGATGGAGATCTCGATATGCAGGCCGTTGTTCCGCAGAAGAACGGCGCTCGGCGTCCCTTCCCCGACATAGCCGGCGAACTGCGCGGGATCCGCCAACTCCACCTCGCGCGCCCCCGCCGCGACCTTGAGGCGGCCGTCCGCGACCCGATATTCCGTGGCGTCCGCGTGCGACGCGCCCGCGAGCGGCGCGACCTCGTCGAGGAAGTTCTTCGCCCACGCGACCACGCGCGCGCCCCGCGCGGGATCATACCCGCCGCCGGTCGGGGCGTCGCCCATCGCGTCGGTGCCGTAGAGCGCGTCATAAAGCGAGCCCCAGCGCGCGTTTGCGGCGTTCAGCGCATAGCGCGCGTTCATCACCGGCACGACGAGCTGCGCGCCCGGGATCGTCGCGATCTCCGGGTCCACATTGCTGGTCTCGATGGCGAAATCATCGCCTTCTTCGAGAAGGTATCCGATCTCCTTCAGGAATTCGGTATAGGTTGCGGTGTCCGCGTCCGGGTTGGCGCGATGCCATTCATCGATCTTGCCCTGCAATTCCTCCCGGCGCGCAAGAAGCGCCCGGTTGCGCGGGCCGAACTCATGGATCAGCGCGGAAAAGCCGCTCCAGAACGTCTTCGCGTCGACTCCTGACCCCGGCAGCGCGGCTTCGTCAATAAACGTGGCGAGGCGACGATCCACTTGCAGGCCTTCAATTTCAATTCTCGCGCTCATCTTCATCCCATTTCTGTCAAGTCGGCTGAGGGAGCGGATACAGGGATGATGGAGCGGAATCAATCCATCTGTTTCCTATCGGAAACACGCCGATCATTGATCACGCGATGAGACCGCGCGTCAGGATCCAGGTTCCGAGCCCGATCAGCGCGACGCCGCCGGCGCCCTCGGCGCGCGGCGCGAAGCTCGGCCCGAGCCGCCGCCCGATGACGCCGGCCGCCATCACCGCGCCCGCCGCCATGCCGAACGTGGCGGCGCCGATCGCCAGCGCCACCGGAGCGATCGGGACCGACAGCAGCGCGAGCGAGGCGCCAACCGCCATCGCGTCCACGCTCGAGCCGAAAGCGGCGAAGACGAGGGCCGCGAGCCCCACCCTTTCGCGCCGCTCTTCGCCGCCGCCAAGAAGCATCCTGCCGCCGACAAGACCGAGAAGCGCGAAGGCGATCCAGTGATCGAACGCGGCGAACGCGGCGCCGAGATTCCGACCAAGCGCCCATCCCGCCACCGCCAGCCCCGCCTCGATCACGCCGAACAGGAGCCCGATCCGCAGCGCTATCGCCCAGCGAGGCCGCGCCAGAGCCGCGCCGCGCCCGAGCGCCGCGATCATCGCATCGACGGATAGACCGAGCGCAAGAAAGACGATGGCGGGCGAGGACATGGCGGCTTCTCCACGGCGGAACAAGCCGGCATATGGATCGGTCTGATGTTTTAGTCAATGATATCAATATGTTAATGATTATGCGACGCAGATGCAACTGGCGGCGCTTGAACGCGCGCCCGCCGGAGCGGTAGTGTCGGCGCATTCAGAAAAGGATGCCAAGATGCGCCCCGAAAACGCCGCGCCGCGCGCCGACAAGACCACCCGCCTCGCCGACTATCGCGCCCCTGACTGGCTGGTTCGGGAGACACGGCTCACCTTCGATCTCCATCCGACCGCGACGCGTGTGACTGCGACGCTGAAAGTCGTCCGAAACGGGGCCGGGCCGGCGGATCTCCGCCTCGACGGGCATTCGATGCGGCGCGTGTCCGCGACCATCGACGGCGCCCCGGTCCCCGATGACGCCATGACGGAGGGCGACGAATCGCTGACCGTCTCGGCTTCGGTCCTCCCGGAGGACGAATTCGAGTGGGTCTGCGTGACCGAGATCGACCCCACCGCCAACACCGCCCTCGAAGGGCTTTACATGTCCAACGGCATGTATTGCACGCAATGCGAGGCGGAGGGCTTTCGCAAGATCACCTACTACCCGGACCGGCCCGACGTGATGGCGCGGTTTTCGGTCCGGATCGAGGGCGACGCGCCGGTCCTTCTCTCGAATGGCGACCCGGTCGCATCCGGCGCGCTCCCCGACGGGCGGCGCTTCGCCGAGTGGCGCGACCCATGGCCGAAACCCTCCTACCTCTTCGCGCTGGTCGCCGGCGATCTGGTCTCGCATGACGACACATTCGTCACCATGTCCGGGCGCGAGGTCAGGCTGCATATCTGGGTGCGGCCGGGAGACGAGAATCGCTGCGCCTACGCGATGGACGCGCTGAAACGCTCCATGAAATGGGACGAGGAGAACTACGGCCGGGAATATGATCTCGACGTGTTCCAGATTGTCGCGGTCGAAGATTTCAACATGGGCGCGATGGAGAACAAGGGGCTGAACGTCTTCAACTCCAAATACGTTCTCGCCAGCCCCGAAACCGCGACCGACGCCGATTATGAGCGAATCGAAGCGATCATCGCCCACGAATATTTCCACAATTGGACCGGCAACCGGATCACTTGCCGCGACTGGTTTCAGCTTTGCCTGAAGGAAGGGCTGACCGTTTTCCGCGATCAGCAGTTTTCAGCCAGCCAGCGCTCCGCGCCCGTGCGCCGCATCGCCGATGTCGCAACGCTCCGCGCACGGCAATTTCGGGAGGATTCCGGCCCGCTCGCCCACCCCGTCCGGCCGGAGGCCTATGTCGAGATCAACAATTTCTACACCGCGACGGTCTACGAGAAAGGCGCCGAGCTGATCCGGATGCTCCACCTCCTGGTCGGCGCCGAGGCGTACCGCGCCGCGCTCGATCTCTATTTCGAGCGCCACGACGGCCAAGCCTGCACGATCGAGGATTGGCTGAAGGTTTTCGAGGAGTCCACCGGGCGGGACCTCTCGCAGTTCGCGCTTTGGTACGCGCAAGCTGGCACGCCGCATATCACGGTCAAGGAAGATTACAGCGGCGGGGTTTACACCCTGACGCTCACACAGAAAACAAACCCGACGCCCGGCCAGGAGGAGAAGCGGCCGCTGGTCATTCCGTGCGCCTATGGCTTTCTCGGCGCAAATGGGGACGAGATCGGCGCGCCCGGCGTCCTGATCCTGGACATGGCGGAGAAGAGTTTCCGCTTCCCCCTGCCCGAGCGGCCGGTCGCCTCGCTCTTTCGGAACTTTTCCGCGCCGGTGATCGTCGAGCGGGAGACGACCACGGAGACTCTCGCGTTTCTGTTGCGCCATGAGACCGATCCTTTCAACCGCAGGGAGGCGGCGCGCGCCTACGGCCTTATCCTCGCGCGGCGGCTGATCGCGGAAGACGGCGCCGTCGACGACGCCTGGATCTCGTCGATGCGCGCGCTTTTGCTGGACGAAGCGCTGGACCCGGCGCTCCGGGCGCTTGCGCTCGGCCTCCCCAGCCAGGACGAGGTGGCGGCCGACCTCGCCGCGGAGGGCGAGATCGTCGATCCGGACGCGGTTTACGCCGCGCTTCGGCGCATGGGCGAGGCGCTGGCCGGGGCGCTCGCGCCCGATCTTCGCCGCGTGCGCGACGAAATGGCCCCATCCGGCCCCTACACCCCCGATGCGGACGGCGCCGGACGGCGGAGCCTCGCCAACGCCGCGCTCTCGCTTCTCGCGCTGGTCGACGCCGCCGCCGCGGAGGCCGCCTTCGCCGCCGCCGACAACATGACGGACAGCCTCGCCGCGCTCCGCGCGCTCGTCCACGAGAATGCGCCAGGCGCCGACGCGGCGCTCGCGGCGTTCCGCGACCGTTGGCGCGGCGACAGCATCGTCATGGACAAATGGTACGCGGTTCAGGCGACCAGCCCGGCGCAGGGCGCCGTCGACCGGGTCGCCGCGCTGGCGAAGGCGCCGGATTTCCCATGGCGAAACCCGAACAAGTTTCGCGCGTTGATCGGCGCGTTCGCCGCCGGCAATCCCGTCCGGTTCCATCAGAAAGACGGCGCCGGCTACCGGCTTCTCGCCGACTGGCTGATCCGTCTCGATGCGGTCAACCCGCAGACCGCGGCGCGCGTCGCAGGCGCTTTCGAGACCTGGGCGCGCTACGACGCCGCGCGCCAGGACCTGATCCGGGGCGAATTGCGACGGATCGCGGAGCGTCCCGACGTCTCCAAGGATATGGACGAGATGACCGGCAGAATGCTGGGCGGCTGACCGCTCAGCGCGCCGCGCGTTGGCGCGCCCGGGCCACGTCCTGATCCGAAACATGAAGAAGCGCGCCGAACTGGCGCATCAGCGCGTTTTCTTCGTCGTCACGCGCCCCATCGGCGAGAACCACGCGCCAGAGCTCCTCAAGGAGCGCGCCGCGCTCCTCCGGCGCATAGGCGGTCTTCACCAGAGTGGTGAACTGATGGTGGTCGATCGCCTTCGCTTCGGCCGCCTCCGCCGCGGACAAAAGCGCCGCGCCTTCCCCGAAGCGCGCGTCGAGCGCGGCGAGAATGCTGGCGCGCTCCGCCGGGCCGAATTGGCCGTCGGCGCGCGCCAACCGGACCATCAGCGCCGCCATCGCCAGCGCCGCGGGGTCATGCTCCGGCGCGGTCGTAGCCGCCTCGGGGCCGGTGAAAAGGCTCGCTAGTCTCTCGAATAATCCGCTCATGATCCCAATCTAGTCAGTTTCGCCGCCTCTTCAAAGAGCACGGCGTGCCGCGCCGCGATCTCCGCGGGATCCGGGCCATACCCCCCGCCGAGGACGCCCACGACGGGAACGCCGCGCGCCTTCGCCCACCCCAGCGCCCGCGCATCCCGCCGCCGGAGCCCTTCGGCGCTGAGCGCGAGCCGGCCGAGCCGGTCCGCCGCCACCACGTCCACGCCGGCGTTGATGAACAGAATATCCGTCTCGATATCCTCCAGACGTTCGAGCGCATCGCCGAGCGCCGCGAGATACGCGTCATCGCCCGTCCCGTCCGGCAGCGGGACATCCAGATCGGAGTGGGCCTTTCGGGCCGGAAAATTCTTTTCCGAATGAAGAGACACCGTGAACACTCTCGATTCAAAGGAAAAAATCTTCGCCGTGCCATCCCCCTGATGAACATCGAGGTCGAGCACCGCCGCCCGCCGGATCATCCCCTCCGCAAGAAGCGCGGCGATGGCGACGGCCACATCGTTGAACACGCAATAACCGGCGCCTTCGCCCCGCGCCGCGTGATGCGAACCGCCGGCCGCGTTGCACGAAAGCCCATGCTCCAGCGCCAGGCGCGCCGAAAGGAGCGTGCCCGCCGAAGAGAGCCGCACCCGGCGCGCCAGCGCCGCGCTCGGCGGCAATCCGATCCGCCGCGCCTCATCCGGCCCGAGCGCCCCGGTGATCACCCGCTCGACATAGCCGGCGTCATGCGCGAGCCCGATCACCGCAGGCCCGGCCTCGACCGGCGCGAAAAAGCCTCCCGGAGGCATCAGCCCGCGCGCCGCCAGCGCCCGCCGCAGGAACCCGTATTTCGACATCGGAAAGCGATGGCCCGGTTTCAGCGAAATCTCATAATCGGGATGAAAGACGATGGGAAACGCCACCCGTCACCCACCCAGCAATCGGTCGACGATCGCGGCGGCGTCCTCGCGCGCCACGTTCAGACGCGATTCCAAATCCTTGAAATCCATCGCATCCACGGCGCGAACCATCGCCGCCTTCAGGCCATCTCCGGCCGTCTCTGCGCGGAAGGATCCGGTAAGCGCGACCCGCTCGACCTGTTGGAGACGGCTTTGCAGCCGATACGCCGCGATCAGCGCCTCGGCGTCATCGGGCGCCAGCGCGCCAGCCGCCTGCAGCGCTTCGAGCGCCGCGAGGGCGGCCCCGGCGCCGGTCAGTCCCGCGCCAAGCAGCGCGTTCTGCGCGGCGAACTCGATATCCATCAGGCCGCCGCGGCCATGTTTCAGCGCCCAGAGCTCGCCGCTCACCGAACGATTGGCGTCAGCCAGCCGCGCGCGCATCGCCGCGACGTCTTCGCGCGTTTTCTCCTTGTCGCGGGGCGCGGACAGGACCGTCTCGATCACCGCGCCGAGCTCCTCCCGCAGCGCCGTCAATCCGGCGACCGGCCGCGCGCGGGTCAGCGCCATATGCTCCCAGGTCCAGGCCTCCTCCATCTGATAGCGCTGAAAGCCGGACAGGCTGACCGCCACCGGGCCCTGGCCGCCGGACGGGCGAAGGCGCATGTCCACTTCATAAAGCGCGCCCTCCGCCGTCGGCGCGGTGAGCGCGGAGACGATCTTCTGCGTGAGCCGCGCGTAATAAAGCGAGACGGTGAGCGGTTTCGGCCCCGCCGATTGCTCTTCGCCCTCCGCATCATAGACGACGATCAGATCGAGATCGGACGACGCCGTCATCTCCCTTCCGCCAAACTTGCCCATGGCGATCACGGCGGCGCCGCGGCCGGGCGGCGGGCCATGCCGACGCGAGAACTCGGCCTCGACCACCGGCAAGAGCGCCCCGAGACAGACCTCCGCGATATTCGAGAACCCGCGGCCGGCCTCGACCTCGTCCGCGATTCCGCGGAGGACCTGAACCCCGAGGCGAAAGCGCTGCTCCTTCGCCCAGACACGCACCCCGTCAAGCGTCGACTCGTAATCGTCCGCATCGCTGATCGCCGCGGCGAGGTCCGCCGCAAGCGCCCCTCTCCCCTCCAGCGGCGCGAAGAAATCAGAATCGAGAACGGCGTCGAGAACCTGCGCGTTGCGCCCCAGATAGGCGGAAAGGCGCGGCGCGGCGGCGCAGATCTCGGCCAGAAGATCGAGCAATTGCGGGTTCGCCTCGAACAGCGAAAAAAGCTGAGCGCCGGCGGGCAGACCGGACATGAACCGGTCAAACTGCAAAACGGCGTCGTCCGGGTCGCCCGCCTTGGCCAGCCGGGTCAGAATCGCGGGCGCCAGCGCGCGGAATTTCCGGCGCGCGCGGCTGCCCCGCGTCGCGGCGACGCCGCCCGCGGCCCAGCGCCCGACCATGTCGCCCACCATTTCGGGGCGCGCGAAGGGAAGGCGCGCGATCACATCCTCCACCGGCTCATTCCCGCCCGAACCTGGCGCGACCCGAGTGAAAAATCCCTGGACCAACTCCCGAACCGCGCCAAGCCGCGCGGACACTTCGGCCTCCATCGCCTCCCGGTCCGGCCACCCGCCGAGCGCGGCGACCTGCGCCCGCGCGTCGGCGGACACCGGAATATCATGGGTCTGCGCATCTTCGATCATCTGCAAGCGATGCTCGAGCGTCCGGTGCGCGCGGTAGGCGTCCGCCAGCGCGTCGCGCGCCGAGGCCTTGATCCAGCCCGCCGCCGCCAGGGCGCCGAGCGCGTCCATCGTCGCCCGCGCCCGGAGGGAGGGGTCGCGGCCGCCAAGCGCCAATTGCTGGGTCTGGACGAAAAACTCGATTTCCCGGATGCCGCCCGGGCCAAGCTTCAGATTGTACCCGGGCAGATCGCGCAGCCCCCTGAGCCCCTTCGCGTCCCGGATCTTGGCGCGGATCTCGTTGATGTCCTCGAGCGCGGCGAAATCCAGATGCCGGCGCCATATGAACGGGGCCAGGCGTTCAAGAAAATCCGCGCCCGCCGCCAGATCGCCCGCCGCCGGGCGCGCCTTGATGAAGGCCGCCCGCTCCCATGTCCGCCCGACGCTCTCGTAATAACCTTCCGCCGCATTCATGGAGAGACAGATCGGCGTTGTGGACGGGTTGGGCCGAAGCCGGAGATCGACGCGGAAGACATAGCCATCCCCCGTCGCCTCGGAGAGGAGCTTGACCGCGCGCCGCGCGACGCCGGCCCAACGCGGCTTCACCTCCTGCGCGCCATACGCGCCGTGGCGTTCGCCGTCATGAAGGAGGATCAGGTCGATATCGGAGGAGTAGTTGAGCTCCCGCGCGCCGCCCTTGCCCATCGCCAGGACGACGAGCCCCGCCTCCTGCGGCGTCATCCCCTTCAGCGGCCCGCTCGTCTCCGCCGCGAGCGCGCTGGAGAACGCCAGGTCGACCGCATGATCGGCGAGATCCGAAAGCGCCCGCGTCACCTCCGCCAGATCCCAGACCCCGCCGAGATCGGCGAGCGCGATCAGGAGCGCCGCGCGCCGCTTCATCAATCGAAGCGCGGAGCTGGCCTCACGGAGCCCGTCAGCCGCCGTCGGCCCCGCGAGGATCTCGTCAAACGCCCGCTTCGGCTCAAGCGCGAGCGCGCCCGGCAGCCATTCCGCCTCGCGCGCGATCAATCCGGCGAGAAAGGGGCTTGAGCCGCCCGCGCCGATCAAGAGCTCCCGAAGCCGCCCGGACGCGCCCACCCTGTCGGCCGCTTCCGCGCCGCGCCGGGCGTCGAAGGCCCGGGGCGCGGCGGAGACGAGATCGGCGAACGTTGTCACCGGCCTTCGTAGCTCGGTTTTCGTTTCTCCAGGAACGCCTGCACGCCCTCCTTGAAGTCCCTGCTGGCGCCCAGACCGCCTTGCTCGCGCGCTTCAAGCGCCAGCTGCTCCGCATAGCTGTTGTCGAAGCTCCGGCGAATGGCGCGGCGGATCGCGCCATAGGCCCGGGTCGGCCCTTTCGCGAGTCGCGCCGCCATCTCGTCGACCCGCGCGGCGAGTTGGTCGTCTTCGACCGCCTCCCAGATCAGGCCCCATTCCGCCGCCTTTTGCGCGGGCAGCGGCTCCGCCAGCAGGCTCAGGCCCATCGCCCGCGCGAGCCCCACATTCCGGGGCAAGCGCCATGTGCCGCCAGCGTCAGGCAGAAGCCCGATCCGCGCGAACGCCTGAAGGAAATAGGCCGAGTGAGCGGCGACGACCACGTCGCAAGCCAGCGCGAGGCTCGCACCCGCCCCCGCCGCCGGGCCGTTGACGGCGCAGAGGATCGGGATCGGGCTGGTCTCGAACAGGTTCAGGAGCGGGTCATACTCGTCGCGAAGCATGCGCTCGAGATCGACATTGGCGGCGTCTTCGTCGCCCCCGAGAGTCTGGCCGGAGCAGAACCCCCTGCCCGCGCCGGTGAGAACCATCACCCGCGCCTCATCGGCCGCCCGCGTCAGCGCCTGCTTCAGTTCGGCCCGCATGGTCTGGGTGAACCCGTTCAGCGCCTCTGGTCGGTTGAGCGTGATCCGCGCGACGCCGTCGGCCGCCTCATAGAGAATCTCTTCATACGCCATCGGCCGCACTCGCTCCTTCGATCATCGGGAACGATCATACAGACCGCGCCGAAGGCGCCAAGGCGCGAGGCGACGCAATCGGGGCCGCGAGCCCGTCTTTCAATCAGGTTCGGCCAGGTTCGGCTCGTCCGGGCGGCGGCACACCCTCAACTCGAATCACACCAGCTCAACACCGCCCGGACTTCACAGCCGACACGCGAACGCGAACGACATACTCCTACGCTCCATTGAAGCTCACACACTTCGCGCTCGCACAAACTGAGAGTCGCAAGTTCGGCGCCAACCGCCCTCGCGCCCGGCGCCGCGGGGCAAGTCATTGACGCCTTTCCGGGATCTTTTCCGCGCCATCACACAGGTCGCGGTGGTTTCCAGCGCCATGTTCAAAACGGAACGGACCGCATGCGCCAGATTGGGACGTAAATTTAAAACTCAACTACAAAATATTGATAAATATATAAATAAAAGCTCTCATGACATCTAGTCCTTCGTCAACTCGGCGACGCGCGCGCGCTCCTCAGGGCTCAAGCCCGCCGCCGCCGCGACGTCGGCGCCGCCGCGCTGCCGGCGAATGAAGAAGAAGGCCCCGAGGCCGCCAATGAGCAGGAGCCCCGGTCCGGCGAGCCAGATCACGAGATTGCCGCCCGACATCCGCGGATTCAAAAGCACGAACTCCCCATAGCGATCGACGATATAGGCGATCACTTCCTCGTCGGTGTCGCCCGCCGTGAGACGCTCCCTCACCAGAAGCCGCAGATCCCGCGCGAGCCCGGCGTGGCTGTCATCGATATTCTCGTTTCGGCAGACGAGGCAGCGAAGCTCCTTCGATATGTCACGCGCGCGCGCCTCAAGCGCCGGATCCGGCAGAATCTCATCCGGCTGAACCGCCAGGGCCGGCGCCGCCATGAGCAGCGCGCAAGCGAGAAGAAACCAGCGCATCGCCTTACTCCGCCGGGCTCAGGGATTGCGCCGCGAGCCGCGCGGCCCGCCGCTTGGCGGCCACCGCGCCGACGCGGTAGCGCCGATCCGTCAGGCTCACCAGGCCGCCAAACGCCATCACCAGCGCCCCGAGCCAGATCCAGTTGATGTAAGGTTTGACATAGGAGCGCACCGCCCATTTCGCGCCGCCGTCGGAGGGATCTCCAAGAACGACATAGATATCCCGCCAGAAGCCGCTGTTGATCCCGGCCTCCGTGGTCGGCGTCCGTTGCACCGGATAGAATCGCTTCTCCGGGAAGACGCGGGTGACCTCCCGGCCGTCCCGCGAGACGATGAACCGGCCGATATCGGCCTGATAATTCGGCCCCTGGCTGGCGCTCACCCCGTCAAACGCGATCTCGTAGCCGCCAAGTTCGATCACATCGCCCGGCGCGGCGAGTCGGATATCCTCCACTTGCCACGCGGTCACCGCCGCGATTCCGAAGATCGTGAACCCGAACCCGGTATGCGCCAGAAACTTGCCCCAGTCGGCGCGCGGCACGTTCACCAATTTGCGGAGGCTTTCCTCCAGGGGCGCGCGCCCCGCCTTCACCCGCTCCGCGAGCTCAATCACGACGCCAAGAACGATCCACGCCGCAAGCGCGAGCCCGATCGGCGCGATCGGCGAGCGGCCGGTCTGAAGCGTCCAGATCAACGCGCAGAGCAGGAACGCGATCGCGCCGCCCAGCATGAGCTTCCGCCACGCCCTGCCGAGCCTCCCCCGCTTCCACGGCATGATCGCGCCGAAAGGCAGGGCGATTCCGAGCAGGATCATGAACGGCGTGAAGGACATGTTGAAAAACGGCGCGCCGACGGAAATCTTCGCGCCGTCGATCATCTCCCGGAACAGCGGCGCCAGCGTGCCGACAAAAACCACGGCGCAGGCGACGGTCAGAAGAAGATTGTTCAGGATCAGCCCACTCTCGCGGCTGACGGGCGCGAAAACGCCATCCGCCCGCATCTTCGGCGCCCGCCATGCGTAAAGCGCCAGCCCGCCGCCGATGGCGACGATCAGCATGCCGAGGATGAAGACCCCGCGCGTCGGGTCCGACGCGAAGGCGTGGACGCTGGTGATGACGCCGGAGCGGACGATGAACGTGCCGATCAGCGACAGCGAAAACGCGAAGATCGAAAGGAGGATGGTCCAGCTTTTCAGCGTCGCGCGTTTTTCGACGACGATCGCCGAATGGAGAAGCGCCGTCGCGATCAACCACGGCATGAAGCTGGCGTTCTCCACCGGATCCCAGAACCACCAGCCGCCCCAGCCAAGCTCGTAATACGCCCACCAGGACCCGAGCGCGATCCCGAGCGTGAGCGAGATCCAGGCGAGAAGCGTCCACGGGCGCACCCAGCGCGCCCAGGCGGCGTCCACCCGCCCCTCGATCAGCGCCGCGATGGCGAAGGAATAGCTCATCGAAAGGCCGACATAGCCGAAATAGAGAAACGGCGGATGAAAGGCGAGGCCCGGATCCTGCAGCAGCGGATTGAGGTCCGCCCCGTCCGCCGGCGCCGGGAACATCCGCCAGAACGGATTGGAGGTGAAGAGGATGAATCCCAGAAACGCGGCGCCGATCATCCCCTGGATCGCCAGCGTCCGCGCCTTCAGCCCCGACGGCAGATTGCCGCCGAACCCCGCGACCATCGCCCCGAAGAGCGCGAGGGTCAGCACCCAGAGCAGCATCGAGCCCTCATGATTGCCCCAGACGCCGGTGATCTTGTACAGGAGCGGGATCATCGAATTCGAGTTGGAGGCGACGACCCGCACCGAAAAATCGGAAACGATGAAGGAATAGGTCAGCGCCCCGAAGGCGAACGCCAGCGCCGCGAATTGCAGAAGCGCCAGAGGCGAGCCGATGCGCATCCAGTCGATCCAGCCCTTCTGCGCGCCGATCAGCGGCGCGCTCGACTGCGCGATGGCGAGGACAAAGGCGATGATGACTGCGAAGTGGCCGAGTTCTGCGATCATGTGAGGGCCTCCATTCCCGGCTCCGGAGCATACGCGCCGCATCCGTCGGAGCAATGCGCGGATGCGCGCGGGGGCCAACGATCACGTGAGGGCGCCCGGCGGTCAGAAATCCGCGTCTCCACGAATGACCCTTACGCCGGCGCCGGCGACGCGAACGCCCTCGATCGCGTCGGACGGGCCGATCAATTCGACCTCCGCCCACCCCGGGCGACCGAGGTCGTGCCCCTGCTCGGCGACGAAACGCCGGGCGATCCAGCCTTGCGCGAAAAGCCACGCCGCCATGCAGCCGGTGGCGGCGCCCGTGAACGGATCCTCGGCCGGGAGCGGCGGCGGCAGGAGAAGGCGCGCGAAGGTCTCGCCCTCCTCCGTCGCGCCGCGCGTCACATGCAGGAACGGCGCCATGAAATCCGCGTCTTCGGCCGCCTTGAACCGCGCCAGCGCCGCGCTGTCGAGCCGGGCCGCGCGGAGCGCGACGACCGAGCCAAGCCGCACGATGCAGAACGGCGTGCCGGTGGAGACCGTTTGCGGGACCCCGGTCACGTCGACGGCGCGGAGCCCGTAGATCTCCGCGATCGCGGCGGGGTCGTATGTCCGGCCGAAGACAGGCCGGGGCTGCGTCATCGCGACGAGCGGCGGGCGCCCTTCGCGCGCGATCACCTCGATCGGCATCACCCCCGCGCCGACCTCGAGCGTGAACCGGGACGGCGCGCTCACCAGCCCCTCGGCGATCAGCGCGGTCACGGTCGCGACCGTCGGATGCCCCGCCATCGGGATCTCGCCGGTCGGCAGGTAATAGCGCGCGCCGAAATCCGCCGCCGTGGAGGAGACGACGAACGCGCACTCCACCAGCCCGGTCTCGCGGGTGAAGGCGATCCGCGCCTCCTCGCCGATGTCATCCGCGTCGAAGACCACCGCGCACGGATTGCCGCCGTATCGCGTCTCGGTGAATGCGTCGATCCAATAGACCGGCTTCACGATCCGACCTTTTCCTTGGCCTTGATGATCCGATCCTCGATCTCCGCCGGCATGTATTTCTCGTCATGCTTCGCCAGAACTTCCGAGGCGATGAACACGCCGTCGACGATCCTGCCGTCCGCGACCGCGCCCTGCCCCGACTTGATCAGGTCGGGCAGAACGCCTTCGAAGCGGACTTCGATGTCGGTCTCGTAATCGGTGAGGCGGAACGAGTTGACGACGCCCTTCTCAAGGGTTCCATCGACCACGATCCCTCCGATCCGCAACCGTTCATTCGGCCCGCGCTGAGACGCGGCCGCCTCGGTCGGGGTCACGAAGAATGCGATCGTATCCTGAAAGGCGACCGAAACCAGCACGGCGGCCGCGGTCATCACCCCGGCGCCGACGCCGATCAGCGCCATCCGCCGCTTCTTTCGAGTCATCGCCATCAGGCGTCCTCCTCTTCTTCGGCGCGCTCATGTCGCGCGGCCAGCCGGGCGGCGTTCACTTCCGCGCCATATATGACTACGGCGCCCGTCAAATAAAAGAATAGAAGAGTCACGATCACGCCTGCAAAGGCGCCATATGTCACGGTGTAGCTCGGCGCGAAGGCGAGATAGATCGAGAACGCCGAAGCGCCGGAGATCCAGAGCAGGGTCGAGACGACGATCCCCGGGACGACGGCGCGCCAGCGCGGGCGGCTGGACGGCAACCACCGGTTCAGCGTGAAGAGGAAGAGCGCGAAACTGAGCACGCCCATCAGATAGCGGACCACCCCGATCCCGACCGGCGGCTGGAATCCGGTCCATTCATGGGCCAGCTTGAGCGCGAGCGGCGCCAGAATGATCAGGAAGCCGAGAAGAGTGAACGTGACTGCGGCGAGCAGAACGAAGCCAAGCGCCGTCAGCCGCCGCCGGATGAACCCCCGCGAGCCCGAGACCTGATAGGCCTTGTCGAGGCCGACCCTGAGCGCCTCCACCCCGTTCGACGCGACCCAGATCGCCCCCAGCCCCGAGAGGGTCAGAAGCCCGCCGCGCCGCTGCCCCAGCACTTCGTCGAGCACCGGCAGCAAGGTCTTGACGATATGGTCGGGCGCGAGATGGACCAGAGCGTTGAAAACCGCGCGGCTGTCCTCCGGGCCGATCAGGATCCCGGCGAGCGCCGAGAAGAAGATCGCGAACGGAAACAGGGAAAGGAAAACCGAAAACGCGATGAACCCCGCAAATGCGAAACCGTCATGCTCTTCAAACCGTTGATAGGCGCGATAGAGCAGCAGCGCGAGATCCCTGGCGCGGCTCACGGAAACAAAGGCGCCGCCTCAAGCCCCATCGTCTCCGGCAGGCCGAGCGCGATATTCGCGCACTGGATGGCCTGACCCGACGCTCCCTTGACGAGATTGTCGAGCACCGAGACGATGATCGTCCGCCCCGGCTGACGGTCGGCCACGACGCCGATCCGGCAGAGATTCGAGCCCCGGACATGGCGCGTCTCCGGCGCCGCGCCAAGGGGCAGAACATCGACGAACGGTTCATCCGCATAGCGCCGGGCGAGCGTCTCGCGCACCTCCTCGGCCTCCCCCCGGACATAGATCGTGGCCAGAATGCCGCGATTCATCGGCAGAAGATGCGGCGTGAAGCTGACCACGACCTCGCGGCCGGCGGCCTTGGAGAGCTCCTGATCGTATTCCGCCGTGTGCCGATGCTTGGCGATGTTGTAGGCGTCCACCCCCTCCGTCACCTCGGAGAAGAGCTTGCGCTCGGAAGGCGCGCGCCCGGCGCCCGTGATCCCCGTCTTCGCGTCGATGATGATCGGATCGGGCGCGATCACGCCCGCCTCGAGCAGCGGCACCAGCGGCATCAGCGCGGTGACGACGAAACAGCCGGTCCCGGCGATCAGCCGCGCGGTTTTCATCTCCTCCCGATAGAACTCGGGCAGCCCGTAAACCGCCTGTTTCTGCAACTCGGGCGCCAGATGCGCATGGCCATACCATTTGGCGTAAAGCTCGGGGTCGCGCAGCCGGAAATCCGCCGAAAGATCGACGACGCGCACCGATTCCGGCACCCCCGCGACCACCTGCTGCGCCGTCGCGTGCGGCAGCGCGCAGAATGCGAGATCCACCCCGCTCCAGTCGACCTCCTCGATCGTCGTCAGCATCGGCAGCGAAAGATGCGCGAGATGGGGAAAGACCGCGCCCATCGCCTGCCCCGCCTTCCGATCGGCGGTCAGCGCGACGATCTCCAGCGCCGGATGGGTGTGGATCAGACGAACGAGCTCCGCTCCGGTATAGCCGGAGGCGCCAAGGATTGCGGTCTTGAATGTCTGGGTCATGGCTGAGGTCCGGTCGCTCTTCGGTTGCATCGCCCGCATACACTGCGCAGATCGCCTTTTCCAGATGGCGAAAGGCCCGGACCCGGCGGCGGGCGCGGCTCCCGCATCCGCCCGGGCGCCGAGGCCGCGTCTCTCAGGCGCGCTCCAGAACCCAGTCGGACATCTCGGGAAGAAGATCGTCGAGTATGCCCTGAAAGGCGGCGACGATGGAGGGGGGGCGATCGTCCGCCGCGCGCGCGGTCCGCGCGAAAGCGCGCGTCGCGATCACGCGCTGGTCCCGGTCGTTCAGGGCGGTCAATGTGATGTCGACCGCCGCCTCGAACGCGCCGGCTGGCGTCGCCTCGACCTGAAACGCATCGATACGGACCAGCAGCGCGGTGTCCGGCGCCGGCCCGCCCTCGCCGCGCCCGACATAGCCGATGCGCCCCGTCCCCGCGATGCTGCGGATCAGCAGGAATTGCAGCACGAGCGGCAATTCATCCGCCCATCTCGCGTCGGGCAGATAGGTGATGGAGAGCGCGTCAGGCTTGACCATGATGCGGTCGGCGGCGATGGACGCCGGCGCCTCGGGCCGGGCGATCAGCAGCGTCCGCGACGTCCGCCGCCCGGATTTGGCGCCCGCCGCCGGCGACAGGTCATAGGTGGCGAGGGGCTGAGACGCCGAATTCAGCACCGACACCGCGCTGCATCCGCCCAGAGCGGAAATCCCGCTCAGAAGCGCCGCCCGTCGCGTCATGGTCATGGGGGACATCGTGTCATCTCCGGTATTCGGGAACGCGCTCGTTCAGCAGGAACCGCGCGGGGTCGCGCTCGATCCGGCGCACGAGGCTGTTGAGCGAGGCGACCAGGCCGCGCGCCTCGGCGCCGAGCCGCGTCAACTCGGGCAGGCCGGTGCGGGCGAAATCGCTGACCCCGGGCGCGCTGGCGGCGACGGCGCCTTGAAACTGGGCCACGACGGCGTCGGCCCGGGCGATCAGGGCGCGCAGGTCCGCCGTGATGGCCGGAACATCGCGCGCCACATCCTCGACCGCGACGCTGATCCGGCTGGAGGCGGCGCGAATGTCGCTGAGGACGGGATCGAGATCCGTGGTCATCACCGTCGTCGCGGCGTCAAAGGCGGTCTCGGCGGAGGCGAGCGCGCCGCCCGCCCCGGCGAGGGCGGAATCGAGCGCGTCGAGGCTGATCTGCGCCCGTTGCAACAGCGCATTGGCGGAGGCCAGCGCCTGTTCGGCCCCGCCGGCCAGCGGATCCAGGCGCCCGGTCAGGCCGGTCAGATCCGCCGCCATCCGATCCACCGCATCCGAGGCCGTCGCCACGGCGCCGCGGATATCGGCGACGACGACCGGCACATCGTTCAGGACAACGGATTCGATCGTGGCGATGGCCGATTTGGCGCCCGCCAGCACGTCGCGCGCTTCAGCGACCAGCAGCGCGCCGTCCCCGACGATCAGCGTGTCAAAACTCTTGGACGCGCCCGTGATCGCGGCGAAGGCCGTGTTGGCGTCCCGCAGGGTCTGCTCCATCTCCGCCAGCCGCGCGTTCAGCAGGGTGGCGGTTTCGCCAAACCCGTCAAGGGTTTCGCCGGACCGGCTCTGGAGATCCGCGACCGCGCTATCGATCTGGCCGACCACCTGAGACACTTGGGCCAAAATGGCGGGAACCTGTTCGCGCAGGATCGTCTGCGCCGCATCGAAAGTCCCTTCGACGCTGTCGATCGCCGCCGTCGACGATGTAAGAGTAGCGCGGGTCGCGTCGAAGGCATGCTGGGCCGACGCCAACGCCGCGTCGGCCCGTTCGAGCGTGGTTTCGGCGGAGGCGCCGAGTCTGTCCAGCCGGCCGGTGAACCGCGTGATCTGCCCGGTGGCGTCGCTCACGGTTCCGGTGATGCTCGAAAAATCGGTGAGCGCCTGATCCAGCCGACCGGACGAAGCGTCCAGATTCTTCAGGATATTCGTCACATAGCGCTGGTTTTCCGGCCCGGTCAGGGCGCGGAACTGTTGCAGCAGACGCATGGTCTCCGCCAACAGGTCGGGCGCGTCCCTGACCAGGGTCTGCACGGTCGAGCGGCGGGACTTGATGATCGGCAGCTCCCCATCCGAGGATGTCAGCCGCGCGGCGTCGGGCGCGCCGCCGAACAGGGAGATATAGGCGACGCCGGTCACGCCCTGCGATTGCAACTGCGCGACCGTATCGACGCGCACCGGCGTCTCCGCGTTGATCTCCACCGTCGCCAGCACCCGCGCGGGATCCTTCTCGTAGATCCTGAGATCGATCACCTTGCCGACGGAAATCCCGTTGAAGAGGACGTCCCCCGACGGATTGAGCCCGGAGACATCGTCAAAGAGGATGCCGTAGGTCGTGTATTGCCTGTCGATCTGGACGTTCGCGAGCCAGATGAAGAACCCCAGCGTTCCGAGGATCGCCATCAGGGTGAACGCCCCGATCAGGATGAAATTCGCCCGGGTCTCCATCATCTTGCTCCTGGCGACCGCGCCGACGCGGTCGCCGCCCGGGCCCGCGGGCCATGAAAGTACTCACGGACCCAAGGGTGATCAACCTCCAGCATATCCTGCAGGGTGCCGACCGCGAGAACCTTCCTGTCCGCCAGAACCGCCACCCGGTCGCAGATCGCGTGCAGGCTGTCGAGGTCATGGGTGACGAGAAACACCGTCAGGCCAAGCGCCGCCTGCAACTGCTTGATCAGAACGTCGAGCGCCGCCGCCCCGATCGGGTCGAGCCCGGCCGTCGGCTCGTCGAGAAATACGATCTCGGGGTCGAGCGCGATGGCGCGCGCGAAACCGGCGCGCTTGCGCATGCCGCCGGAAAGCTCCGACGGAAACTTCTCCTGCGCGTCTTCGGGCAGGCCGACCATGCGCACCTTGATGCCCGCCAGCGTCTCGCGCAGGGCGTCGTCCAGATGCAGCTGTTCGCGCATCGGCGCCTCGACATTCTGGCGCACGGTCAGCGATGAGAACAGCGCGCCGTCCTGGAACATCACCCCCCAGCGGCGGCGCAAGCGGCGATATTCGTCCTCGGGCGTGTCGCGCACGCTTTCTCCGAACACCTCGATCTGGCCCGCGTTCGGTTTCAGCAAGCCGACGATGGCCCGCAGCAGGACCGACTTGCCGGTGCCGGATCCGCCGACCACCCCGATGATCTCGCCGCGCCGCACGTCGAGATCCAGGCCATCATGCACCGTATGCGTCCCGAACCGCGTCACCAGCCCGCGAACCCGGATGATGTGATCTTCCCGCGCCTCGGTCATCACACGCCCACCAGAGCGAAGAAGATCGAGAACAGCGCGTCCATCACGATGACCATGAAGATCGACAGCACGACCGAGGTCGATGTCATTCGCCCCAGGGATTCGGCGTTTCCGCCCACCATCATGCCCTCGTAACAGCCGATGACGCCGATGATCAGCGCAAAGAACGGCGCCTTGATCATCCCGACGCCGAAATGCCAGACATCGGTGTTCGAGACGAGCCGAGACTGGAACACGGCCGGCGACACGCCGAGTTCGATCCATGACATCACCGCGCCGCCGATCAGCCCGGCCATGTCGGCGATGAACCCGAGCGCCGGCAGCATCAGCATCAGCGCGAGAACCCGCGGCGCGACGAGGATCGTCACCGGATCGAGCCCGAGGGTGCGCATCGCGTCGATCTCCTCGCGCATCTTCATCGAGCCGATGGCGGCGGTGAAGGCGGAGCCCGACCGCCCGGCGACGATGATCGCCGTCAGCAGGATCCCCAGCTCGCGCAGGACCGAGATCGCGATCAGATCGACGACGAAGACTTCGGCGCCGAACTGGCGCAGCTGCGCCGCCCCCTGGAACGCCAGGACCACGCCGATCAGGAAGGCCATCAGCGCCACGATGGGCACGGCGTTCAGCCCGACCTCCTGACAGTGATGGACAAGCGAGGTCAGACGCAACCGGCGCGGGCGGATCAGGATTCCCCCCAGCGTCGCCATCACCTGACCGAGAAACGAGAACAGCTCGACCGCCGTCCGCCCGCCGCGCGCGACCCTGCGCCCGAAAGCCTCCAGCCGGTCGCCGATCGACAGCGCGCCGGAGCCGGCCGCGGCGCCCGGAGGCATGTTGCGCCGAACGGTTTCGATCAGCGGCGTCTGCGCCTCGTCCCCGCCCTCGATCACGACGTCGGCGCCGCCTCCGGACGCATGCTGTTGCAGATCGACCAGAAACCACGCCCCGGCGGTGTCCATTCGGCTCAGATTCGCGATGTCGATGACCGAGGCGCCGCGGGCCATTTCCCGGACCCTGGCCCGGTCCAGACCTTCCAGGACCTCGATGTGCAACCGGCCCGCCGCCACAAGCCGCGCTCCGACGCGGCTGAACGCGACCTCTTCGGTCGCGGCGGGGGGATCGGTGGTCACGCGATTTCGCAATCTGTCATCTCAGGATCGTGAACGGGGGGTTTGCTGATCAGGCTTTCCACTACGTCTCTCCTGGCGCGACAGCGTCGGATCGACGCGCTTCTTCACCTCGCAGAGGTCATCGGCCCTGTGAAGGATTCCATTGTTCGGGCCTGAGGGGAAGGGCCGAAGGGAATCGGCGCGCGCGCCAATATCTCCGCCGGCGCGGCTGAATGTTTCGGCAAGATCACAAGAATTCCGCTGAAATCATCAGGCGCTCATCGAGCGGCGCGGATTTCCGGCGGTGAGGTTGATGGCGCGCCGCAGCCCGCCTTCGAAGGAACGTGGTGGAGCCAAGGGGGGTCGAACCCCTGACCTCTTGCATGCCATGCAAGCGCTCTCCCAACTGAGCTATGGCCCCCAAGTTCGTCGCCGGGCGAGGCCCTGACGATGGACACTCATTAGGGTCGCTCCGCCGCCCACGCAACCCCCAAAATGGGGTGCGCGGAAGCGGAGCGCCGTATCGTCAGATATCCTTGTGCTTCGTGTCGACCTTGGAAAACTCGCCCAGATCGTCGTCGTCGTCGTCGTCCGGAAGAAGAGCGTCGTCGTCATCGGCTTCGTCGTCTTCGTCGGCCTCATCGTCAATGACCGGGACCTCGTCATCGTCCTCGTCATCATCATCGCCGGGGATGACGCCCTTCGGCGCCACATCCACGTCGTCGTCGTCGTCATCCTTCCCGATGATGTCGAGATCATCGTCGTCGTCATCGTCTTTCTCGATGACGTCGAGATCGTCATCATCATCCTCCACGTCGTCCGCGGTCTTCTTCGCGGTCGCCTTGGAGACGCGACTTTTCACCACCGTGGAGACCGGCGGCGTATATGTCTCGCCGCAGGACGGACAATCGACCGGATCGCGACCCAGATCGTAAAAGCGGACGCCGCACGCGGCGCAGAGGCGTTTAACACCCCATTCGTCTTTGGGCATTGGAGCTCCCAAGCGCAGAACATGTCGATTCGAAGGAAGCGGCGGATTGCCATAAGTCGCCGCGCTAGTCAAAAGGAAAGCGCAAATTAATTCCCTTGTACTAATCTTCCCGCTGGCGCCGCAGATGCGAAATTTTCTTGCCGCGGTGCGGAAAGCTGGTTTAGGGTCTGCCCAACGCGACGCCATCGGGCGCAAAACTGGCGCGAAGCGGATGCAACACGGGGGATAAGCATCTTGATTTATCAAACTTATCAGGCGTATGAGTGTACTCATGCGGCGATGTCGCCGTGGCGAAGCGCAGCCACGATGACGATGCAGGCGCTCCGTGATCCGTTCAATCCGTTGGCGCCGAGTCTGCCTGCGCGCGCAACCGCAGCGATGATGGAGATGTTCGTCTCCGTCACCAAACGCTACGACAAGCCCGAATTCGGCATCGACTCGGTGGTGGTTGACGGCGCGCCATGCGCGGTTGTCGAAGAGGTCGCGCTCCGAAAGCCGTTCTGCGACCTTTTGCATTTCCGCCGCGAGGGTTTGACTTCGCGGCGCGACGCGCCGGTTCTGATCGTCGCGCCGATGTCGGGCCATTTCGCCACGCTTCTCCGCGGCACGATTCGCGAGATGCTGACCGAGCATGACGTCTACGTGACCGATTGGATCGACGCGCGCGACGTGCCGCTTTCCGAAGGGCGATTCGGCCTGGATGAGTATATCGACTACATTCGCGAATTCTGCGGCGCGCTCTGCGCGACGGCGGGCGAGCGCCCGGCGGTCATGGCGGTCTGCCAGCCCGGCGTTCCGGTTCTGGCCGCGACCGCGATGATGGCGGAGGATTGCGCGCCCGAGCGCCCCGCCTCCGTCGTTCTGATGGGCAGCCCGATCGACACGACGAAGAATCCGACCGAGCCGAACGTGCTGGCGACCACAAATCCGCTCTCCTGGTTCGAGCAGAACGTGATCACGACGGTGCCCTATCCCAATCTGGGCTTCATGCGGCCGGTCTATCCCGGCTTTCTCCAACTCTCCGGCTTCATGTCCATGAATCTGGACCGTCACCTCGACGCGCACATGAAGCAATATCTGCGTCTCGTGGATGAAGAGGCCGACGAAGAGAGTGTGAACAACCACAAGGCGTTCTATCGCGAGTACCGCGCGGTTATGGACATGACCGCCGAATTCTATCTCGAAACCATCGAAGTGGTGTTCCAGAGGCATGATCTGCCCACCGGCAGGATGGCGTATCGGGGCGAGCGGCGGATTCGGCCGGACGCGATCACCGATGTCGCGCTGATGACGGTCGAGGGCGAGCATGACGACATCACCGGGCGCGGCCAGACGAGCGCGGCGCTTCATCTCTGCTCCTCGGTCCCCGACGATCGGAAACGCCACTGGGAGCAGTCGGGCGTCGGCCATTACGGCATCTTCACCGGTTCGCGCTTCCGGTCCTCGATTCACCCGAAAGTCGCCGGTTTCATCTCGGAGAACCGGTGCGATTCCGCATCGGCGCAGGCCATGAACGGGGCGCCGCACGCGGCTGGCGTCGCCGCCCAATAGCGCGCCGATGGCGACGCATCTGCGTCTGGAAAATCCGGATATTCTCGTCACCGTTCATCGCTCCGCCCGCGCGCGGAGGTTGACGCTGACCGTGCCGCGCACTGGAGCGCCGCCCCGCTTGACCGCGCCGCCTCATGCGGCCGATCCGGAATTGCGGATGTTCCTCATGCGTCAGGCCGACTGGCTTCGCGCGGCGCTTGCGCGCGCGCCTGCCCAGATCCGGATCGCCCCCGGGGCGCAACTCCCTGTCGCGGGGCGGATGCTGCTGATCGAATCCCGGCCCGGCCTGCGGCGGGCCCCCCGCATCGAAAACGAGACCCTGGCCTTTTACGGGCGAGGCGCCCCCGGCCCGCGCGCCGCCGCCTGGCTGAAGGAGCGCGCGCGCGCCGCGATCACCCCGATCGTCGCCGATTCTGTGGCGGAGATCGGCGCGAAATTCGGAAGAATCTCCCTCAGGGATCAGAAGGGCCGCTGGGGGTCCTGCACCAGCCGCGGCGACCTCAGCTTCTCATGGCGATTGGCGATGGCGCCGCCGGCCGTGCTGGACTATGTCGCAGTGCATGAGGCGGCGCATCTTCTGGAGATGAACCACGGGCCCCGATTCTGGGCGCTGGTGACTCGGCTCCGGCCGAACTGGAAGCGCCAGAGAGACTGGTTGCGGGTCGAAGGGCCGGATCTTCACCGCTACCGATTCGATGCGAACGAGGAGGGATGAAACGATGCGACACCTGAAAGACAAGACCGCGCTGATCACCGGCGCCAGCCGCGGCATCGGCGCGGCGACCGCGGAGGTTTTCGCGAACGCCGGCGCCGCCGTCATCCTCGCCGCCCGGACCACAAATGAAACGGAGGCGCTCGCGGAGCGAATCCGCGCCGCCGGCGGACGGGCGGAGGCGGTCGCCTGCGACGTGACCCGCTACAGCGACGTCGAAGCCGCCGTCGCCCGGGCGGAATCCGCCTTCGGCCCGCTCGACATTCTGGTGAACAACGCCGGGGCCATCGACCCGATCGGCCGGCTCGAGACCATCGACCCCGCCGCCTGGAGCCAGGTGGTGGATGTGAATCTGAAAGGCGTCTTCCACGGCCTCCACGCCGCGCTGCCGCGCATGCGCGCGCGCGGCGCCGGCGTCATCGTCAACGTCTCCTCCGGCGCGGCGGTGAACCCGCTCGAAGGGTGGAGCCACTACTGCGCGTCGAAGGCGGCGGTCCTGATGCTCACCCGCACGGTGGACCTGGAGCAGGCCGGCGCCGGGATCCGCATTCTCGGGCTCAGCCCCGGCACCGTGGCGACCGAGATGCAGGTCTCGATCCGGGCGTCGGGGATCAATCCGGTCTCGCAGCTCGATCCCTCCGTTCATATCCCGCCCCAATGGGCGGCGCGGGGAATCGCCTGGGCCGCCGGCCCCGAGGCGGCGGAATTCCATGGCCGCGACATCTCGCTCCGCGACGAGGCGATCAGAAAGAAGATCGGCCTGATCTGAGGCCGGAAACCAGGGCGCCGCGTCTCGGCGCCCTTCCATCCCAAATCTTCGCCATGAAAAAGCGCCGGGCGGCGGCGAGGCCATCCGGCGCGCGGCTGTTCCGGCCCGGAATCTCAGCGGTTGATCGGCTCGGACCGCTCTTCCCTGCCCCGCTCGCCGCCGCCGCCGCCTCCCAGAAGGTTGATCACATCCTTCAGCACCGAGGTGACGACGCCGTCGTCGGAGGATGAGGACGGCCGCGCCGCCCCCGCGTCATCATCCGCCGCCATCGCCGGGCCTCTCGGCGGCCGCGTCTTCAACGGGCGCGGCGGCAGCCCCTCATGAATCCTGACCGCGACCTCGCGCCAGATCTCCGCCGGCAGGCCGCCGCCGGTGACGCCCGCCAGCGGCTCGTTGTCGTCCTTCCCCATCCAGACCCCGATCACGTAATCGGCGGTGAATCCGATGAACCAGGCGTCGCGCGCGGCTTGCGTCGTGCCGGTCTTGCCCGCCGCCGGGCGCCCCGGATCCGCGCGCCGGCCGGTGCCGCTCCGGATCACCTCCTCCATCATTCCGGTCAACTGTCCGGCCGTCTCCGCCGAGAGCGCCCGCTCGCCCCCGCCAGTCTCCGGCGCGGACATCACCGGCTCCGCGTCGCCGCGAATGGTGATCTCCGAAATGCCGCGCGGCGTCGCGCGGCGGCCGCCATTCGCGATCGCCGCATAGGCTCCGGTCATCTCCAGCAGAGTCGATTCCGACACCCCAAGCGCCAGCGCCGGGCCATCGGCGAGCGGCGTGGTGATCCCCATGGCGGCGGCGAGGCGGCGCACCCTCTCCCGGCCCACCCGTTCGGACAGGCGAACCGCGACCGTGTTGATCGAGCGCGCCAGCGCCGTCGTCAGCGTCACCGGGCCGGCGTAGCCGCCGCCGTAATTCTCGGGGCTCCAGGGGCCGGAGCCGGGAACATCGATCGTCAGCGGCCGATCGACGATGACGTCGAGCGGCGAGAAACCCGCCTCGAGCGCCGCCGCGTAGATGAAGGGCTTGAACGCGGACCCGGTCTGACGGAGCGCCTGCACCGCGCGGTTGAAGGCGCCGGCCTTCGGATCGCGCCCGCCGATCATGGCGCGAACCTCGCCCGCCGGGCTCATCACCACCACCGCCGCCTCCGCCGGGCTGCCGGGCTTGACCTTGGTCTCGAAAACCTCGGCCAGCCCCGCCTCGGCGGCGGCCTGGATCTTCGCGTCGAACGTCGTCGCGATCCGGACGTCTTCCGTCGTCGTCGCGGTGAGGAAGGCGGGGCCGCTGTCCATCACCCAATCGGCGAAATGGCCGCCCGTCCGCCGCGCCGCCGCCGTTGACAGCCGCGCCGGCCGCGCCAGCGCCGCGACGGCCTCGGATTCGCTGATCGCGCCGGTCTCGACCATCGCCTTGATGATCACCGCCGCCCGCCCTTCCGCGCGCCCGAGATCTGAGGTCGGCGCGAAGCGGCTCGGCGCTTTCAGCAGCCCCGCCAGCATCGCCGCCTCGGGAATGGTCAGGAACTTCGCGGATTTGGAGAAATAGCGCTCCGCGGCCGCTTCGAACCCGGTCGCCCCCGCGCCGAGATAGACCCGGTTCATGTAGATCGAGAGAATTTCATCCTTGGTGTATTTCAGCTCCAGCGCCAGCGCGACCGGAACCTCCTTCAGCTTGCGCTCCAGCGTGCGCTCGGACGTGAGGAACACGTTCTTCGCCACCTGCTGCGTGATCGTGGAGCCGCCTTGCACGAACCCGCCGGCCCGGACATTGGCCACCATGGCCCGCAGGAGGCCGCGCGGATCGATGCCGAAATGCGAATAGAAGCGCCGGTCCTCCGCCGCCAGGATCGCCTCCACCAGATACGGAGAGACGTCCCCCGGCCCGATCTCGCCGCCGAACTGCGCCCCCCGCCACGCGAACACGTCCCCGTTCCGGTCCAGCATCGTGACGGAGCCATGCGTGCGCGCATCCAGCAATTCCGACGCCGGCGGCAGCTTGAAGAGATAATATCCCACCGCCCCGCCGAGGATCAGCAGCAGGATCAGCGCCAGACGGAGCCCGATCCTGAACAGAAGCCGGAACATCCATTTCACAACGCCGCCGATCACGCGGTCGAAGCCCGACGCCCGCACGGCGCGCGGCGCGCTCCCCGCCCGCTTTCCGGCGGATTTCTTCGACTTTCGGGCCACGCACGCCTCTTTGTTCTACTGCTCGTCAGCGCGGAGCGGGATCATAGACCAGTTCGGCGAAAATATGGAGCGGACGCGCTCGTCCTGCGCATTCGCCGGGCGGGCCTCGTCAACCGGGCCCGATCTTGCCCGCGAAGGTCGCGAACACCGCCTCATAGACCGGCCGCTTGAACGGCACGATCTTGTCGATCAGCGTCTCGGGCGCGAACCAGCCCCATTCCCTGAACTCGGGCGTGTCGCCATCGATGACGACCTCGCGATCGTCGCCCATGAAGCGCAGCAGGAACCATTTCTGTTTCTGCCCCCGAAAGCGCCCGTTCCAGAGCTTCGGAACCAGGTCATACGGAAGATCGTAGGGGAGCCAGTCCGGCGATTCGGCGAGGAGCTTCACCCGCTCCGGCCTGACGCCGGTCTCCTCGCTCAATTCGCGCAGGGCCGCGACGCGCGGCGCCTCCCCCGGCTCGACGCCGCCTTGCGGCATCTGCCAGGCGTCGGCGGGGTTGTCGATCCGTTTGCCGGCGAACACCGCGCCATCGCGGTTCATCAGCACCAGCCCGGCGCATGGCCGGTAGGGGAGCGCGGCGATCTCCGCCGCGCTCATCCTTCGACTCGTCTCCGCCATGGCCTCACCGCGCCTCCGTATAGATGGAGAGCCCGGTCAGGAGGTCGAGCGCATAGGCGAGCTGAAGATCCTCGCCGCGAAGCTTCGCCGTCGCCACATGCCGGTCATGCTCCTCCTTCAGCAGCCGCTGCTCCTCTTCGGTCAGCTGGTTCTTCAGGCTGCCGCGGAGATCCGCCTCGGACCGGCGGAACGCGGTCGGCGAGTCCTCCGTGTCGTCCTGCTTCAGCTTGATCTGCTCCACCAGAATGTCCGGCTCGATCCCGAGCGCCTGAATCGACCGGCCTGACGGCGTGTAATAGCGCGCCGTCGTCAGCCGGATCGCGCCCTCGCCGCCAAGCGGCATGATCGTCTGGACCGAGCCCTTGCCGAAGCTTTTCTCGCCGACGACGATCGCGCGGCGATGATCCTGCAATGCGCCCGCGACGATCTCCGACGCGGAGGCGGACCCGCCGTTGATCAGCACGACCAGAGGCTTGCCTTCGGTCAGATCGCCCGGCTCGGCGTTGTGGCGTTCGCTGTCCTCGAGGTTGCGCCCGCGGGTCGAGACGATCTCTCCCGCCTCCAGGAACGCGTCGGAGACCGAAATCGCCTGGTTCAGCAGCCCGCCCGGATTGTTTCGAAGGTCGATGACATAGCCCTTGATCCGGTCCGGGCCGATCTCGGTTTTCACCTCCTCGATTCCGGATTCGAGATTCTCGTATGTCTGCTCGTTGAAGGTGGTGATCCGGATCACGCCGACATCGCCTTCGGCGCGCGCGCGCACCGCGCGGATCTTGATCGTGTCGCGAACGATGGCGACGTCGAACGGCTCGTCCTCGCCCTCGCGGACGATGGTCAGCACGATCTTCTCGCCGACGCCGCCGCGCATCTTCTCGACCGCCTCCGACAGGGTCAGGCCCAGAACCGGCTCTCCATCCAGCTGGGTGATGTAGTCGCCCGACTCGATCCCCGCCTCGGCGGCGGGCGTCTCGTCGATCGGCGCGACCACCTTCACGACGCCGTTCTCCATCGTCACCTCGATGCCGAGCCCGCCAAACTCGCCCTTGGTCTGGACCTGCATGTCCTCGAAGCCCTTCGGCGGCAGGTAGCTCGAATGCGGGTCAAGCGACGAGAGCATCCCGTTGATCGCGCTTTCGATCAATTTCTCCTCGTCCACCTCCTCCACATACTGGCTGCGGATCCGCTCGAAGATATCGCCGAAAAGGTCGAGTTGCTCGTAGGTGCTGCGCGCGCCCCGCTCCTCGGCGGCGAGCGGCGCCGCGAATTGGGTCGCGGCCAGAATGCCGAGCGCGGCGCCGCCGATCGCAGCGTTGAACGCCTGTTTCATTATCTGTCACCTTCCTCTGTTTCGAACTCGAACCAGATCGCCGGATCGACCGGCGCGCCGCCTCGTCTCACTTCCATATAGAGCGTTTCCCGGCCGATGGCTTCAACCGGCGTCGTCGCCGCAAGCAAAAATTCTTCCGCGGCGGGGGCCGGCCCGCCGAGCGCGCCGATCGCCTCTCCCGCCAGAACCAGGTCGCCCGGCTCCCTCATCGCGGCGGCGAGACCCGAGAACACGATCAGGACATCCGGCTCCGGCTCCAGCATCACCACCACGCCGTCCTCGCCGAACGGAGCGGCGAAGCGGATCACTCCGCGCCACGGCGCGTAAACCATGGCGTAGGGCGGCGCCGCGAGCGCGACCCCTTCAAGCCGCCCGCCGCCCGGCGTCGGCGCGCCGAACGCCGCCTTCAGGCGGCCCTCGACCGGGGGCGGCAGCGCGCCCCGCGCCGCAGTGAATCTCGCGGCGCCCGGCGTATCCGCGCCCGGCGCCGCCGGAAGCAGCGCGACGAGCGCGCTCAGCGTTTCGGACGATCGGGCCAGCGCCGCGCCTTCGGCGGCCAGCCGGCCCGCCGCCGCGCCGCCCTCCTCTCCACGGTCCAGCAACCTGGCGATTTCGGCGCGCCGGCGCTGCAACGCTCCGAGCGCCGCGCGCGCCGCCGCCGCCGCTTCCGCGCGCCGCGCCGCCAGTTCATCGAGCTCCGCCAGCGCCGCGCGCAGCGTCGCCGCCTCCGCTTCGAGCTCCGGCGCCAGCGCCGCCAGCATCATCCCCGCCCGCGCCCCCGCCACGACGCCGCCGGGATGCGCCAGCGCCGCCGCCCGCGGCGCGCGCTCGATCCGCTGCAGCGCCGAGAGAATGGCGGCCAGCCGCCGGCGTTTCGCATGGAGCCCGCTCTCGATCGCCGCGCGCCGGTCGGCCCCCCGGCGAAGATCGGCGCGGAGCGCGGCCAGCGCCGCCTCCTCCGCCTGCGCCGCGCGCCCGAGCGCGGCCAGCCGCTCCTCCGGCGTGCGCGCCGCCGCGAGGAACGCCCGCGCCTTCTCCAGCATGTCCGCCGCCCGACCGGGCGTTCCGGCCTCGGCCCCGGCGCCGGCCAGCGCTATCGCCGCGAGGAGGAGGGCGGCTTTCCGCATCAGCGAACGAGAAGCGACCGGCCGGTCATCTCGGGCGGCGGCGCAAGCCCCATCAGGTCGAGCAGCGTCGGCGCAAGATCGGCGAGCCGCCCGGGCCCGGCAAGCGCCGCCCCCGGAACCCCGGCCAGCAGCGCCGCCACGGGCGTCACCGTATGCGCCGTGTGCGAGCCGCCCGTCTCCGGGTCGATCATCATCTCGCAATTTCCGTGATCGGCCGTCACGATCATCGCGCCCCCCGCCCGGCGAAGCGCCGCCAGCGCGGCCCCCAGCCCTTCGTCCACCGCCTCGCAGGCGCGGATCGCGGCCTGAAGATCGCCGGTATGGCCCACCATGTCGGGGTTGGCGTAATTCACCACGATCAGATCATGGCCGGCTTCGATCCCCTCGACCAGCGCCGCCGTCACCTCCGCCGCGGCCATCTCCGGCGCGAGATCGTAGGTCCGCACCTTCGGGCTCGGCGCCATCACCCGGGTCTCGCCAACCGCGGGCGCCTCCTCGCCGCCGTTCAGAAAGAACGTGACATGGGGATATTTCTCGGTCTCGGCGATGCGAAGCTGGCGGCGCCCCGCCGCCGAAACCCATGCGCCGAGCGTGTTGACGATCGGCGCGACCGGAAACAGCGTCGACATGAACGCGTTGTGCCGCTCCGAATACTCGACGAGGCCCGCCATCGCCGCGAAGCGCGGCCGTCCGGGAACGGCGAACCCGTCAAACTCCGGATCGCCGAGCGCGGAGAGCAGCTCCCGCGCCCGATCCGCGCGAAAATTGAGGAAGAGAACGCCGTCGCCCGCCGCCGCGCCCTTGTAGCCGCCGATCACCGTCGGCGTGATGAACTCGTCCGTGTCGCCCCGCTCATAAGCGGCCCGGATCGCAGCCGCCGCGCTCGCCGCCGCCGCCCCCTCGCCGTGAACGATCGCGGAATAGGCCGCCCCCACCCGCTCCCAACGCTTGTCCCGATCCATCGCGTAGAAGCGGCCGGAAACCGTGGCGACGCGCCCGGCGCCGCCGAGATCCGCCTCGAACGTCTCCAGATAGCCGGCCGCGCTCGTCGGCGGCGTGTCGCGCCCGTCTGTGAAGAGATGCAGCGCGACCGGAATCCCCTGCGCGGCCAACGCCTTCGCAGCTTCGGCGATATGGCGCTGATGCGCATGGACGCCGCCGGGGCTCATCAGCCCCATCAGATGCGCGGTCCCGCCGCTCGCCTTCAGCGCGGCGGCGAAGGCCTTCAGCTCCGGATTGGCGCGAAAGGATCCATCCTCGATCGCGCGATCGATCTTCGGCAGATCCATCCAGACCACGCGCCCGGCCCCGATATTCATGTGCCCGACTTCGGAATTGCCCATCTGCCCCGCCGGCAGGCCGACATCGGGGCCGGAACAGGCCAGCATCGCAGGCGTTTGCGCCGCGACCAGCGCATCGTAATTCGGGGTGTGGGCCTGCGCCGGAGCGTTCCCTTCACGCTCCGCGCGCCAGCCCCAGCCATCCAGAATGCATAGCACGACAGGCGAGATTGCTGATGCGGGCATCGGCTTGGGCTCCGTTTTTCCGGCTTCGACTCCTTAAGCCCCCCCGCCGGCGGCGTCGAGGCCGGGCGCGGTCGCAGGCGCCCTCGCGCCCGCCGCGATCTCCGCGTCGACCCTGGCCTCGGCCGCGGCCAGTTCGGCCTCGGCGGCGGCGATATAGGCCCGGCTTCGTGGGGCTTCGGCGTGCCGGCGGGTGAGCACGATCTGAAAATTGGCCAGCTTGCCGTACCGGAAGCTGATCTCGGACGCCATCAGATACAGATCCCACATCCGGAAGAATCTTTCGTCGTAAAGCGCCAGCGCCGCCTCTCGATTCGCGTGGAATCGCTTGCGCCACTCCTTCAGAGTGTCCGCGTAGTGCATCGTCAGGATTTCGACATCCTTCACCAGAAGCTTCGTCTTCTCGATGGCCGGGAAGGTCTCCCCAAGGCTCGGGATATGGCCGTTCGGGAAGATGTACTTGTCGATGAAGGGCGCGTCGAACCGGTTCGGCTTCGCCCGGACGATGGCGTGCACCACCGCGATTCCATCGTCGGTCAGGAGCCGTTCGATCGTCCTGAAGTACTCATCATAATTTTGTGAGCCGACATGTTCGAACATCCCGACGGATACGATCCGGTCGAACCGCCCCTCCACCTTCCGGTAATCCTGAAGCAGAAATGTCGCGTCCTTCTCCATCCCCGCGGCTTTCGCCCGCTCCTTGGCGACCCGAAGCTGCTCCTCGGCCAGCGTGACGCCGGTGACGCCGACGCCCGCCACCCTGGCCAGATACAGCCCCATGCCGCCCCAGCCGCAGCCGATATCGAGCACCTTGCGTCCCGGCTCGAGCTGCATCTTCGCCGCGATATGGCGCTTCTTCTTCCGCTGCGCCTCTTCCAGCGTTTCGTCGCCGGTCTCGTAATAGGCGCAGGAATACTGGAGATCCTCATCGAGGAAGAGCCGGAACAGCCGTTCATCCAGGTCGTAATGATGCGCGACGTTCCGCTTCGCGCGCTCAGGGAGCAGATGCCGGCGGAGGACGCCGTTCAGCATGCGCCCGACCCCGAGCGCCATGGAGGGGAAAGTCACGAAGCCGCGCGCGCCGTTCTTCTTCACCAGAATCAGGAAGTCGAAGAGGTCGCCCTCCTCCACAACCAGCCGCCCCTCCATGTAGAGCTCCGGCACCTTCAGCGCCGGATCCATCCATATGCCGCGCACCGCCGCTGAATCCGCGATGCGCAGCCGCGCCACCGGCGCGCTTCCGTCGCCATATCGGCGGACTTCGCCCGACGGATACACCATCTCCACAGCGCCAGTCCGCACACCCCGCGACAACATCCGATCGAGTTTCTTCTCCGACATTGCTCGTCCTTTCAGGCGTGTCTTCGGTCTGATCGAATGATCTAACGCAGGGCGCTTCTACGGGCAAAGGCGACGTGAGGACAGCCGCGTCGCTCCATCCCTCAGAAGAGAGACGGTGAGGAAGCCGGGCCTCGCTCCGTGGGGGAGCGAGGCCGCGCCGCCCGCCCTATTCGTGCTTGAAATCGGCCTTTCGCTTTTCGGTGAAGGCCTTCATCCCTTCCTTCTGGTCCTGGGTCGCGAACAGGCCGAAAAAGACCCGCCGTTCAAAGTGCAGCCCTTCCGCCAGCGTGGTCTCGAACGCCCGGTCCACCGCCTCTTTCGCGACCATGGTGGAGGGCTTCGAATAGGAGGCGATCGTCTCCGCCGCCTTCATCGCCTCATCCATCACGTTCGCGTCGGGGACGACCCGACTCACGAGGCCGGCGCGCTCCGCCTCCTCGGCGCCCATCATCCGGCCGGTCAGCACCATGTCCATCGCCTTCGCCTTGCCGACGGCGCGGGCGAGGCGCTGCGAGCCGCCCATGCCGGGGATCACGCCCAGCTTGATCTCCGGCTGGCCGAATTTCGCGCCCTCGCCGGCGATGATGAAATCGCACATCATCGCCAACTCGCAGCCGCCGCCGAGCGCATAGCCCGAAACCGCCGCGATCTTCGGCGTGCGCATCTTCGCGAAGCCGTCCCAGCCCGAGAAGGCGTCGCTGTAATACATGTCCATGAAGGACTTGTCGCTCATCTCCTTGATGTCCGCCCCGGCGGCGAACGCCTTCTCCGAGCCGGTGACGATCAGGCAGCCGATGTCGCGGTCCGCATCCAGCGCGGCGGCCTTCTCCAGCATCTCGGTCAGAATCTGTTTGTTCAGCGCGTTCAGCGCCTCCGGCCGGTTCAGCCGAAGCGTCGCGACGCGGCCGCGCCGCTCGACGATCACGGTCTCGCTCATGAAATCACTCCCTCGTCATCTTCATCAGGCGGGGCAGCATCGCGGAGAAATCCTTGTCTCCGCCTCCCGCCGCCACAAAATCGTCGTAAAGCGCCCGGGCGTGAGCGCCGAGCGGCGTCGCCGCGCCCGCATCCGCCGCCGCCGCCTGCGCCAGCGTCAGATCCTTCAGCATCAGCGCCGCGGCGAAGCCGGGTTTGTAGTCGTTGTCGGCCGGGCTTTTTGGCCCGATCCCCGGCGCCGGGCAATAGGCGTTCATCGACCATGAATACCCCGAGGAGGTGGAGACGACATCGAACATCGCCTGCCGGGAGAGCCCGAGCTTGTCCGCCAGCGCGAAGGCTTCGCAGGTCACGATCATCGTCGCGCCGAGGATCATGTTGTTGCAGATCTTCGCCGATTGCCCCGCGCCGCCCGCGCCGCAATGGACGACCTTGCCGCCCATGATCTCGAACAGCGGCGCGGCCGCGGCGAAGGCGGCGTCCGAGCCCCCGCACATGAAGGTGAGCGTGCCCGCCTCCGCCCCGCCGACGCCGCCGGAGACCGGCGCGTCGACCGAGAGGAATCCGGCCGTCTCCGCCGCCTCATGCGCCGCCTTCGCCGCCGCGACATCGACCGTCGAGCAATCGATCAGCACCGCGCCTTTCGTCGCCGCCGGGATGATCTCCGCCATCACCGAGCCGAGGATCGCGCCGTTCGGCAGCATGGTCAGCACCGCGTCGCGCCCCGCCGCCGCCTCCGCCGCCGAAGCGGCGCGCGCAACCCCCGGAACGTCGAAAGGCTGGAGATCGAACCCCGTCACTTCATGGCCGGCCTTCACAAGGTTGGCCGCCATCGGCCTCCCCATGTTGCCAAGGCCGATGAATCCAATCTTCATGACTTGTCTCCCTCAAATGTCAGGTCGCCCGTCTCGGCCGGGCGGAGCATCGCCGCCACGTCCGCCGCCGTCACGTCGCAAAGACGCGGCTTCGCCCAGTTCGGGGCCCGGTCCTTGTCGATCACCGCGGCGCGCACCCCTTCCAGAAATTCGCCCTCCTCCATGCAGCGGGAGGTGAAGCGGTACTCCTGCGTGAGCGCCTGCTCCAGCGTCATGCCCCGCGCGGCGCGCACCATCTCCATCGTCACCGCCGCCGAGAGCGGGCAGGCGCGCCGCAGCGCCTTGAGGGTTTTCTCCGCCCATGCCGACCCCGCCTTCGCGTCCCGCTCCAGCCGCGCCTCGATCTCCACCGCGCTCGGGGCGGCGAAAACATCGTTGATCCGCGCCTCGGCGCCGACCAGATCGCCGCTCTCGGGGGCGGCGGCGAACCGGCCGATCTCGCCGGCGTCGCCGGTCTCGATCAGCCGCGCCTTCAACGCCTCCAGCCGGTCTTTCGGGACATAGACATCGGCGAAGCCCGCATGGATCGCGTCGCCCGGCCCCATCCGCGCCCCGGTCATGCCGAGATACTCGCCCGCGCGCCCCGGCGCCGAGGCGAGGAGCTTCGAGCCGCCGACATCCGGCGCGAGCCCGATGCCGCATTCCGGCATCGCGACCTCGGTGCCGTCCGTCACCACCCGGTGCGAGCCGAGCGCGGAGACGCCGACCCCGCCGCCCATGACGAAGCCATGCATGATCGCGACATAAGGTTTGGGATAATTCGCGATCTTCGCGTTCAGCCGATATTCGAACGCCCAGAACGCCTGCCCGAACGCGAAATCCCCGGCCCGGCCGGTCTCGTAGAGATCGACGATATCGCCGCCCGCCGCGAAGGCCCGCTCGCCCGCCGCGTCGATCAGCACGAGCGCGACGCGCTCATCCTCGCGCCACGCGTCGAGCGCGGCGTCGATCGCGCGCAGCATGTCGTATGTGAGCGAGTTCAGCGCCTTCGGCCGGTTGAGCGTGATCCGCCCCGCGCGGCCCTCGATCCGGACCAGGATGTCGCTCACGCCGCGCGCCCTTCCCGTTCGGCCAGGAGCGCGCGGGCGATGATCACCCTCATGATCTCGTTGGTCCCCTCCAGAATCTGATGCACCCGGAGATCGCGGACGATCTTCTCCATGCCGTAATCGGCGAGATAGCCGTAGCCGCCGTGAAGCTGCAGCGCGTCATTGGCGACGTTGAACGCCGCATCGGTGACGAAGCGCTTCGCCATCGCGCAGAATTTGGTCGCGTCCGGCGCGCCCTGATCCAGCTTCCACGCCGCTTGCCGCAGGAACACCCGCGCCGCCTGAAGCTGCGTCTCCATATCGGCGAGCCGGAATTGCAGGCCCTGGAACTGGTCGATGGATTTGCCGAAGGCGCGCCGCTCTCCGGTGTAGCGCAGCGCCGCGTCGAGCGCCGCCTGCGCGCCGCCGAGCGCGGAGGCGGCGATGTTCAGCCGCCCGCCGTCCAGCCCCGCCATCGCATAGACGAAGCCGCGCCCCTCCTCTCCGACCAGATTGGCCGCCGGCGCCGCGGCGGACTCCAGCCGGACCTCCGTCGTCGGCTGCGCGCGCCAGCCCATCTTCTCCTCCTTGGCGCCGAAGGAGAGCCCGTCCGCCCCCGCCTCGACGATGATCGCGGAGACGCCCCGCGCGCCCTCCTCCCCGGTCCGGCACATCACCAGATAGGCGTCGGAATAGCCGCCGCCGGAGATGAAGGACTTGGTCCCGGTCAGCGCCCAGCCGTCATTGGTCCGCGCCGCCCGCGTCCGGAGCGCCACCGCGTCGGAGCCCGAGCCAGGCTCGGTCAGGCAATAGGACATCACCGTCTCCATCGAGCAGAGCCGGGGCAGCCACGCCGCCTTCATCTCGTCCGAGCCGAAACGGTCGATCATGCCGGCGCACATGTTGTGGATCGAGAGGAAGGAGCCGGTCGCGGGGCACGCCATCGCCAGCGCCTCGAACACCAGCGTCGCATCGAGCCGGGTCAACCCGGAGCCGCCATGCGCCTCGGAGACGTAGATGCCGCCGAGACCGAGCGCGGCGACCTTCGGCCAGAGCGCTTTCGGGATGGTTCCCTCCGCCTCCCACGCGCGCGCATTCGGCGCGATCTCCTCCTGGCCAAAGGCGCGGGCCATGTCGAAGATGGCCTGCTGTTCCTCGGTTAAGGCGAAATCCATGGTCTATCCTCCGGGCCCGTGACGCCGCGCGCCGGCGGTTCAGGATCAACATGAAGGCCGCGCCTTTCAAAGTCGATGATGACCACCGGTTCTTTCACCGTCGCAGAATGACCCGGCCATCGGGCGGGACGCAAGGGGGGCGCCGCAGCGTCGAACGCCGCCCGCCGGCCCGCTCCCGGGCTTCGGCATGCGCGCGATCTTCCGCGCGTCAACTCTTCCGTGAGGCGAACGCGCCAGATGGAGCCGTGGCCGCGAATCAGCCGAAGCCCTGCATCGTCATACGATCCTTCACTTTCTGAAATGCGCGCAATCCATTGTGGGCGCACATAAAAACAGAAATCATTTTCGCGTCGAAAAACTGCGGCGAATCGCCACATATCTAGATCATTAATTTTCATCAAATTTTGTTCGCATGTGGAGTGCAGTGTAAATTTGAATTCGTCGTCACGGCGATGCGGGGGCGCTCAAAGGCATAAGTTATCGGTTCTGGCCACCCAGGGGTATCCACTGTGGTCAGTCTCCGCCCGGAGCCTCGCGATGGCTGCGGGCGGGCCGGCTCAGATCACGTCCGCGCTGTGGTGAGTGGGGGGGGACCCCGTGGGAAAGGATCCAAAGACATGATGAAACATTTGACTATCGCAGGTGCGGCTCTGGCGATCGCCGGATTCTCCCTGCCTCAAAGCGCGGAGGCGGCCTCCTATTTCGTACGGCCGTTTATCCAGGTGGGCGCCGGCGGCCTTATCGACGGCCTTCAGCAGAACGGGGCGACGAACGCCTCGCAGAACTTCGGGACCAATTTCCAGTCCACGGTCGACCTGGATGACGGGACCGTCAAGGCGCGGACGAATATCCCGTCCGCCCAGAGCAACGGCCAGTCTGGCGCCTCGTTCGGCGAGCGCGTGGCCTTCTCCCCCGACGCGGCCGGCACGAATGTCAGCTTCTCCTTCGACTTCGACGGAACCATCGAGGTGTCCGATCTGCTGAACGGGCCCTTGGCGACGGGATACAGCGCATTCGTCTTCGCCAATCTCTTCGTTTACGATTCGACCGCGGGCGCGACCTATCAGAACTTCACTTCGCTGGGCGGCGCGCTCATCTCCCGGACGTTCGCCCAAGACTACGGCACATCCTCCGGCGCAACGCCGTCAAACACGTTCTTCGACGTCGACCGGACGCTTTCTGGTTCGATCACCGTCGAGGCGAACAAGCGGTACGACGTCTTCGCCTCGCTATCGATCGCGGCTGCGACCAACCAGAACGACATCAGCATCATGATGGACTTCATGAACACCGGCACGTTCGGGATCGATGCGGACCCCGGCGTCACCTACACGTCCAGCTCGGGCGTCTTCCTCGACTCGACCGGGGTCACGCCGCCGCCCTCTCCGGTTCCGGTTCCGGCGGCGCTGCCGCTGCTGCTCGGCGGGCTTGGCCTGCTCGGCTTCGTCAGCCGGCGCCGGCGCGCCGCGGCCGCCTGAGCCGCGCCCGACCGAACGCCGAGGCCCGGCCCGGAGCGATCGCTCCGGGCCGGGCTTCTTTTTCCCTATGACCTATGACGGAAAATTGAACTCCGCGCCCTCCTTCACCCCGGACGGCCAGCGCGAGGTCACGGTCTTGGTGCGGGTGTAGAAGCGGAACGCGTCCGGCCCGTACTGGTTGAGATCGCCAAAGGCCGATTTCTTCCAGCCGCCAAAGGTGTGATAGGCGAGCGGCACCGGGATCGGCACGTTCACGCCGACCATGCCGACCTGAACCCGGCTGACGAAATCGCGCGCGGTGTCGCCGTCGCGGGTGTAGATCGCGACCCCGTTGCCGTACTCGTTGTCCGTCGCCAGCTTCAGCGCGGTCTCATAGCTGTCCGCGCGCACGGTGGAGAGCACCGGGCCGAAGATCTCGGTCTTGTAGATGTCCATGTCGGGCGTGACATTGTCGAAGAGACAGCCGCCGACGAAATACCCGTCTTCGTAGCCCTGCATCTTGAAGCCGCGTCCGTCGACCACCAGCTTCGCGCCCTCCTCGACACCGCGGTCGATCAGGCCGAGCACGCGCTTTTTCGCCTCGGCGGTGATGAGCGGGCCGAAATCGGCGTCTTCGCCGCCGGTGTAGGGCGCGATCTTCATCGACTCGACCCGCGGCGCCAGCTTCTCGATCAGCCGGTCCGCGGTCTCCTCCCCGACCGGCACCGCGACCGAGACCGCCATGCAGCGCTCCCCGGCCGCGCCGTAGCCGGCGCCGGCCAGCGCGTCCACCGCCTGGTCCATATCAGCGTCCGGCATGATGATCAGATGGTTCTTGGCCCCGCCGAAGCACTGCACCCGCTTGCCCGAGGCGGTTCCGCGCCCATAGACATATTGCGCGATCGGCGTCGAGCCGACAAAGCCGACCGCGGCGATATCCTCATGGTCGAGGATGGCGTCCACCGCCACCTTGTCGCCGTTGACGACGTTGAGGATGCCTTTCGGCAGCCCCGCCTCCATCATCAGCTCCGCCAGCATCAGCGGCACGGACGGATCGCGCTCCGAAGGCTTCAGGATGAAGGCGTTGCCGCAGGCGATCGCCGGGCTGAATTTCCACATCGGGATCATCGCCGGAAAATTGAACGGCGTGATCCCCGCCGCGACGCCGACGGGCTGACGCACCGAGTAGATGTCGATGCCGGGGCCCGCCCCCTCGCTGAATTCGCCCTTCAGAAGATGCGGCGCGCCGATGCAGAACTCCGCCACTTCAAGCCCGCGCACCACGTCGCCTCTGGCGTCGGGCAGCGTCTTGCCATGCTCGCGCGAGAGCGCGGTGGCCAGCTTGTCCATGTCGCGGTGCAAGAGCCGCACGAACTCCATCAGAACCCGCGCCCGGCGCTGCGGGTTGACCGCGGCCCAGGCCGGCTGCGCGGCTTTCGCGCTGGCGACGGCGGCGTCCACCTCCGCCTGATCCGCCAGCGGCGCGCGCGCCTGAATTTCCCCGGTCGCCGGGTTATAGACATCCGCGAAGCGGCCCGAGGCCCCTTTCACATGCGCGCCATCAATGAAATGAGTCAGTTCCGCGACCATGGCCGTCTCCTCCGGTTTCCGTGCGATCCGAGACAGGCTTAGAAGAAACTCCGGCGCCCGGCAATCGACTTTCCCCGGATCCCGGGTAAGCTGCGGGGATGTGTTCTTCACTCAAAGGTCGCCTGACGCGCGCGCGCGCCGCGCTCCGCCCTTCGCGAAAACGGCAGGCGGGCGCGCTCTGCTGGCGGCGGGCGGGCGACGGGATAGAGATCCTGCTCATCACCACCCGGCGCACCGGCCGATGGATCGTCCCGAAGGGCGGGCGCATGCGCGACAAGACCGCCTCCGAGAGCGCGGCGATCGAAGCCTGGGAGGAGGCGGGCGTGATCGGCGCCGTCGCGGAGGAGCCGATCGGCGCGTTCGAGACGCTGAAATTCCGCGATGACGGCACATGGGCGCGCCTCGCCGTCGATCTCTTTCCGCTCGAGGTCGAGAGGCTGGAGGAGAGCTTCCCCGAAAAGGGGCAGCGCGTCGTCCGCTGGTGGCCGCAAAAGGACGCCGCCGGCCAGGTCCGCGAGCGTCAGTTGCGCCGGCTTCTCGCCGGATTCACGCCCTGACCGCCGCCGCCTCCCGCGCCGGCGCGGGTTTTAAACGTTGACAGGGACCGAGAGCCCCATCCACTAATGGATTGATACGTCGGGCGCCTTGAATCCGGCGTCGAACAGGGAGAAGCGACGAAATGCTGCGACAATTTTCGATCACCAGACAAAAAACTTCGCGCGCCGCCGGGAAGCTGAAAAGCGCCCTTTTTGCGAGCGCGTTCATCATTGGCGGCGCCGGCGCGTCCAACGCGGCCGACTACACGATGGCGATCGCGCACATCCTGCCCGAAGCCATGAGCAATGAGGTCCAGGTCTCGCTCGTCCACTTCAAGTCTCTCGTCGAATCCGCGACCGAGGGCGGCATCGAGGTGCAGATCTTCGGCGCGATGCAGCTCGGCTCCGAGGTCGAGACCGGCAAGCAGGCGCAGGACGGCGCGCTCCTGCAATCCACCGTGATCTCTTCGGGCGCGATGTCGTCCTTCTATCCGAAATATCAGGCGATCACCGCGCCCTTCCTTTTCCCGAGCTACCGCGTCGCGCACGCGTTCCTGGACGGCGCCTGGTTCGCTGATTTCATGTCCGACTCCGCCGAGGAGTCCGGGCTCCGTTATCTCGGCACTTTCGACGATGGCGGCGGCTTCGTCGCCTTCACCAACAACAAGCGCCTGATCAAGACCGCCGACGACATCAAGGGCCTGAAGATCAGGGTCGAGGAAAACCCGGCGCATGTCACCGTGATGAAGGCGCTCGGGGCCTCCGCGACGCCGCTTCCCTGGGGTGAAGTCGTGACCGCGCTCGCCACCGGCCTCGCGGACGGGCAGTTCAACGCGCCCGGCGTCAGCGAGAATTTCAAGCTCTGGGAGGTGAACGACTACACGACCCTGAGCGGCCACATCTACAACACCCAGACCTGGGTCGTCAGCGAGAAATGGTTCCAGTCGCTCCCCGAGGACTACCAGGCCATCGTCATCCACGCGGCGCAGGAGGCGATCGGGATCGGCCATGGCATCGCCTCTCTCGCGGCGATCGCCGGCTGGCAGACCTCCTGCAAGGAATTCAAGGAGTGCTATGTGCTCCCCACCTCCGAGCGGCAGGCGATGGCCGACATCGCGCGGCCCGCATGGCGTGAATGGATCACCACCGATTTCGGCCTCGACGGCCAGATCATCGACGACATGCTCGCCGAGGTGACGAAGATCGGCGCCGATATCGACGCCGAAGACATGCGCCGCTACGGCCGCTGAGGCGGTGAACCGGACGGGGGGCGCGTGACATGACCAGCCAGACCCGTCGCGCCCGGTTGAGCGTCGAGCTCAACCGGGCGGTCGAGATCTTTTGCGTGATCTGCGTCCTGGTCATGCTCTCGATCTCGTTCGTCGGCTTCTTCTACATGATCGCCACCGGATCGGCGCTGAGCTGGACCTACTCGCTCGCCAGGCTGTTCATCCCTTGGGTCGGCCTGATGAGCGTCACGGTCGCCTTCTTCCGGGGCGAGCATATCGCGATGGGGGCGCTCGCCACCGCGCTTCCCGCGCCGCTCACCCGGGCGCTTCGCGTCGTCAACGTCCTGCTGGTCGGCGCCTATTCCCTGCTGATGATCTGGTATGGCGGGAAGTTCCTGATCAACGCGTCGGACACGTACATGGTCTCCGACCAGATCCAGATTCATTCGGCCTGGGTCGTCGCTTCGGTTCCGGCCTCGGGGCTGGTCGTGCTTGTTCATCTTCTTTGCGGCGCCGACCTGCTGACGATGGCCGATTATTCCGAAGACCCCGACGTCTCATCGAACGCCTGACGGGAAGACCGACATGATCTCAGCTCTTTCCGCCTTCATCATTCTGCTTCTGATCGGAACGCCGATCGCGCTGGTCATGGTCTTCTCGGGGCTCGCCGGCGGCTATGAGCTTGGCGGGCAGGCCTTTCTCGGCATCATCGCGGAGCGGATGTTCTCCGGCGTCTCGGGCTATCTGCTGATGGCGGTCCCCTATTTCATCTTCACGTCCGAGCTGATGAACCAGGCCGGGCTGACCGAGCGGCTGGTGGCCTTCAACAACGCGCTTTTCGGGCGGATTCGCGGCGCTCTCAGCCATGTGAACATCGTCGTCAGCCTGTTCTTCTCGGGGCTCACCGGCGCCGCGATCACCGACACGGTCTCCGTCGGCAAGATCATGATCCCGGCGATGAAGCGCGAAGGCTACAGCGCCGAATACGCCGCGGCCGTCACCGCCTGCTCATCCATCATCGGCCCGATCATCCCGCCGAGCGTCGTGATGGTCATCTACGCCGCGACCCTGCGCGACGTCTCGGTGTTCCAGCTTTTCGCCGCCGGCATCCTGCCCGGCGTCCTGATGACGGTTATGCTGCTGATCGCCAGCGGCGTGATGGCCTGGCTGAAGGGATTCCCCAAACATGGCGGAACCGATCTTCGCACCGCGGCGGTGGCCTTCGTCGTGACGATCCCGGCGCTTCTGGTGCCGTTCATCATCCTCGGCGGCATTCTCGGCGGCCTGACCACCGTCACCGAGGCGTCGGCCTTCGCCGCGGTGTATTCGATCGCCATCGGGGTCTTCTTCTATCGCCAGTTGACCATGGCGAATATCTGGTCGGCGCTGATCGTGACCATCCGCTTCAGCGGCGTGGTGTTCTTCCTCCTCGCCGCGTCCACGGTGCTCGGCTGGGTCGTCACCCGCTCCGGCGTCGCGCGGGACGCCGCGGAGATGATCACCACGATCAGCGACAGCCCCGTGGTCCAGATCCTGCTGGTGAACCTCCTGCTCATTCTTCTCGGCATGGTGATCGACGTGCTTCCGGCCCTCGTGGTCGTCGGGCCGGTGCTGGTTCCGGCGATGGTGGCGCTCGGGTTCGACCCGCTCCATTTCGCCATCATCATGATCATCACGCTGAACGTGGCGAACATCACGCCCCCTGTCGGCATGACCCTGATGACCGCGTCGCAGATCGCCGGCGTTCCGTATGAACGTGTGATCATCACCGCGATTCCCTTCTATCTCAGCCATCTCGCGGTCATTCTGATCGTCTCGTTCTGGCCCGCGTTCGTGCTCTGGCTACCGGGTCTGCTGAGTTGACGCGGCGGGGCGTGGCCGGCTGAACGCGTCTCGCCGCCTCCGCGCGCCAGGCGCACAATCCACAGTTGCGCGACACTGAATTTCCCCTACCCTTGAAACGAATGAGAGGGGAATACGATCGCGCACGTTGAACAAGACCCCGTCACGCCTGCGCCCGGCGCCGGGCGGCCCCCGCGCCGACCGGGTCTCGCCGCCGGAGCCGCGCATGCGCATCGCCGACATCGCCGGCCCGCAGAAAGAAAAAGGGCCCAGATGGTGACAAAACTCACACATCGTGAGGCGAGCTTTGCTCGACGGCGCAGAAATTCTACAATAGAATCGCTATATGAGATCCGAGTGGGACGCCCGGATCCATCGACGCGCCGGCATGGCGCCCGGCTGGGGGCGGACGGAACGCAGGAGGAGCGGCTTGGCGGAGACCGCGATGAGAGACTGGACCGGCCCGATGAGTGACACCGACGTCCGCTTCCGCTTCTGGGGCGTGCGCGGCTCTCTGCCCTCTCCGGGGCCCGACACCGTCATCTATGGCGGCGACACCCCGTGTGTCGAGATCACGACCGCCACAACCCGTGTGATTATCGATTGCGGTTCGGGCATCCGCCGGCTCGGCAACGCGATGATGGAGGAGCCCGACGACCGGGAGACCTTCATCCTTCTCGGCCATCCGCATTTCGACCATGTCTGCGGCCTGCCGTTCTTCACCCCGATCTTCATTCCCGGGCAGCGCTTCCGCCTCGGCGCGGTCGAGCCGCACGACATGCGGCTCCTGATGCCGCGGCTCTTCTGCCGGCCGTTCTTCCCGGTGGAGGAGGCGATGCTTGGCGCCGATCTCGAATATTTTCAGCCCGAGCCCTCGGGGCGGATGAAGCTGAACGACGACGTCGCCATCGTCACCCGGCCGCTCAACCATCCGGGCGGCTGCACCGGCTATCGGGTGGAGACGCAAGGCGTCGTCATCGCCTATTGCTCCGACACGGAGCATATCGAAGGCCAGACCGACCAGAACGTCCTCGACCTGATGGACGGCGCCGATCTCGCGATCTACGACAGCGCCTACACCGCGAGCGAATATCCAAACCATGTCGGCTGGGGCCATTCGACCCCCGATGAAGGCGTGCGCCTCGCCGCCATCGCCGGGGCGAAGCGCCTCGCGCTCTTTCACCACAACCCGACCCGCACCGACGCCCAGATCGCCGAGATCGAGAGGCGGCTGCCCAAAAAGGCGCCCTTCGCCTTCGCCGGGCGCGACGGAATGGAGTTCGTCTTCAAGGCCGCGAAGGTGAAGGCCGCCTGACCCGCCGCTTCGGACCCGGCGGATGAACGCGCCGCGCGCCGCCGCCGCCCGATCCGGGTCCGCGCCCTTCAAAACCGCTTGAACGGTCGCGCATCCGGTCATTTCCGCGCGATTCCATCGACATCCGCCCGAACGGCGCCATTGATCGTCCGGGCTCCATGCGTCACAAATCAAACAGGCGTCGAGGAGATGACATGGAACAGGGCCTTGTCAGCTTCGTATGGAAATACGGCAAGCTGGACACGATCAAGACTTTGATCGTGACCTTCCTGACGTTCCCGATCATCTACATCTCTCTGGAGATCCCGAAGATCATCGTCAACGACGCGCTCGGCGCGGGCAAGACCCCGGTGTCGTTTCCCGTCGAGTTCATGACGTTCAGCATGGACCAGATGACCTATCTTCTGGCCCTTTGCGTGATTTTCATCAGCATGATCGTCCTGAACAACTGGCTGAAATTCATCCTCAACACCCAGATCGGCCTCACCTCCGAGCGGATGATGCGCCGGCTCCGTTTCACGCTGTACGAATCCGTGCTGCGCTTTCGCGCCAAACGCTTCCAGCACATGAAGCAGGGCGAGATCGTGCAGTCTGTGATGGGCGAGATCGACGCGCTCAGCGGCTTTTTCGGCGAGGTGATCTCCACCCCCGTCTGGCAGGGCGGGATGCTTCTGGTCTACATGACCTTCATCTTCATCCAGGATCCGTTTCTCGGCGCGGCGGCGATCGCGCTCTATCCGGTTCAGGGTTTCCTGATCCCGAAGCTGCAGAAGAAGATCGTGCGGCTGAACAAGGCCCGGATCGCGAATGTGCGCCGGATCGCCGACGATATCGGCGAAAGCGTCGGCGCGATCGAGGAAATTCACACCTCCGCCACCGCCCGCTGGCATCTCGCGCTGATCGCCGACCAGCTTCACGAGAGCTTCTCGATCCGGCTGGACATCTTCAAGCGCAAATATCTGATCAAGGGGCTGAACAATTTCCTGATCGCCCTCACCCCGTTCGCCTTCTATCTCTTCGGCGGGATACAGGTGATTCAGGGCAATCTCGAACTCGGCTCCCTCGTCGCGGTCCTCGCCGCCTACAAGGACGTCTCCGGGCCGTGGAAGGAGCTGCTCAACTACTTTCAGCGCTGGAACGATCTCAACAGCCGGTTCGAGATGGTGGTGGAGAATTTCTCCGGCGACGAAGTCTATGACGAGAGCCGCGTCACCGGCGGCGCCGACGACCCGGCGGCGATGCTGACCGGCGACGTCACGGTGCGCGGCGTCAGCCACGGCCCCGGCGCGAGCGGGCTGAACGGCGCCGCCTGCGCCGCGCCCGCCGGAAAGGCGACGGCGGTGATCGGCGGCGAGGAAGGCGCGCGCGACCTTCTGCTGAAGATGATGGCGGGGCTGATCGAGCCGGATCAGGGCCGGGTCTCCATCGGCGGCGAGGTCGTGATCGAGGCGTCCATGCCGGTGATCGGCCGCAGCCTCGCCTTCGTCTCCGCCGAAAGCGTGTTTTTCGTCGGCTCGCTCCGCGACAATCTCACCTATTCGCTGAGGCGGACCCCGGCCGCCCTGCAGGCGGACCCGCGCCCCGACGCGGCCTTCAGGCTCCGCGAGGCCGAGCAGACCGGCAACATCGCCGCGACGCCCTATGGCGACTGGACGGATTACGCCGCCGCCGGCGTCTCCGGCCCCGCCGAACTCGACGCGCGCATCGTCTCGCTCGCCGACCGCGTCGGGCTGGCGGACGAGCTTTACCATCTCGGGCTCCAGGCCCGGATGAACCCCGAGGAGCATCCCGATTTCGCCGCGCGGGTCCTCGGGGCGCGCGCGCAACTGCGCGAAGCCGCCGCGCAGGATCCCGAAACGTCGGACATCATCGAATTCTGGGAGGTCGGCCGCTTCAACCAGAACGCCTCCCTGCTCGAGAACATCCTCTACGGCATGCCGGCGGCGGCGCGCGCCAGCATCGCCGATTATGCGGAGGACCAGAACGTGCTGGCGATCCTCGACGCCGCCGGCGCGACCCAGCCGCTTTTGCGCGCGGGCCTGTCCATCGCCAGGCAACTGGTGGAGTTCCTCGACTCGGTCGACGAGGAAAGCTCGCTCCTCGACAGTTTCGTCGACTACTCCAAGAAAGACATTCTCGCCTTGACCGGGATCGTCAAGGAGGCCGGGCAGAAGTCCGACTGGACCCCGAAGGGCGAGGCGCGGCGCATTCTTCTGTCCTTCGCGCTCACCTTCGTTCCCGTCCGCGACCGGCTCGACGTGCTGGACGACGCGCTGGAGGCCGAGATTCTGGCCGCGCGCGCCCGCGCCATGCAGGCGCTCAAGGACGATCCGACCGTGGTCGGCTTCGGCGAGGACCGCTATTCTCCCGCCCTTTCGTTGTCGGAGAACCTTCTCGACGGCAAGCGCCGCTATGACCGGCGGAGCGCCTGGCGCCGGTTCGACGCTTTCCTCGAAGCCGCCATCGATCGGTGCGGCCTCAGGGAGGGCGTCACCGTGGTCGGCCTCGGCGCCCCGCTCGGCGCGGGCGGCTCGGGCCTCAGCGCGTCCTCGCGCCGCCGGGCGGCGCTGGTCCGGGCGCTGCTGAAACGGCCCGCCGCCCTCATCGTCAACGGCGTCGCCGGCGGCGTCTCCCCGGAGGACGCGGCCGTCCGCGCCACGATCCGGGAGGAAATGGCCGGACGCACGCTGATCATGGCGGTCAACCCGGCGGCCGCGCAGGATTTCGACCATCTGATTCGGATCAACGACGACGGAAGCGTGCGCGAGGGCGACCCCGCCGCGCTGCTCGACGCCGCGTAATGACGACGCGCGGGCGGCGGGGAGGCGGGACATGAGCGCAAGGAGGCCAAAATGAGCCTGAATAAAGCTGTAGAGACGATGATGGAGACGCCGATCTTCGCCGGCGTCGATCCCAAGCGTCTCCGCCTTCTCGCCTTCATGGGCGAGAGTCTGACCTATCGCGCGGGCGAGTTTCTGTTCGATCAGGGCGATGAGGGCGACAGCGCCTTCGTCACCATCGCCGGGACCGCCTCGGTGCTGATCGACGTCGGCGGCGAGAAATGCGAGGTGGCGGAGATCGGGCCGAAGCAGGTCTTCGGCGAGATGGCCGTCCTGTGCGACATCCCCCGCACCGCGGCGATCGCCGCGAAGACGGATCTGGAGGTGCTTCGCATCGAACGCGACGCGTTTCTGAGCCTCCTGAAGGAATTCCCCGAGGTCTCCCTGCAGGTGATGCGGTTCCTCGCCGCCCGGCTCGAGCAGACGACGCGCAATCTCGGCGCGGCGCACGCGCGGATCACGGAGTTGGAGGCCTCCTGACCTCAGCCGAAAATCGGCCCGAACAGCACCGACGCCAGCGCCGCGCCGATCAGCGCCGGCCCGAAGGGAACGCTTCGCCCGCGCGCGCGCCAGCCATGCGCTACAAGCGCGTGCGCGATCCCGCCGAGCGCCGCGAGGAAGGCGACCTCCGGCAGCGCCGCCCAGCCGAGAAAGCCGCCCAGCGCGGCGAAGAGCTTCGCGTCCCCGAGGCCGATTCCGTCGCCGCCCCGAAGCTGGCCGAGCGCCGCGAGAACGCCGAAACCGAGCGCCGCGCCCAGCGCCCCGCCCCAGCCGGCGCCGCCAAGCAGCCCCAGCGCCGGGCCGATGACGATCAGCGGCAGCGTGATGTCGTCCGGCAGCACCATCCGGCGCGCGTCGATCACCGCGAGCGGCGCGAGAGCGGCGAAGAGGAGATACGCCTCCCAGGCCGCGCCGGCGAACGCCAACGCCGCCGCGAAACCGGCGGCCAGCAGCGCCGAGAGCGCGCCGGTCCGCAGCGCCGGCAGCGCCAGATCCGACCGGCGGCGGGCGACGCAATAGCCGAGAAGGCCGGCGCCGCCCGCCGTCAGAAACGCCTCGCCCATCAATTCGCCTTCCCGGTCATCGCCTTTGCGCATAGCATCGCGCCATGATCCGCGCGACCGTCTTCGCCCTTTCGCTCGCCCTCCTCGCCGCGCCGGGCCACGGCGCCGGGCTCGAGGCGTGGCTCGCCTCCATCGGCGCGGCCGAGCGGGATCTGGACGCCCGGTGCGAGGCGCTCCGCGCCGCGCCGCCGCCCGAAGGGCTGGTCTGGCTCCGGCTCGGCCCGAACGGGGTCGAGATCGTTCCGGCGGACGCGCGCGCGGCGGCGGCGGCGGCGTTCTGGGCGGAGGCCGCGCTCGGCGCGAAGGCGGCGGCGCTGGCGCTCTACGGCCAGGCCGCCGGCGCCGGGCTGGCGGGCGCGCCGGTGATGATCGAGACCGGTCCGGACGGCGTCGCCGTGCATGACGGCGGGGCGCTCCGGCTTGGCGATCCATGCGACGCGCTCCGGCGCATGGTCTCGGCCCTTGGCGGCGCGGGCGCGTCGGCCCAGCCCTTTGAAGACGCGCGGCGCAAGGCGGCGGCGCGGACGGCGCTGGCCATCGGCGGCGAGGCGGTTCTGCCGCTGGAGACGGCCCCGGCCGGCGCCTACGCGCGCGGCCCGGACGGCGTGCGGGCGCTGATCGAGGAGACCGCGAAAGGCGACGCCCTCCTCGCGCTCCGCGCGACCGGAGACGCCGCGCCCGGAGAGGCCGAGATCCGCGTCTACGCGCCCGGCGACCGGTTCCATCCGATCGCGGCGTATCCGATCCAGATTCTGCCCGGCCCGGCCGCGCCCCCGGCGCCCCCGACAGGGACGCTCAGCCCCGGCGGCCGGATCGCCGGCGAGGTCGCGCTCGACGGCGCCGCGCGGATACCCGTGGTTGTAACGGAACCGGGGCGCGTGGTCTTCGCCTCAGGGCCGGAGGCCGATTTCGCCGCCACTCTGGAGACGGCGGACGGGCGCGTCATCGCCGGCGACGACGATTCGGGGCGGGGTTACGGATTCTTGTTCTCGGCGGAGTTGACGCCGGGCCGGTATTTCCTATCTGTTAATCATTGCTGCGGCGGTGGCGGCGCATTCGAGGTGATCGCGTCGCCAGACTAAACGCAACTCGCGCTCCCATGCATCAAATGCGTGGCGGCGGGCACGTGACGATTGACCGTCGCGCCAAAAAAAACCATCATGCGCAAGAGTTGCCGCAGGGGCATGATGTCAGAGATTTACGAAATCGCCATCGTCGGTTCCGGTCCCGCGGGCGCAAGCGCCGCCGCGCGGGCGGCGAAACTCGGCGTCAGCCACATTCTGCTGGAGCGGACGGATCACCTCTCGGACACGATCTACAAATACCAGCGCGGCAAATATGTCATGGCGACGCCGGACAACCTGCCGTTGCAATCCGATTTGCAGTTCGAGGCCGACACCCGGGAGAACATCCTCGGCTGGTGGGATCAGGGCGTCGCGGAGATCGGGGTCAACGTCAGGCTCAACGCGGAAGTGATCTCGGTTGAAGGCGAGAAGGGCGATTTCACCCTGAAGATCGCCTCCGGCGACGATGTGAAGGCGCGCCATGTCGTCCTCGCCATCGGCCTTCAGGGCAACCTCCGGAAACTCGACGCGTCGAAGATCCCGGGCGCCGACAACGGGCTGACCGATTACCAGCTCGACGACCCGAAGGAATATTTCGACAAGGATGTGGTGGTGATCGGCGCGGGCGACGCAGCGATCGAGAACGCCGTCGCCCTCGCGCAGGCGCAGAACCGCGTCACCATCGTCAACCGCAAACGCGAGTTCTCGCGCGCCAAGTCGGGCAACATCTCGCTCATTCTGGCCGCGATCAAGGACGAGCTTCTGGAATGCGCCTATAATGCGACGCCGGTCCGGGTGGAGGAGAACGCGATCGTTCTCGACACCCCGGAAGGCGAGCGCGCCGTCGCCGCGGACCGGGTGATCGCCCGGCTCGGCGCGATGGCGCCGCGGGCCTTCGTCGAAGCCGTCGGCGGCGTCTTCGAGGAGGGCGCGGACACGCCCCGCGTCAACGAGATCTACGAGACCGACCGCCCCGGCGTCTTCATCATCGGCGCCCTTGCGGGCTATCCGCTGATCAAGCATTGCATGAACCAGGGCTACGAGGTGGTCCACACCATCGTCGGCGATCCGGTTGAAAGCATCATCCGCCAGGAGCTGGCGAAGAAATTCAACGTCGTTCCGGGCTTCACCACCGTTCAGGACATGCTGGAGCGGATCAAGGATGGCGCGCCGCTCTTCCAGGGGCTGACGCTCCTCCAGCTCTCCGAATTCCTTCTCGACGCGGAGATCCACTTCAAGAAACCCGGCGACGCCTTCATGGAGAAGGGCAAGGCCGGCGACAGCCTCTTCGTCATCCATGAGGGCGCCGTCGAAATTCCGGTGACGCCGGAGAGGGTGTTTCATCTCGGCCAGGGCGAGTTCTTCGGCGAGATGGGCCTGATCATGGGGCGCCGGCGGACCGCGACGGTTCTCGCGGACCCGAACGGCTCCGGCGCGGTCGCGATCGAGATTCCGCGCACCGCCGCGCTGAAGCTGATCGCCTCCTCGCCGGTCGCGCGGCGGGTGATGGACGAGATCACGATCCTCCGGCAATTGCAGACCTTCCTCTCGCCGGGCCTCACGCTCGACGACCTTTCCGAGCTGATCGCCGCCGCGAAACACAGGCGCTACGCCCGCGGCGAGGCGCTGATCGAGGAGGGCGACGAGAGCGACGCGATCCACATCATCCGCACCGGCTCCGCGACCGTGACCCGGAAGATCGGCGATTCCGACGTGGTGCTCGCCTATGTGCCCGCCGGCCAGTTCGTCGGCGAGATGGCGCTGCTCTTTCATCAGACCCGTTCCGCCACCGTTCGCGCCACCGTGCCGGTGGAGACGATCGAGCTCGACGGCGCGCTCTTTCGCGCGCTTCTGGATCAGAAGCCGAAGCTGCGCGCCATCGTCGACAGGGTCGCGCGCGAGCGGGCGGAGCAGAACCAGAAGGCCGTCAACGACGAGGGCAGCCGCAGGATCGATTTCCTGGTCTCGGTCGGGCTCGGCGAGGCGATGAACGCCATCGTCATCGACGAAAGCCTCTGCATCCGCTGCGATTATTGCGAGAAGGCCTGCGCCGAGACCCATGACGGCGTCTCCCGGCTCGACCGCGCGGCGGGGCCGACCTACGCCAACATCCACGTCCCGATCTCCTGCCGCCACTGCGAGCAGCCCCATTGCATGGACGATTGCCCGCCAAACGCGCTCCAGCGCGACCCGGACGGCGCGGTCTACATCAACGAGACCTGCATCGGCTGCGGCAACTGCGTCCGCAACTGCCCGTACGACGCGATCCACATGAGCGCTCTGCCGGCGCCGAAGAGCGGGCTTTTCTCCTGGCTGCTCTTCGGCGGCGCCTACGGGCCCGGAGAAGCGCCGGCGCCTGTGAAATCCAAGGAAAACAAATACCTGGCCCGGAAATGCGACCTTTGTCGCGAGATCGGCGGGGATCCCGCCTGCATCAAGGCCTGCCCGACCGGCGCGGTGATCCGCGTCGGCCCGGAGGAGTTGTTCCGCCGCATCCGGGAAAGCGCCTGATGGCCGCGCATGTCTCGTTTCTGGCCTATGAGCGCTTCAGATGGGTCAAGCGCTCGGCGTGGCTCTGCCTGATCTCCATCGTCATCTACTCGGCCTATTCCCCGGTCGGAGGGCGCAACGGCGGCACCTGGGTCGGCTATGGCCTCGGCGGGATCGCGCTGCTGCTGATCCTCTGGCTGGCCTGGCTCGGGGTGAAGAAGCGCCGCTTCTCCCCCGGGGCGTACAGCATTCGGGGCTGGACCTCGGCGCATGTCTATCTCGGGCTCTCGCTGACCATCATCGCCACGCTGCACACCGGGTTCGAGTTCGGCTGGAACGTGCACACGCTCGCCTACGCCCTTATGATGGCGGTCATTATTTCCGGCGCGTTCGGGATATTCGCCTATCTCCGCTACCCGCGCGCCATGTCGGAGAACATGGCCGGGCGCTCCTCCGCCCTTCTCCGTCAGGAGCTGGCGGAGCTCGACACCCGCATCGCGCGGCTGGCGCAGCGCCTGCCCGACAGTTTCGCGGAGGCGGCGCGGCTCAGCCTGGAGCAGACGCGGATCGGCGGCGGGTTTTTCCGCCTTCTGAGCGGCTCCAGCGCCGGGTGCGGGTCGGCGGCGGCGCGCGACGCGGCGCGCGCGGAGGCCGAAGCGCTCACCCGCGCCGATCAGCAGGCGAGCGCGACCGAGATGCTCTCCGCCCTCAGCCGAAAGGCCGAGGTGGCGGCGCGGCTCCGACTGGACCTGTCCTACAAGGCGATGATGGACATTTGGCTCTGGTTCCATGTGCCGCTGACGCTCGGGCTGATCGCAGCGCTCGTCGCGCATGTCCTCATCGTCTTCTTCTACTGGTGAGGCACCGCTGATGCGTCTTTCACTCATCACGCTGAAGCGTCGCCCCGACAGCGACGAGATCTCGCGCCGCGAGACTCTTCTGACCGCCGAGGAGTTCCGCGTCGGCCGCGGCTCGGACATGGACATCAACCTGCCGGACGTCGCCATCGCCTATCACCACGCGACGCTGAGCGCCGGCGCGGAGGGCCTGGTCCTCACCGGCGTCGGCGGCGCGCTGATCGAGGCGGGCGGCGATCTGGTCGAAAGCGTCGCGCTCCGCCCCGGCGCCGTCTGCCGGATCGGCGCGTTCGAGATCGGCTGCGAGGCCGCGCCGGAGCACGCCGACCACGCGATCACGCTCACCCGCCGGGAGGAGGCGCCGCGCGGCGCCGCAGCGCCGCAGCGCATCGTCGAGACATTGCCGTCGCGCCGCCGGCTCTCCTGGATCCTGGCGCTCGCGGTCCTTTTGGTCTTCGTCGCCTGGCCGCTGAGCTTCATCCTGCAGCGCACCGCGCCGGACCCCGCCGCGACGGTGGTGACCGCGATGGTCCCGCCGGCGCCGGAGCCGGGCCAGATCGAGACGCTGGTCGCCTTCGGGACCAGCCTCGCCGAGGGGACGCCGCGCCCCGAAGCGCCCAGGTTCACGCCGATGGAGAGCGCCTGGCTCTCCGGCCCGCTCAGCAACGTCCACGCCAATCTCGGCGAGGATTGCGGCGCCTGCCATCTTCGCCCCTTCGAGATGACGACCAACGCCGCCTGCCTCGCCTGCCACGCGGACACGGCGAGCCATTTCGACGTCGCCAGCCATGCGGACGCGGCCGGCGATCCGGCGCTGGCGCGCTGCGCCGCCTGCCACAAGGAGCACCAGGGAGGCGAGCATCCGGTCGAGCGGGCGTCCTCGGTCTGCACCGATTGCCACGCCGATCTGAAGGCCGTCGCAGCCTCGACCACGCTCTTCAACGTCTCCGATTTCGCGGACGAGCATCCGCAGTTCCGCCCCACGCTGGTCACCGGCGTCGCCTCCACCGAGGATGGCGCGCTGAAGCCGACGGTGGCGCGCGCCCCGCTCGACCCGCGCTATCCGCTCACGGAGGAATCGGGGCTGAAATTCCCGCATGACGTTCACCTGAACAAGGACGGCGTGCGCGGGCTCGGCCGGGTCTCGGACAAGATCTGGGATCTCACCTGCCAGAGCTGCCATCTCCCGCAGGCGGACGGCGCGCTGATGCGGCCGGTCGAGATGGAGCGCGATTGCGGCTATTGCCACGAACTGGTGTTCCAGCCCGAGAATTTCAGCGTCCTTCGGGAGCTTCCGCACGCGAAGGCCGCCGAAGTGCAGGAGATCGTGCATGATTATTACGCCGCCCGGGCGCTCGAAGGCGGGGTGACCGCGCCGGGCGCGCCCGCGAGCGTGCGCCGCCGCCCCGGAACGCCGCTCGGCCTCGCCGGCCGCGAGGAAGGGCTCGCCTGGGCGAGCGCTCAGGCGGAGCTCGAACTGAAGCGGATCATGGAGGTGAGCCTCTGCGGCGACTGTCACGTCGCGGAGGCGGCGGCCGAGCCCGACGATCGCGGGCGCACGGTCTGGAAGGTGCAGGGCGCGCTCCTGCAACGGCATTGGATGCCGAAATCCTCCTTCAACCACAAGCCGCATTTCGCGATGGACTGCGTCTCCTGCCACGCCGCGACGACCTCGAAGGCCAGCACCGACGTGCTGATGCCGCCGATCGAGGACTGCCGCGCCTGCCATAAGGGCGAGAACGCGGGCGCCTCCGCATCGTCGGAATGTCTCGCGTGCCACGAGTTCCATATCGACGACTACGCGCCGATGTCGCCGCCGCATGGCGCGGCGATGGCGGCTCAGCGGGAGAGGGCCGAGAAATCCACCGTAGAGCGCGCCACGCGATAGAGGCCGCGCCCCGGGGGGGGGGAAGAAAAGCGCGTCACGCGCGCGAAGAGGGAGAACCCAATGCTGCTTCGATCAGGCCTCGCGATCGTGCTGATGGCCGCCGCCCTGCCGGCGCATGCGGCGGAGCGGCTGAGCGAATCCGGCGTCCGCCTGCCCGCCGTCAGCTTCGCCCCCGGCGGCGCGCTCGAGGCGCGGATCGACGCCGCCGGCGACGAGGTGCTCTCGGTTCACGCCATCCTGCGCCCGGCCTCCTCCAATCAGACATGGATGCGCGATCGGGACGGGTTCTGGGCCGAGTGGAACGGCGACCCGGCCGCGCTTTTCCCCAGCGCCGCCCGCCGCGAAGGCGGCGATCTCGTGTTCAAGATCTTCACCTCGCCCCCCGACGGCGTCGGCGCGATGACCATCACCCTCGCCTACCGGACCCCTGAAGGGCTGAAATACGGCTGGTTCGACGCAGCGGAGCGCAGCGAATGAAATCCCTCTCCAGAGTCTTCCGTTACGCATTCGCCGCCGCGCTGACCGCGGGGCTTCTCGTCGGTTGCGGCGGCTCGGAGACCGGCAGCGACGATGGCGCGACCCCGGCGCCCGGCACCAAATTCACCGGGCGGATCGACTTTCCCCCGCTCATGAACCTGACCAGCGCCGACGTGCAGCGGGTCATCGCCCAGGCGGTGAACGAAGCGGACGCCCAGGGCGCGCCCGCGACGATCGCGGTGGTGGACCGGGTCGGCAACGTGCTCGCCGTCTTCGCGATGAACGGCGCGCCGACCACGCTCTCGGCCATCGCGGAGGTCCCGCGCACGATCTCTCAGGGGCCGCTGTCCGGCACGCGCCTCACCGGCGCGAAGGGCTCCGGCCTCGACGGGCTGAACATCCCCGGCGCCGCCGCCGTCGGCGCCATCGCCAAGGCGGTGACCGGGGCCTATCTCTCGTCCAGCGGCAACGCCTTCACGACCCGCACCGCCAGCCAGATCGTGCAGGAGAACTTCAACCCCGGAGAGACGTTCCAGCCCGGCGGCCCGCTTTTCGGCGTGCAGTTCAGCCAGTTGCCCTGCTCCGACCTCTCGACCCGCTTCGCCAGCGACAACGGCGCCGGCGCCATCGTCGGCTCCACCGTCGGGCCGCGCCGCTCCCCGCTCGGCCTCGCCGCCGACCCGGGCGGGATGCCGCTTTACAAGAACGGCGTCCTCGTCGGCGGCGTCGGCGTGATCGCGGACGGCGTCTACGGGCTGGACCTGTCCGTCACCGACATCGATTCCGACGACGACATGCGCGATGAGCTGATCGCCCTCGCCGCGACGTCCGGCTTCGAGCCGCCGGAGCGGATCAAGGCGTTCAACATCACGCTGGAGGGCAACACCCTTCGCTACACCGACACCACCGACGACACCGACCGGCTTCGGGCCAACCCCGCCGCCGCGCCCAGCTTCGGCGCGATCCTCGGCTCGGCCGGCGCGCTGGTCCCGGTGACCGGCTATTACCGCACGCCGACCGGCGGCGCCGCCGACGTTCTGCCCGGAACCCAGTACGGGACGCCGGCGTCCGGCGTCATGCCCGCGTCCGACCTGCCGGGCGGCGGGCCGTATCAGAACCCCAACGCCTTCGTTCTGGTGAACGCCGCCGGCGCGCCGCGCTTTCCGCCGAAGGCCGGATCCGACGCGCCGGGGGGCGACCCGGCCAAGGCGCTGAAACGCGCCGAGGTGATCCGGCTGGTCGACGAGGCGCTCGGCGCCGCGCTCGCCGGGCGCGCCCAGATCAGGAAGCCCCTGAACAGCCGCATTCAGGTCTCCGTCTCGATCGTCGACACCAATGGAGAGATCCTCGCCGTCGCGCGGACGCCGGACGGCCCGATCTTCGGCACCGACGTCTCGCTCCAGAAGGCGCGCACCGCGATGTTCTTCTCGTCCCGCACCGCGGGGGCGGAGCTGAACGCGGTCGGCGGCGCGGTCGTGCAGGTGCCGGACCCGCTGAACGGCGGCGCGCCGCAGGCGGTCACGATCCCGCCGCTTTCCGACTATGTCCGCGCCATGCGCCGCTTCGTCGCCCCCGACGCGCTGACCGGCAAGAACGCCTTCTCCGACCGCGGCAACGGCAATCTCGCGCGCCCGTTCTACCCCGACGGCGTGCAGCGCCAGCAGAACGGGACCCTCTCGCCGCACGGGCCGCTCTCGCGCCCGTTCAACTCCGCCGACCCGACCGAGAACTGGTCCCCCTTCTCGACCGGGATCCAGTTCGACCTGATCGGCGGAAACATCCTTGAGCACGTGTTCTACATTCTCGGCCTCGGCCAGGACACGGCGGTCGGCTGCTCCGGTCTCGCGCCGCGCGACGGGCTGGTCTTTCCGCGCCCGCCCCTTGCGAACGGCGCGCAGATCTTCGCCGGCTCGGTCCCGATCTATCGGGGCGGCGTTCTGATCGGCGGGATCGGCGTCTCCGGCGACGGCATCGAGCAGGACGACATGGTCTCCGCGCTCAGCCTTCGCCGCGCCGGCCTCGCGCTTGGCGGCGGGCTCGGCCATGCGCCGGAGGCGGTCCGCTCGGACACGCTGATCCCCCGGGAAGGAAACGGCAACCGGCTCCGCTACGTCTCCTGCCCGCCCGGCCCGTTCATCAACAGCAATGTCCAGAATCCCTGCCGTGTGCTCTGAGAACGACATTCGAAGGAGCGAAGAGATGTCGTACCGCCCCGCCGTCCGATCCAGCCTTCTCGCCGCCGCCGCGGCCGCGGCGCTGATCGTCGGCGCCGCCGGTCCCGGCGCGGCGCGGGACGCGGACGCCGCCGCTCCGCTCGCCGAGCGCGAGATCTTCGGCTTCAGCCAGGTTCTCCGCCGCAACAGGGGCCCCGACATCCGCGAGTCGACGCCGGACGCGGTCCCCGAGCAGGTCACGCCGCTCGAGGACGAGATCGACGCGGCGGGCCGCTCGCGCCCCGGCGGGCTGACCGGCCGCCCCGCGCCCGAAACCGCCCCGGAGAGCGAACCCCCGGTCGGCGAAAGCGATTGGCGGCGCGCCCCCGACGAGCCCCGGATCGAGACCACGACCGCGCCCGCCCCCGGCGCCGGCGAGCCCGGCCCGCAGATCCGCCCCGGCGGGTTCATCCTGAACGACCGCGTCCTTCTCACCGGAGAGACCGAGGATTCGCCCGCCCGCCCGGTCCGCGGCGCCGATGGCCGGCTGGCGCCGCCGGGCGTCGCCATCATCCCGCCGGAGCCGGAGCCTTACATCGACCCGCTCGCCGTGCCGCTGCCGCCGCCGCGCGCGGCCGGGCCGGACGACTTTCTCCCGGTCCCGGACCGCTGGCGGCTGGTGGACACGCTCGGCATCATCAAGGAGAATCCGCTCAACCCCTATGAGCAGAACACGCTGAAGGGCGACAAGCCGGTCTGGGAAGGGAGCTGCTTCCCCTTCCTCGAGCCGGTGCTCGGCGAGAGCGAGACCGACTGTTTCCTGGTGCTGCTCGGCATCTCCGACACCGTGATCGAGCCGCGGAGCTTCCCGACCCCGACCGGCGTGCAGACCACGCAGCGCTCCGGCACCGACGATCTCTTCGGAAAGCCCGACCAGATCCTGTTCAACCAGAACTTCATCCACGGCTTCAGCCTCATAAACGGCGACACCGCCTTCAGGCCGCAGGACATCGAATTCCGCTATACCGGTGTTCTAAACGGAAATTTCGCCGATGTGGAGGAGAAGCGCGTGCTCCGCGCGGACCCGGGCGCCGGCACGTCGCGCTTCGATCATCATTACGGGCTCGCGGAGCTGTTCGTCGACTACCACGTCCGGAACATCTCGGACCGTTACGATTTCTTTTCCGTGCGCGCCGGCGTTCAACCGTTCAGCTCGGATTTCCGGGGCTTCCTGTTTCAGGACAGCCAGCTCGGCGTCCGCCTGTTCGGCAATTGGGACAACAACCTCTGGCAATACAATCTCGCCTGGTTTCGCCGGCTGGAGAAGGACACAAACTCCGGCCTGAACGACCCGTTCCAGACCCCGCGCGAGGATGACGTCTTCGTCGCCAACGTCTACCGGCAGGACTTCCCCGTCCTCGGCCTCACCAGCCAGGCGACCGCGATCTACAACCGGAACCGCGAAGGCGGCGACCGCTTCTTCGACGATAACGGCTTTCTCGCCCGGCCCGCCTCCTTCGGCACCCAGCGCGGCCGGAATTACGACGTGGTCTATCTCGGCTACAATGTCGACGGGCGGATCGGCCGGGTCAATCTCACCGGCTCCGGCTATTACGCCTTCGGGCGCGACGACAACGTCTTCACCGACGAGAGCGCCAATATCTCCGCCTTCTTCGCGGCGGCCGAGGTCTCGATGGATTTCGACTGGACCCGCTGGCGGCTTTCGGGGCTCTACGCCTCCGGCGACAGCGACCCGTTCGACAACAGCCAGGGCGGGTTCGACGCGATCTTCGAGAACCCGCAATTCGCCGGCGGCGACACCAACTACTGGATCCGTCAGCAGATCCCGCTGATCGGCGGCGGCGGCGTCGGCCTCTCCTCGCGGAACGCGGTGCTCCCCTCGCTCCGGCCGTCGAAGGAGCACGGCCAGTCCCAGTTCGTGAACCCGGGCATCATCCTTGTCGGCGCCGGCGCGGATTTCGACATCTCGCCGCAACTCCGCCTCTCCACCAACGCCAACTACATGTGGTTCGACGACACGTCTTCGCTCGAGGTGCTGCGCAACCAGGGCAACATCCGCAACGACATCGGCCTCGATCTCTCGGCCGCCGCGATCTGGCGCCCGTTCCAGACGCAGAACGTCGTCTTCCGCCTGTCCGGCGCCGCCCTCTTTCCGGGGCGGGGATTCAACGATCTCTACGCGGCGGAGGGGGAGCGCGATATGTACTATTCCGTCCTCGCCAACCTCGTCCTGACCTATTGAGGCGACCATGATCCGGTTCTCGCACCTTGTTTTCATCGCCCTCGCGGGCGCCGCCATGTTCGGCGCGGCCGACGTTCGGGCGGCGGGAGGCGGCGAGGTTCCGGTGGAGCGGGTCTACCCCGAATACCCGCCCGCCCCCGCCGGGCAGACCCCGGCCGACGTCGCGCTGAAATCCGCCGGCTGCATGACCTGCCATGAGCAGACCGACAGCCCGACCATGCATATCTCCGGCGGCGTCGCCCTCGGCTGCACCGATTGCCATGGCGGCGACGCCGGCGTCTTCCGCGACGCGTCCGAGGCGCCCGGCTCGGATGGCTATGTCGCGGCGCTGAGCAAGGCGCATGTGCTGCCGCTCTATCCGAAAACCTGGAATTGGCCGAGCTCGGCGAACCCGCGCAGCAGCTACACGCTGATCAACCGCGAGAGCCCCGAGTTCCTCCGCTTCGTGAACCCCTCCGATTACCGTGTGGTGCGGGAATCCTGCGGCGCATGCCACATGAAGGAGATCCAGGCCGCGGAGCGCTCGCTGATGGCGACCGCGACGATGTTCTGGGGCGGCGCCGCCTACAACAACGGCATCCTGCCCTTCAAGCGCTATGTCCTCGGCGAGGCCTACACCCGCGACGGCGAGCCGGCCGTGCTCGACAGCCCGGTGCGCCTCAATCAGAAGATGATCGACCGCGGCGCGATCGCCAAACTCTACCCGATGCCGGCCTGGGAGGTGATGCCGGTCGGCGACGTCTTCCGCGTGTTCGAGCGGGGCGGGCGCAACATCGGCACCCAATTCCCCGAGATCGGCCTCCCCAACGCCCTCGGCCAGCTTCAGCGGCTCGAGGAGCCGGGCCGCCCCGACATCCGCCAATCGAACCGCGGCACCGGCACCGGCGTCCGCGTCGCGATCCCGATCCTGAACATCCACAAGACCCGCCTCAACGACCCCCACACCTGGTTCTTCGGCACCAATGAGCAGCCGGGCGACTACCGCTCCTCCGGCTGCGCCGCCTGCCATGTCGTCTACGCCAACGACCGGGAATGGGAGAGTTCCGGCCAATATGCGAAATACGGCAACAAGGGCCAGACCGTCACCATCGACCCGGCGATCAACGGCGAGCATTTCCCCGAGATGAAGGGCGAGAAGGGCCACCCGCTCCGCCACGCCTTCTCCTCCGCGATCCCGACCGCGCAGTGCATGTCCTGCCACATGCATCAGCCGAACATGTTCGTGAACACCTATCTCGGCTACACGATGTGGGATTACGAATCCGACGCGCCGCTGATGTGGCCGAAAGACCAGGTGAGCCGCCGCGACCGCGACCTCGGCAAGCCGCTTCGCGAGGAGGAGCGGAACGCCGCCCGCAGCTACGCCGGCGAAGATTCCCATGCGGCGACGGAGACCTACGGCCCCTGGCAGAGAATGCGCGAGATTCTGGACCGCAACCCTGAAGCCGCCGCCGCGGTCGGGAAATGGGGCGATCTTCCGTTCCTCGAAGAGGTCTGGACCGACGTGAACCCGAAGGCGCAGGACACCCAGTTCGCCGATTATCACGGCCACGGCTGGAACTTCCGTGCGATCTACAAGCGCAACCGCGAGGGCGACCTTCTCGACAAGGCCGGCGGCGTCGTCTCGAACGACGACCCGAAGAAATTCGAAAAAGCCGTCCACATGAACTCGATCCACGCCGAGAAGGGCATGCACTGCGTCGATTGCCATTTCAGCCAGGACGGCCACGGCAACGGCTACATGCATGGCGAGGTCGCGCAGGCGGTGCAGATCCGCTGCAAGGACTGCCACGGCACCTCGAAGGCGCTGCCGACGCTGCGGACCAGCGGCCCCGCGGCCCGGCCCGGCGGCGAGGACCTGACGCTTCTGCGCAACCCCGACGGCCAGCGCCGCTTCGAATGGGTCGGCGGGCGGCTGATCCAGCGCTCGATCGTCAATCCGGGGCTCGAATGGGAGGTGAGCCTGGTCAAGAAGAGCGTGACCAAGGGCGACCCGCACTACAACCCGAAGGCCGCGCGCGCCAAATTGATGGCGAAGCTCAACGGCCCGAACGACACGACGATGGACTGGGGCGGCGGCGTCCCCGACTCCAACCTCGCCCATGACGACGAGGAGATGGCCTGTTTCTCCTGCCACACCTCCTGGACCACGTCCTGCGGCGGATGCCATCTGCCGATCGAGGCGAACTGGAAGACAGAGCATCACCATTACGAAGACGGCCTGGAGACCCGGAACTGGGCCTCCTACAACCCGCAGGTCGCGCGCGACCAGATCTATCAACTCGGCAAGCATGGGCCGGTGAAGGGCGGGATCATCGCGCCGATCCGCTCGTCCTCGGCGCTCGTCCTCTCCTCCACCAACATCAACCGCGAGCGGATCTACATCCAGCAGCCCCCGGTCGCCGCCTCCGGCTATTCCAGCCAGGCCTTCGCGCCGCATTTCCCGCACACCGCGCGAAAGGAGGAGACCAAGACCTGCACCGACTGCCACCTCTCGGAGGAGAACGACAACAACGCGATCATGGCGCAGCTTCTGCTCCACGGCACCAATTTCATCGATTTCATCGGCCATCACGCCTATATCGGCGAGGTCGGCGGCCTTCAGGCGGTGCGCGTCACCGAATGGGAGGAGCCGCAGGCGGTGTTCGGCTCCTATCTCCACAAATACGCCTATCCGGACGACTGGCGGATGCTGCAGAACCGAGGGAAAGAGCTGGCCTGGGACGAGCGCAACATGGTCTCGTCGCAATCCGCGCCCGGAACCGTCGGCTGCCTGCAGCTGCGCGGCGAATATCTCTACGCCTCGCAGGGCGACGGCGTGCAGGTCTATGACGTCGCCTCGATCGGCAACAAGGGCGTCTCGGACCGGATCCTCTCCGCACCGTTCAGCCCGCTCGGGCAGGACGCGCACATCTCCACCAGGCGCGCGACCTGCGTCGCGCTGCCGACGGAGCAGCCGATCGCGCCCTTCAAACAGGAGAAATACGGCCATGAGCTGATGTTCGAGACCAATCTCGAACAGCCGTTCCACCCGCTCTACAAATACGCCTATGTGACCGACGCCGAAGAGGGCCTGATCCTCTTCGACAACCAGACCTTCCAGGACGGCGAGCCCCGCAACAACGACATCGAGCGCGCCGTGACCTGGAACCCGAACGGGGTGCTGAACGGCGCGAGCTATCTTCTGGTCCGCGGCGAATATGTCTACATCACCACGCCGCGCGCCGTTGTCGTGGTCAACATCGACACGCCGACCAGCCCGCGCCTCGTCGCCGAGATCCCGATGCAGGGCGCGCGCTATGTCGATCATCAGTTCCGCTATCTCTTCGTCACCGACGAGCGCGGGCTCCACGTCGTCGACGTCACCGACCAGGAGACGCCGTTCATCGTCGAGGGCGCCTTCGTCCCGATCCGGGACGCGCGGAATCTGCACGTCGCGCGCACCTACGCCTATATCGCGGCGGGCGCCGAGGGGCTGGTGATCGTGGACGTGAAGAACCCGGAAAAGCCGAAGACCTACATGACCGAGAATTTCGGCGGCGCCATGAACGACGCCACCGATATCGTCATCGGCACGACCAACGCCTCCCTGATCGGCTATGTCGCCGACGGCGTGAACGGGCTGAAGGTGCTGCAGCTCACCTCCCCCGCCAGCCAGCCGAATTTCTATGGCTTCAGCCCGGCCCCGAAACCCGAGCTGATCGCCTGGTGGAAGACGGACGGCGCCGCCGTCGCCCTCTCCGGCGGCCTGAAGCGCGACCGCGCGGTGGATGAGAACGGCAACCAGATCGCGGTGTTCGGCCGCATCGGCTCACGCCCGTTCAACGAAGCCGAGCAGCGCGCCTTCTATCAGAAGGATGGCGCGCTCTATAAGGTCAGGGATTAGACAAGGTCAGGGATTGGCGGGCGGGCTCAGAGCATCCGCGAGAGCACGCCGTCGCGCTTCACCACGCCATGCATCGTCGCCGCCGCGACATGCAGCAGGATCAGCGCGATCAGCCCCCACGCGACCGCGCCGTGGATCGTGTAAAGCGCGGCGCCCAGCGGCTTGTCCACGCCGATCAGCCCCGGCAGCCGCCAGTTGAAGAACTCGACCGGAAACCCGCTCGCCGCCGTCGCGCTCCAGCCGAGAACCGGCATCGCCACCAGCCCGAGATAGAGCAGGCCATGCGTGAGCCGGCTCGCCGCCCGCTCGAAACGGGTCAGCGGCGCGGCGTAGGGCGGCGCGCCGAACGCCAGCCGCGCCGCGATCCGCGCCGCCATCGCCGCGAGGATCAGAACTCCGAGCGTCTTGTGATACTTGAACACCATATTGGTGATCTCGATCCCGAAGGCCGCGTTCAACCCGTCGAAACCGTAGGCGTCCAGCGTCAGCCCCAACCCCAGAACCCCGACCGCCATGAGCGCGATCAGCCAGTGCAGCGCCCTCTGGATCAACGCGTAGCGCGGCGCGGCGCCCGCGCGCATCCCGCTCATATCGCGGCCTCCGCCGCCGAGCGCAGCGGCGCGGCCGCGATCGCCCGCCGCAAATCGCAGATGAAAAGCACATCGCCGTCTTCGAGCACGCGCACCGTCGTTCGCGGCCGAAGCGCCTCGTCCAACTGGTCGATCGGCGCCAGCGAGAGCCCGGTCTTGCCGGAGCCGAGGATGATCGGCGCGACCAGCACATGCAGAAGATCGACGGCGCCCGCGTCGAGAAAATCGCCCAGCGTGTCGGGCCCGCCCTCGACCAGAATCCGCGCCAGCCCCTCCGCCCTCAGCGCCGCGACGATCGCCGCCGGCGCGAAGCGGCCGTCCGGCCCCGGCTCCAGCGCGATCCGGCGCGCGCCCGCCGGCGCCGGCGCCCCGCGCCGCGTGATGCAGATCACCTCCGCCGCCCCGTCGCGCATCACCCGCGCGTCGGCCGGCGCGCGGCCGTCAGGGTCGATCACCACCCGCACCGGGCTGCGCCCCGGCACATGCCGCACCGTCAGCGCCGGATCGTCCGCGATCAGCGTGCCGACGCCGATCACCACCGCGTCCACCCCGGCGCGAAGCCGATGGAGATGCGTCAACGCCGCCGCGCCGGAGATGTATTTCGACGCTCCCGTCGTCGTCGCGACCCGCCCGTCGAGCGACTGGCCAAGCTGCGCGACCACCAGGGGCCCGCTCCCCGCAAGGGAGAAAAGCGCCGCCCCCGCATCCGTGACATGAAGATTCATCGCTCCGCCCTCATTCCGCCGGGGTCCGGCTCGCCGCGACCCGCGCCGGCGCCTCGTCCCGATGCCGTTCCTTCACACGCCGCCATGGCTCCGCCTTGAACCAGCCGACCACATAGGCCGTGGCGACCAGCGCGGCGAACCCGGTCAGGTTCACCAGCGCATAGGTCCAGACGTCGCGCCCGATCACGTCGAGCCACCAGCCGTTGAACCGGCCGAGCACGATCGAGACCATGAACACCGCCAGCGATTGCGTGCCGACCTTGCGGATCACCGGGACGATGGCGAGAAAGCCCTCGCCCGTGACCCATGCCCGCCGCTCCGGCCCGATCGCCGACCAGATCAGCACTATCAGCGCGCCGAGATGCGCAAGCTGCGCCACTCCGATCCGCCCCGGATCGGCGATCAGCCCGAAGCGCCCCATCACCGCCAGCAGCCAGCTGTCGAGCGCCGGAGACAGCGCCCGGATCTCATCGACATAGGCGTAAGGCGCGGTCAGCAGCGCCAGCCCGACCAGAGCCGCGAGCCAGGCCTTGTCGAGGATCGCCCGCGGCGGCCGCCAGCCGCTCCGGAGCCGCGCCCCGTCCGGCCCGACCGCCGCCCATGCGAGATAGGCGATCGCGAGGAAATGGAGATAGCGGAGCGGCCCGACCCCGGCCTTCCCGATCAGCGGGCCGAGAAAATTCCGGGCGTCCGCGATCCAGACCCGAATCACCCAGTCCTCAGGCAGGTATCCGACGCCATGAATCTTGTGCCAGGCGAAGGGGATCGAGACGATCAGATAGCCCGCCGCGGCCAGCACGAGGCCGCGCGTCACCGGCGGCGGCGTCAGCCATTTCATGCCGAGGGCGAAGCCGGTGAAGAACACGATCTGCCAGCCGAACGGGTTGAAGAACCAGGTTCCCTTTCCCCACGGGTTGGAGGGCAGGGACATGAACGAGAACGCCCCGCCAAGGGTCGCCAGCATCTCGCCGAGCGCATGCGTCTCCTCCCCGCCGAGGCTGTAGCGCCAGATCGCGAGCTGCGCCGCGAACCAGACCGCCGCGACGACGCCGAACACCGCCATCCGCCCGCCAAGATGATGCGCCAGCATGATGACCGGAATCATCGCGAGGATCGCCAGATACATCGGCAGGATGTCGAACAGGCCCGGCACGTAGGTCAGCGTGAAGTACCCGAGCAACGCGGCCTCCGCATCCCGGAAGAACCCCGAGACCGGCCACCAGTTGGTGTAGGCGCGCCCCTCCGGGCCCATGCCGCTCCTGTCCAGCAGGATCATCAGCAGCGTCGTCACGAGAATGACGCCGATATGCGCCCAATAGACCTGCCAGACCCGGAACGCGACGCGCGCCGCCCCGATCAGCCAGCCCCGCGCGACATAGGTGGAGCCGAACGCCATCGCCGAGGCCATGCCCGAGCAGAAGACGAAGATCTCCGCCGCGTCCGAATAGCCGAACCGCGCCGGAATCCACAGCGTCCAGGAGTTGCCTGGCGTATGCGCCACCAGGATGATGAACATCGCCAGGCCGCGAAAAAAATCCAGCCGCAGATCCCGCGGCCGTTTGATCGTGGCGGCTGGCGCAGGCGATCCCGTCATGCGCGTCTGTCTCCGCTCGGTTCCGTATCCAATGACGTTAACCTCTAGCCCGCAAATGGGGCGCGCGCGCGGCCTTCGCGCGGCGTCTCACCGGGATGTGACCCGATGTCAACGCGTCAGACGGCTTTCGGCGCACGAGGCGCCTTTCCTCCCACCCTCAGAATCGAGGATGATGGGACCACCGCCGGGGCGAACCGGGCGCGCCCGACCCGGCCCCGAATCGCGGCGCCGGGGCCGGGGCGCGCCCGCCCCGCCGAACGGAGACGGAGCCATGAACCGCTCGCCGCTCATCGTCGCGCTTGTCGCGCTGGCCGCCATCGCGCTTCTCGCGCTTCAGGCGCGGGGCGGCGCGCTGGCCGCGGCGGCGCTGATCGGCGGCGGCGCGGGCTTCGCGCTCTATCACGCCAGCTTCGGCTTCACCGCCGCCTGGCGGCGCATGACGCGCGAGCGCCGCGGCGCCGGGCTCCGGGCGCAGATGCTGCTGATCGGGCTCACCTGCCTCGTCTCCTATCCGCTGATCGCCTGGGGCGGGGCGATCGGGCTCGAGGCGCGGGGCTTCATCCTGCCGATGGGCGTCTCCTCGGCCTTCGGCGCGTTCATCTTCGGCGCCGGAATGCAGCTCGGCGGCGGCTGCGCCTCCGGCACGCTCTTCACCACCGGCGGCGGATCGGTGCGGATGGCGGTCACGCTGGCCTTCTTCATCGCCGGCTCCGTCATCGCGACCGCGCACTGGTCGTTCTGGACCGAGCCGGCGGAGCCCGGCGCGCCGGCGGCCTACGCCGCGCTCAAATCCATCGTCACCGCCCGGCTGAACGACAATCGCGGCGTCTCGCTGATCCGCGAGCTCGGCGCGCCCTGGGCGATGGCGGTCATGGCCGCGGCGCTCTCGGCCATCGCGCTCCTCTCCGCGGCGCTGGAGCGGCGCGCGCATGGCGCGCTGGAGCGCGGCCGGCGGACGCGGAGCGTCCTGACCGGCCCGTGGTCGCTCCCGCTCGGCGCGGCGGCGCTGGCGCTGGTCGGCGTCGGCTCGCTCGTCTTTCTCGGGCAGCCATGGGGCGTCACCTCCGGATTCGCGCTCTGGGGCGCGAAGATCTGGCTCGCCCTCGGCGGCTCGGTCGACGGCTGGAGCTACTGGGCCGGCTGGCGCGCGGCGCAGCTTCAGGCGTCGGTCTTCGCGAATGGCGTCTCGGTGATGAATTTCGGAATCATCGCCGGCGCGATGGCCGCCGCGGCGCTGGCCGGGCGCTGGGCGCCGGTCTTCCGGCTTTCGGCGCGCGACGTCGCCACCGCGCTCATCGGCGGGCTGCTGATGGGCTATGGCGCCAGGCTCGCCTATGGGTGTAATATCGGCGCCTATCTCGGCGGGCTGGTCTCCGGCTCGCTTCACGGCTGGTGGTGGCTGATCTGGGGGTTCGCCGGCTCCTGGATCGGAACCGGCCTGCGGGCGTTCCTCTCCATGGACCCTCCGCTCTCCCCCGAAGCCCGACCGAAAATCGCGTAAAAAGGAGCACTCACATGCGATATCTCGTCCTCGTCCTCTCTCTCGTCGCCTTCTCCGCCGCCGCCAGCCCCGCCGAGCGCGACGGCTGGGCGGTGATCGAGACCGATCACGCCTATCAGGATCTGATCGACAGGGTGAAAACCGCGACGAAGGCCAACAAGATGGGCGTCGTCACCGAAGCCGGCCCGACCGAGGCCGCCGCCAGTCGCGGCGTCGCCATCCCCGGCAACCGCGTGATCGGCGTCTACAACAACGTGTTCGCGGTGCGGATGCTGGAGGCGTCCGAAGCCGCGATGATCGAGGCTCCGGTCAGGTTCTACGTCACCGAGCAGGAGGACGGGACCGCGACGCTCAGCTACAAGACGCCGAGCCTCGTCTTCTCCCCCTACGCCGACGACAGCCCCGAGGTGATGGAGATCGCGAAGGAGCTGGACGCGGTGTTCGCGAAGATCGCCCAAGACGCCGTGAAATAGGCGGCGACACGCCCGCCGCCTATGCGCGAGGCGTCAGCCGAGCGCCCCTTTCCCGCGGATCTCGGCGGCGTCGAAGCCGAGCTCCGCCAACACCTCCTCGGTGTGCTCGCCGACCATCGGCGGCGGCCGCCGATAGGTGACCGGCGTCGCGGAGAGCTTCACCGGATTGCCGAGCGTCTCGACATAGCCCTTTCCGGCCTTGGCGTGCGGCTGTTTCACCCGCGACCCGCGCGAGAGCGCCTGCGGATCGTTGATCGCGGCCGGGATATCGTTCACCGGCCCGGTCGGCACGCCGACGGCCGAAAGCGCCTCCATCCACTCCGCCTCGGTCCGCGTGCGGGTGATCTCATGCATCAGCCGGATCAACTCATCGTGATTGGCGACCCGCGCCGGGTTGGTCGCGAACCGCGGGTCGGCGGCCAGATCCGCCCTGCCCGCCTCCTCCATGAAGCGCCGGAACTGGCCGTCATTGCCGATGGCGATGATGAACCAGCCGTCGGAGGCCGGGAACGTCTCGTAGGGCACCACGGTCGGATGCGCGTTGCCGCGCCGCACCGGCGTCAGCCCGGCGGTCAGATAATCCAGGCCCTGATTGATCAGCCATGAGATCTGCGTGTCCAGCAGCGCGAGGTCGATATGCTGGCCCGCGCCGGTCGCGTCCCGCACCCTGAGCGCGGAGAGGATCGAGACCACCGCGTACATGCCGGTCATCACATCGGTGATGCCGACGCCGACCTTGGTCGGCGGCCCGTCCGGCTCGCCGGTGATCGACATGATCCCGCCCATGCCCTGGATCAGGAAATCATAGCCCGCCCTGCTGGCGTAGGGGCCGGTCTGCCCGAAGCCGGTGATCGAGCAATAGATCAGCCCCGGATGGCGCCGGCTCAGGGTCTCGTAATCGAGGCCGCGCCGCTTCAGGTCGCCGACCTTGAAATTCTCGATCAGGATATCCGACTGCGCGGCGATATCCTGCAGCAGCGCCTGCCCCGCCTCGGTCGCCATATCCACCGTGACCGAGCGCTTGTTGCGATTCGCGCAAAGATAATAGGCGCTCTCGGCGGTGTCGTTCCCGTCCGCGTCCTTGACGAAGGGCGGGCCCCAGCGGCGGGTGTCGTCGCCCGCGCCCGGCCGCTCGATCTTGATCACGTCCGCGCCGAGGTCGCCGAGAAGCTGCGCCGCCGTCGGCCCCGCGAGAATTCGGGAGAGATCCAGCACCCGCAACCCGGTCAACGGCCCGTCGCGAAATTTCGTCTGGGTTTCGGTCATCAGCATCCTCCGTTTCATCCCGCGCGCCGCCCGGCTCAGGCCGCCGCCGCCCCTTCCTCGCCGAGATCGCCGCCGCGTTCAAACGGATATTCCGTCAATCCCGCCAGAGCCGCGAAAAGCGGCGCTCCCATTGGCGCGCGGCTCCGCTTCGTCTACGTCATGCCCCATGCCGCACGAAGAGACCATCCTGCTCGGCCAGACCGTCGCGTTCGACGCCGACCCCTTCGCCCAGCCGCCGGAGACCGCGCTCTCCTGGCGCCGGCGCGGCGGCGTTCTGATCCGGTCAGGCCGGATCGAGGCGGTGGCGGACGCCTCCCGCCTTCTCGCCGATCACCCCCGCGCCCGGCGCGTCGATTGCGGCGACCATATCCTCGCCGCCGGCTTCGTCGATTGCCACAACCACTATTCCCAGACCCGGATCATCGCCAGCCGGGCCGAGCGGCTGATCGACTGGCTGAACACGCACACCTTCCCCGAGGAGACGCGCTTCGCCGATCCGGCCTACGCCGCCGGCGTTGCGGAGAGCTATCTGGATCTCCTCATCGACAACGGGATCACCGCGGCCGCCGCCTATTGCACCATCCACCCCGCGAGCGTGGACGCGCTCTTCGCCGCCGCCCTCGCCCGCGGCATGGCCATCACCGCCGGCAAGGTGATGATGGACCGGAACGCGCCCGACGGGCTCCGCGACAGCGCCCGGACCGGCTATGATCAATCCAAGGCGCTGATCGGGAAATGGAGCGGGCGCGGGCGCCTCGCCTACGCGGTCACGCCGCGCTTCGCGCCAACCTCGACCGACGCGCAGCTCGCCGCCGCCGGCGCGCTCTGGGCCGAGCATCCCGAGGCGGCGCTGCAGACCCATCTCTGCGAGCAGCCGGAGGAGATCTCCTGGGTCCGGGATCTTTTCCCCGGCGACCCCGATTATCTCTCCGTCTATCAGCGCCACGGCCTCTGCGGCCCGGGCGCGATCATGGGGCACGCGGTCCATCTCGCCGAGCGTGAGCTGGGCGCCCTCCGCGAGACCGGCGCCGCCGTCGCCCATTGCCCGACCTCGAACGCCTTCATCGGCTCGGGGCTCTGCGACGTGCTCGGGCTGAAGGCGGCGGGGGTGGAGGTCGGCCTCGCCACCGATATCGGCGGCGGCTCCTCCTTCTCGATGCTGGCGACGATGAAATCGGCGTTCGAGATCGCGCAGATCCGGGGCGACCGGCTCCACCCGGCGCAGCTTTTCTGGCTGGCGAGCGAAGGCGCCGCCCGCGCGATGCGCCGCCCCGACCTCGGCCGGCTCCGCGCCGGCGCCGCCGCCGACATCATCGCGCTCGACCCCGCCGCGACGCCGGTGCTGGCGCAGCGAAGCGCGCGGGCGGACTCGATATTCGACCAGCTCTTCGCGCTGATCATCCTCGGCGACGACCGCGCCATCGCCGAGACATGGATCGCCGGCGCGCCGCAAAAGAACCGCTACGCCTGAGCGGAACGCCGCCCTCAGCGGCCGCGCAGCATCATGAAAAGCCCCGCGGTGACGACGCAGATCCCGACCCATTCCACCGGGGCCGGCATCTCGCCGAGCGCCGGCACCGCGAGGATCGCCGCCGTCGCCGGCACCACCGCCGCGACCCCGGCCGTCGGCGTCGGGCCGAGATGGCGCGCCATCAGCGCGAACAGCATGATCGCGGCGAAGCCCGGCCCCAGCCCCTGAAAGAGCGCCTGGAAGACGATCGTCGACGTCGCCGCCGTGTCCATCGTGGACGGAAGCGCGACATACCAGAGCGGCGGAAAGATCAGCGCGCTCGACCCGCTCACCAGCGCCAGCGCCTCGCGCGGCGTGATCCGCCAGAGCCGCACCCCGACCAGATAGACCGACTGGATCAGGGCGGAGCCGAGAAAGAGCAGGATGCCGAGCATCACGTCGTCGCCGCCGCGCGTCAGCCCGGAATAGCTCAACATCACCCCGCCCGCGACAATGACGCCGACCGCCAGCAGCCGAAGCCGCCCCGGCCGCTCGCCCGCGGCGAAAAACATCGCCAGCATGGTGAAGATCGGCAGCGAGCCGTTGGAGAACACGCCCCCGAACGCCGCCGAGGCGTTGGAGAGCCCCGCATAGAGCAAGATGGAGTAAAGCGCGCCCGGCCCCGACAGCGCCATGATCGCCTGCGCGTAGCGCGGCAGATGGCGCGGCCACCACTTCCACATGAACGGCAGGACCACGACCCCCGCCATCATGAACCGGAGCGCCGCCACGTCGTAAGGCGTCAGCCCGGAGGTGACGCCGGCGCGCGAGATGACGATGAACCCGGACCAGATCACGATGACGCCGAGCGCGCTCAGAACCCCGATCGTCAGGCTGGTCTCGCTCGTCGTCGCCATGATACGCCATCGTCTCCCGGCGCCGCGTGACGGCGTTCCGACTGAAATTCGCGCCGCGCCGGTCGGGCGGCGCCGTCTACTTCGTTCCGAACATCCTGTCGCCCGCGTCGCCCAGGCCCGGAACGATATACCCCTTCTCGTTCAGCCGCTTGTCCAGCGCGGCGGTGAAGACCCGGACATCCGGATGCGCCGCCGCCATCTTCGCCGCCCCCTCGGGCGCCGCCAAAAGGCAGATGAACCGCACATCCTTCGCGCCCGCCGCCTTCACGTTGTCCACCGCCGCGATGGCCGAATTCGCCGTCGCCATCATCGGGTCGACCAGCACCACCGGCCGCTCGTCGAGATTGGCCGGCAGCTTCTTGTAATACTCCACCGGGCGCAATGTCTCCGGGTCGCGGTAAAGCCCGATGAACCCGACCCGCGCGCCCGGCACCAGCTCCAGAAGCCCGTCCAGAAGCCCGTTCCCGGCCCTCAGGATCGAGACGAAGACCAGCTTCTTTCCCGCCAGCACCGGCGCGTCCATCGCCTCCAGCGGCGTCTCGATCCGGCGCGTCGTCAGCGGCAGATCGCGGAGCGCCTCATAGGCGAGAAACTGGCCGATCTCCCGCAGCAGGCGCCGGAACTTGGCGGTCGAGCAGGTCACGTCCCGCATCAGCGAGAGCTTGTGCCGCACCAGCGGATGCTGGACGATCGTCAATGTGTCAGCCATTCCGGCCTCCGCGTCATGCCTGGCCGCCCGGCCCCGCGGCGCGCGGCGCCGCCTCGGCCTCGGCCTCGTCTCCATCCGACAGAGTCTCGATCAACGCGTCGAGAAGCTCCTCCGACGCCCCGATTCTGAAGGTCGCCGGCGTCGCCCAGTCCGCGCCCATCACCTCATCCGCGAGCGCGAGATAGTTCGCCGCCTCGCGCGCCGTCCTGATTCCGCCCGCCGGCTTCAGCCCGACCGGCGCCTCCGCCGCCAGGATCGCCTCCAGCATCATCCGCGTCGCGCGGAGCGTGGCGTCCGCCGCGATCGCGCCGGTCGAGCTCTGCAGGAAGTCCGCGCCGCCCTTGATCGCGAGCCCCGCCGCCTTGCCGATCCGCTCATTCGTCTCCAGCGCCCCGGTCTCCAGGATCGCCTTCACCCGAACCCCCGGCCCCGCCGCCCGGCGCACGCGCTTGATCTCGGCGATGACGGCTTCCTCGTTTCCCTCCAGAAAATCGACGTAAGGGATCACCACGTCGATCTCGCTCGCGCCGTCCTCGACCGCGCGCCCGGTCAGATCCGCGACCTCGCCGCTGTCTTCGTCGCCGCCGGGAAAGTTGACCACGGTCGCCACCTTGACCCCCTGATGCGCAAGAAGCCCGTGCGCCAGCGCCACGAAACGCGGCCAGACGCACACCGCCGACACCGCGCCGAAATCGGTGATCGCCCGGCGCGCCAGCGCCGTCGCCGCCGCTTCGTCGCACGTCTCCTCCAGATTGGTGAGATCGACCGAGAGCAGCGCCCGGCGCGCCGCGCGGCGCAGGTCGGCCTCGTCCTCACTCACGTCCGCGCCTCCCGGTCAAGGCGCGGGCGGCGGCCTCTTTCGCCTCTCCGATCAGGTTGGTTGGCATCGGCGTTCAGGCTCCCGGCTGGCTCCGGCGCATGATCGCGCCGCGCGCCGCGCGCGGCAAGCCCCGCTCAGGCGTTCTCTTTCGTCCAGCCCTCGCGCTTGCGGTAGATCGTGGAGGGGCTGAGATCCAGCACCCGCGCCGCTTTCGGGATCGAGCCGCCATGCGCGGCGATGGTGGCTTCGATGAATTCTCGCTCGATCTCGGCCATCGTCGCACCGACGAGCGGCTCGACCCGCGCCGACAGCGGCTGCTCCTCCACCATCGGCGGCGCCCCGTCCGCCGGGCGCGGAGGCGTCAGGCTTTCTTCCAGAAGGCCCGCCGGCAACATGCTTTCCGTCGCGACCTCCGCGTCATGAAGCAAGACCACGTTCCAGATCACGTTCTGCAGCTGGCGCACGTTTCCGGGCCAGGGAAGCGCGCGGAGCCGCGCCTTCAGGCAGGGGGAGAGCGCGGTGAAACGCTTCCCCTCCTGCTCCGAATAGCGCGCGAGGAAGGCCTCGGCCGCCTCGATCACGTCGTCGCCCCGCTCGCGGAGCGGCGGCAGATGGATCGGCACCACATGGAGCCGGTAGAACAGATCCTCGCGGAACCGCCCGGCGCGCACCTCCTCGACCGGGTTGCGGTTGGTCGCGCAGATGATGCGCGCGTCCACCTTTCGCGGCGTCGTCGCGCCGACCGGCGTCACGGTGGAGGTTTGCAGAAACCGCAACAACTTGGTCTGAAGCGCGAGATCCATCTCGCAGACCTCGTCGAGGAACAGCGTCCCGCCATCCGCGGCGGCCGCCGCCCCCGGCTTGTCGGCGATGGCGCCGGTGAAGGAGCCCTTCAGATGCCCGAACACCTCCGATTCGAGCAGATCGCGCGGAATCGCGCCGCAGTTCAACGCGATGAACGGGCCTCGCGCGCGCCCCGATTCGGCGTGAATCGCCTGCGCCGCCACCTCCTTGCCGGAGCCGCTTTCACCGGTGATGAACACCGTCGCGGTGGAGCGCCCGATCTCCCCGATCAGGCGGTAGACGTCGCGCATGACCGGGGAGCCGCCGATGAAGCCGTGAAAGACGCTCGTTTCCGGCCGCGCCGGCTTGCGCGGCCCGCTTCCGGATTTCGCGATCTCCTCCAGCGCGTTGTCGACCGCGGAGAGAAGCCTACGCTCATCGAACGGCTTCACCAGAAAATCGAACGCGCCGCCGCGCATGGCGCTCACCGCCCGGTTGATCGAGCCGTTGGCGGTGACGACGATCACCTTGCCGCCCGGATCGGCGGCGCGCATGTCGGTCAGCAGATCGAGCCCGTCGCCATCCGGAAGCATCAGATCGAGCAGCACCAGCCGCCCCTCAGCGCCCTTGTGCTTCTCGGCCGCCTCCTCTGCGAGATAGGCGCACTCCACCTCATATCCCGCCGACCTCAACACCGATTCATAGAGCATCGCCAGGGACCGCGTATCTTCGACCAGGAGGATCGGTTGCACGGCCCGGGCGTTCATGGCGCCGCATCCCTGCGCGCCGCGGCGACGAAATCGAGAACCCGGTCAAGCTCGACGCCCGCCTGCCCCGCCGGATCCGCCATCGCGTCGGCGTCGTCGTTTTCCGCCAGCCGGTTGAGGTTTTCCGCCAGCCGCTGCAGCCGGACCGCGCCGATGGAGCCGGCGACCGAGATCAGGATATGGCTCGCGCGCAGCATCTCATGCGTGTCGCCGGCGTCGACCGCCGCCGCGATATCGGCCTTCACGCTGGAGAGATCGATCTCGACCCGCTTCAGAAGCTCGACCATGCCCCCGGCGCCGATCGAGGCCGCGAGGCTTTCATAGATCGTCAGGTCGATCACCGCGGCGCCGGGCGCGCTCGGTTTGCGGCCCGCGCCCCCGGCCGCGCGCAGATCCATGATCGACAGAATATCGAGCCCGAATTGCTTGATCGTGGTGATCGGCTTCGTGATCACGCCATCCGCTCCGACCTGCATGATCTTCTCGCGATGCTCCTGCATCGCATAGGCTGTGAGCGCGATCACCGGCGCGGAGGCCAGCGGCTCTTCGCCAGCCCGGATCGACCGGATCACGTCCAGCCCGGAGACGCGGGGCATCTCGATGTCGATCAGCAGCACATCGTAGCTCCGCCCCTTCAGCCGGTCCAGCGCGATCACGCCGTCGGCCGCGATGTCGACCTCCGCTCCGAGGGTCTCCAACATTTGCGCCGCCACCATCTGGTTGACGACATTGTCTTCCGCCAAAAGTATGGTCATGCCGTCAAGGCGCTCCAGCTCGTCTTCGGCAGATGCGGGCATACGAGTTTCCTTCCCGACAAATCACCCACATCTTTTACTGGATGTAGGGCTTAGTCCAACTTTGCGAATGACGAATTAACGCCCGCGCTCGCGCGGGCGCCGGCGGAACCGGGCCACGTTCATCCTCTCTATTAGATATCGCTCGCCGACGCCCGCGAAAGCCATCGCGTCAGCGCGGATAGCCGATCTTCGTCAGGGCGGCGCCGATTTCGTCGAGAATCGACATGTCGTCGATCGTCGCCGGCGCCTTGTAGGGCGCGCCATCGGCGATCTTGCCCATGACCCCGCGCAGGATCTTGCCCGAGCGCGTCTTCGGCAGCCGGTCCACCACCAGCGCGGTGCGGAACGCGGCCACCGGGCCGATCCGCTCGCGGATCAGCGCCACGCATTCGGAGACGATCTCGTCCTCGCTCCGCCCGACTCCCTTGTTGAGGCAGAGGAACGCCAGCGGCAACTGCCCCTTCAGATCGTCCGCCACGCCGACCACCGCGCATTCCGCGACATCGGCGTGATCGCAGATCACCTCCTCCATCGCGCCGGTCGACAGCCGGTGCCCGGCGACGTTGATCACATCATCGGTGCGCGCCATGATGTAGAAATATCCGTCCCTGTCCCGCACGCCGGCGTCGCCGGTCTCGTAATGGCCAGGGAATTTCTCGAGATAGGATTTCTTGTAGCGCTCCTCGGCGTTCCAGAGCGTCGGCAGGCTTCCCGGCGGCAGCGGCAGCTTCACCGCCACCGCGCCCAGCTCTCCCGGCTCCATCTCGCCGCCGTCCTCGTCGAGGATGCGAATGTCGTAGCCCGGCATCGGAACCCCGGTGGATCCGACGCGGACCTCCATCTCCGGCTCCATCCCCAGCGGCGTGCCGGTGATCGCCCATGCGGTCTCGGTCTGCCACCAGTGATCCACCACCGGCACGCCGAGCCGGTCCTCCGCCCAATGAACCGTGTCGGTGTCGGAGCGCTCCCCGGCGAGATACAGCGTCTGGAGCGACGAGATGTCGTAATCCTTCACCAGCGCGCCCTTCGGGTCCTCCCGCTTGATCGCGCGGAACGCGGTCGGCGCGGTGAAGAAGCTCTTCACCCCGTATTCCGAGATCACCCGCCAGTACGCGCCGGCGTCCGGCGTGCCCACCGGCTTTCCCTCATAGAGAACCGAGGAGCAGCCCCGGATCAGAGGCCCGTAGACGATGTAGGAATGGCCGACCACCCAGCCGACATCCGACGCCGTCCAGAACACGTCGCCGACGCCGACGCCGTAGAAATTCGACATCGTCCAGTTCAGCGCCACCGCATGGCCGCCGGCGGCGCGCACCACGCCCTTCGGCGCCCCGGTCGTCCCGGAGGTGTAGAGGATATACAGCGGATCCGCCCCGCCGACCGGAACGCACTCCGCCGGCGCCGCCCCGTCCTGGAAGGCGAACCATTCATGGTCCCGCCCGTCGATCAGCGTCGCCACCCTCTCGGGCCGCTGCAGGACCACGGTGAAGTCCGGCTTGTGATCGGCCATCTCGATCGCGCCGTCGAGCAGCGGCTTGTAGTCCACGATCCGCCCCGGCTCCACGCCGCAGGACGCCGCCAGCACCGCCTTCGGCTTGCAATCGTCGATCCGCACCGCCAGCTCTTTCGAGGCGAACCCGCCGAACACCACCGAATGCACCGCGCCGATCCGGGCGCAGGCCAGCATCGCCACCGCCGCCTCGGGCACCATCGGCATGTAGATCACGACCCGGTCGCCCTTGCCGACGCCCCGCGCCGCCAGCGCCCCGCCGAGCCGCGCGGTCAGCTCCTGCAATTCGGCGTAGGTCACCGTCCGCTTCGCGCCGGTCGCGGGGCTGTCATAGAGGATCGCCGGCTGGTCGCCGCGCCCGGCCGCGACATGCCGGTCCACCGCGTTCCAGCAGGTGTTCATCTCGCCGTCGGAGAACCATTGGTAAAGCGGGGCGTTCTCGGAGAAGAGCGCCCGGGTCGGGGCCTTCACCCAATCGATGTCCTCGGCCGCCGCCATCCAGAACGCTTCCGGATCGGCCCGCCAGTTATCGTATGTCTCCCGATAGCCCATCGCCGCATTTCCTTCTTTTTCCGTATCCCAATGGAAAAGCACGAAAGGCCGCGATCGGCAAGGCGCATCGAGCTCTTGACGGGGGGGATTCGCCCCCGGCGCGCCTTCGGGCGCGGCGAGGACGACGCGTTCAAAAGCCGGCGGCGCCCCGCGCGGGACGCCGCCGATCGGCTCAGCCTCCCGCCAACGCCGCCACGTTGATCAGCCCGCGCGTGGTCGTCGACGGTGTGACGATATGCGCCTTCCCGCCGAGCCCCATCAGGATCGGGCCGACCCCCATGCCGACGCCGACCGTCTTCAGCAGGTTCCGCGCCACGCTCGCCGCGCTGGCGTTCGGCATGATCAGCAGGTTGGCCGCGCCCGTCAGCCGGCTGCCGGGGAAGATGCGGGCCCGGATCTTCGGCTCCATCGCGGTGTCGACATGCATCTCGCCCTCATATTCGAAATCGGCCCCCGCCGCCTCCATCAGCTCGACCGCCCGGCGCATCTTCTCCGCGTCGGGTTGCCGGACCGTGCCGAAATTGGAGTTGCAGACGAACGCCGCCTTCGGCTCCAGCCGGAAATCGCGGATGATCTCGGCCGAGGCCAGCGCGATCTCGACGATCTGCTCCGCGCTCGGGCTCTCGTGGACATGGGTGTCGGCGATGAACAGCGGCCCCGAATCCACGATCAGGAGCGAGAGCGCGCCGATCGCGTGCCGCCCGTCCCGCGCCAGAACCTCGGTGACGTGCTTCAGATGCCAGCCATATTCGCCGAACAGGCCGCAGATCATGCTGTCGGCCTCGCCCCGGTGCACCATGGTCGCGGCGATGGCGGTGGTGTTGGTGCGAATCATCGCCTTGGCGAGATCGGTGGAGACGCCGTCGCGCTTCACCAGGTCGTAATAGCTGTTCCAGTATTCGAAGTAGCGCGGGTCGTCCTCGGGGTTCACGATCTCGAAATCGTCGCCCGCCGTCAGGCGGACGCCCATCTTGTCCAGCCGGTCCTGCACCACATTGGGCCGGCCGATGATGACCGGCTTGTCCACCCCGTCCTGAAGCATGCTCTGCGCGGTGCGGAGCGCGCGCTCGTCCTCGCCCTCCGCGAAGACGATCCGCCGCGACGGAACCGACATCGCCCGCTCGAAGATCGGCTTCATCGCGAACCCGGTCCGGAACACGGAGGAGAGCAGGTTCCGCCGATAGGCCTCCACATCCGCCAGCGGCCGCCGCGCGACGCCGGTCTCCATCGCCGTCTTCGCCACCGCCGTCGCGACGACCGAGAGCAGCCGCGGGTCGAACGGATTCGGGATCAGATAGTCCGGCCCGAAGACCAGCGCCTCGCCCGAATAGGCCGCCGCCGCCTCCGCGGTGGAGGGCGCGCGCGCCAGCGCCGCGATGGCGTGGACGCAGGCGATCTTCATCTCCTCGTTGATCTCCGTCGCGCCGACGTCGAGCGCGCCGCGGAAGATGAACGGAAAGCAGAGCACGTTGTTGACCTGGTTCGGATAATCGGACCGCCCGGTCGCGATCAGCGCGTCCGGCGCCGCGTCCCGCGCGACGTCGGGCATGATCTCCGGCACCGGGTTGGCGAGGCCGAAGATGATCGGCGCCTTCGCCATCGTCTTCACCATCTCCGCCGTCAGCACGCCGGGCGCGGAGACGCCGAGGAACATGTCCGCCCCTTTCACCGCGTCGGCCAGGGTCCGCGCGTCCGTGTCGCGCGCATGGACCGCCTTGTCCGGCGTGAGATCGGCGCGGCCGGTATGGATCACGCCGGAGCGGTCGCAGACGAGGATGTTCTCCGGCCGCACGCCCATGGCGACCATCAGCTTGATGCAGGCCGTGCCCGCCGCGCCGCCGCCCGAAACCGTGAGCTTGATGTCCTCGAACTTCCGGTTGGAGATCTTCAGCGCGTTCACCGCCGCCGCGCAACAGACGATGGCGGTGCCGTGCTGGTCGTCATGGAAGACCGGGATGTTCATCCGCTCCTTGCAGATGCGCTCGACCTCGAAACATTCCGGCGCCTTGATGTCCTCGAGATTCACCGCCCCGTAGGTCGGCTCCAGCGCGATCACGATTTCGGCGAGCTTCTTCGGGTCGGTCTCGTTCACCTCGATGTCATGACAGTCGATATTGGCGAATTTCTTGAACAGCGCCGCCTTGCCCTCCATCACCGGCTTCGAGGCCAGCGCGCCGATATCGCCGAGCCCGAGCACCGCGGTCCCGTTGGTGATGACCGCGACGAGATTGCCCTTGCCGGTGTAGCGCGCCGCCGCCTCCGCGTCCTCCGTGATCGCGAGGCAGGCGTCCGCGACGCCGGGAGAATAGGCGAGCGACAGGTCCCGCGCCGTCGACATCGGCTTGGTGACGCGCACCTCCAGCTTTCCCGGGCGGCCCTCTTCATGATAGCGCAGCGCGTCCTCGCGCAGCGCGGCGCGGGCGTTATTGGTCTCGTCAGTCACAGACGCTTCTCCCGAATGGTTCTTGTTTTCCCCACTCTAGGCCCGGAACACGCCCCTGCGCCAGAGCAAGCCGCTCTCTCAATAGAAGAAATCATCTGAAGAAAATCGCGCGCGCGCCGGCCTTTTCGGCGGCGCCGGCGCTTCAATACCGGGCGATTGGCGCGCGAAAGCTCCGATGGGCGCGCGCCTTCATGCGCCGCGGCGGGCGATGACAATATCGTGCGGGCGCGGCCCGCGGCCATTCCTCGGCGCCGAGTCGTCTCGGGCGAAGCGGCGCCGCCCGCCCGCCGCGCAGAGCGCCGCGAGCGCGCTGACCAGAAGAAGCGCCGACGCCGGCGCCGGAACCGCGGCCGGCCCGACGATCGCGACGATGCGCGCGTAGCCATGATCTTTCTCGGAGGACGTTCCGTCCCAGCCGATTTCGAGCGTGTCGCCGAAGACCTGCAGCGCCACCGAAGGGGCGCCGAGCGGCGCGCCCGCCCCTTCATTCGAAAAGAACAGCGCGAGGAACGCGGCGGCGCTCAGCCCGGAGATGCGGTCGCCGGGGGCGGAGGCGCTGGAAAACGCCCGGCCGTCGCCGAAAACGGCGCTCCAGGCGTCGGCGTCGCCGCCGCGGAAGATCGCCTCGACCGCGCGTCCGGGCGCGATGGCGACGGCGCCGCCGGCCACCGCGCCGCCATCGGGCCAGGGGTCGGGCGCGCCGGTCAGATCGCGGGATGTGTAGCCGGCGCCGAAATCCGCCGGCGCGCCGCCGAGAACGCCGATCGGGGCGGCGGCGGCGGCGGATCCGATCGAGATCAGGGCGGCGAGAAGAAGGGAACGCATGGCGGTGCTCCTCCGATCCGGCCGATCATACGCCTCGACGGGCGATCATTCCATCGAAGACGCGCCCGCCGGGAACGCCGCCGCCCCGCTCCGCCCCGCCGCCGCGCCTCAGGCCGCCGTCGGGATCAGCTTGAGGATCTCGCGCGCCGCCTCCGGAATGTTGGTGCCCGGCCCGAAGATCGCCGTCACCCCCGCGTCCTTCAGCGCCTGATGATCCTGGCTCGGGATCACCCCGCCGCAGATGACGATCACGTTATCCGCGCCCGCCTTGCGGAGCGCCTCGACCAGCTTCGGCGCCAGGGTCAGATGCCCCGCCGCCTGGCTGGAGACGCCGACGATGTGCACGTCGTTGTCCACCGCGTCCCGCGCCGCCTCCTCCGGGGTCTGGAACAGCGGGCCGACATCGACGTCGAAGCCGATATCGGCGAAGGCGGTGGCGATCACCTTCGCGCCCCGGTCATGGCCGTCCTGGCCCATCTTCACCACCAGCATCCGCGGCCGGCGCCCCTCGCGCTCCGCGAATTCCTCGACCTCGCGCTGGATCGCGGCGAAGCCCGCGTCGCCCTCGTAGGCCGCGCCATATACGCCCGCCAATGTCTTCACCTCCGCTCTGTGCCGCCCGAACGCCTTCTCCATCGCGCTGGAGATCTCGCCGACCGTGGCCCGCGCCCGCGCCGCCTCGACCGCGAGCGCGAGGAGGTTTCCGGTCCCGTCCCGCGCGCCGGCCTCCAGCGCGCCGAGCGCCGCGTCGCAGGCCGCCTGGTCCCGGTTCGCGCGCACGCTCTTCAGCCGCGCGATCTGGGCGCGCCGCACCTCGGCGTTGTCGATGCTCCGGATCTCGAGATCGTCCTCCTTCTCGAGCCGGTACTTGTTGACCCCGACGACGACCTCCTCGCCCCGGTCGATCGCGGCCTGCCGTTTCGCCGCGCTCTCCTCGATGCGGAGCTTCGGCATGCCGGAGGCGACCGCCTTGGTCATGCCGCCCATCGCGTCCACCTCCGCGATCAGCGCCGAGGCGGCGTCGGCCAGCTCCTTGGTCAGGCTCTCGACGTAATAGGAGCCGGCCAGCGGATCGACGACCTTGGTCACCCCGGTCTCATGCTGGAGGATGAGCTGCGTGTTCCGCGCGATCCGCGCCGAGAACTCGGTCGGCAGCGCCAGCGCCTCGTCGAAACTGTTGGTGTGGAGCGATTGCGTGCCGCCGAGCGCCGCCGACAGCGCCTCATAGGCCGTGCGCACGACATTGTTGTAAGGGTCCTGCTCCGCGAGGGAGACGCCCGAGGTCTGGCAATGGGTGCGCAGCATCTTGGAGCTGTCCTTCTTCGCGCCGGCCTCCTCCATGATCCGGTGCCAGAGCAGCCGCGCCGCGCGCAGCTTCGCCGCCTCCATGAAGAAATTCATCCCGATGGCGAAGAAGAACGAGAGCCTTCCCGCGAAGGCGTCCACGTCCATTCCCGCCTCGATCGCGGCGCGCACGTATTCCTTGCCGTCCGCCAGCGTGAAGGCCAGCTCCTGCACCAGGTTCGCGCCCGCCTCCTGCATGTGGTAGCCGGAGATCGAGATCGAGTTGTAGCGCGGCATGTTCTTCGCCGTGTAGGCGATGATGTCGGAGACGATCCGCATCGAGGGCTCCGGCGGATAGATATAGGTGTTCCGCACCATGAACTCTTTCAGGATGTCGTTCTGGATCGTGCCCGAAAGATCGGCCGGCGCGCAGCCCTGCTCCTCCCCCGCCACGATGAAATTCGCCAGCACCGGAATCACCGCGCCGTTCATCGTCATCGAGACCGACATCTCCTTCAGCGGGATGCCGTCGAAGAGGATCTTCATGTCCTCCACGCTGTCGATGGCGACGCCGGCCTTGCCGACATCGCCCTCCACGCGCTCGTGGTCGCTGTCATAGCCCCGGTGCGTCGCCAGATCGAAGGCGACCGAGAGCCCCTTCTGCCCCGCCGCCAGCGCCTTGCGGTAGAAGGCGTTGGATTCCTCCGCCGTCGAGAATCCCGCGTATTGCCGGATCGTCCACGGCCGCCCCGCGTACATGGTCGAGCGCGGCCCGCGCACGAACGGCGCCGCGCCCGGCAGCGAGCCGAGATGATCCATCCCCTCCAGGTCCGCCGCGGTGTAGAGCGGCTTCACCGCGATTCCCTCCGGGGTCTCCCAGGTCAGGCTCGAAGGGTCGCGCCCTTTCAGCTCCTTTTCGGCGCGCGCGCGCCAGGCGGCAAGCTCGGAATTCTCGGTCATGTCGGTTCTCCCGCCGCCGGCGCCGGACGCGCCGCGGCATCATGTCTTCCGCTGAATAGTCTAGTCGCATCGGCCGGCGAGGGGTATCCCCCGACCGTCCTCGCCGATCCCGCCCTCGCATTGCCGGCGAGCGTGGTTATGTTGACGGTCAAAGGAGATCACCGCATGCGTCTCGCCTTCGCCCTCGCCTTCGGGCTCATCGCCGCATTCGCCGCCGCTCCGGCGACGGCCGACGAAGATCCGCTCGCCCAGTATCTCTGGGAGGCGCGCCCCGTGATCGTCTTCGCCGACAGCCCGAGAGATCCGAGCTTCATCCGGCAGATGGCCGATTTCGACCGCCGCAAGGCCGACATCGAGGATCGCGACGTCGTCCTGCTGACGGACACAGATCCCGCCGCGAAAGGCCCGCTCCGCAGGGCGCTGCACCCGCGCGGCTTCACGATAATCCTGATCGACAAGGATGGGGAGATCAAGCTCCGCCGCCCCCGGCCGATGGCGGTCGACGCGCTGACCCGGATGATCGACCGGACCCCGCTCCGCCAGCAGGAGGTCGACGAGCGGCGCAAGGCCGGCCAGTGAGCCCGGGCCGCCCGCCGCCTTGCGCGCGCGGCCCGCGCCGCTTATCTTCATCTCGTCATCCGCCGCCCGTTCGGGGCGGCCTGATAGGGGAGCCGCGCCGATGAAGACGCCGCCGATCCAGAAACTGCCGTCGCAGGGGCCCATCACCGGCCGCCCGGGGCCTCAGCCCGGCTATTGAGCCAGGCGCGGAGTTCGGCCTTCCGCTCCGCGCGCCGGTCAAGCTTCGCCCTCTCCAGCGTCTTTTCGTCGTTCGTCTCGCTCTCCGCTCCGTCGCCGAGCGCCGCGGTCAACGCCGCGATCGCCAGATCCGCCCGCCGCTTCGCCTCCGCCGTCATCTGGATGTAATGCCGGTAGGCCTTCGCCCGCCGGTCCGCCGGCAGCCTCCGATACGCCGCCGAATTCAGATCCTCCGCGAACGCCTCGACATCCGCGATCTGGCTGTAGAACCAGATCACATGATCGACCGAGGCCGGGCCGACATGGCGCACCTTGTCGCCCAGCATGTCGAAGATCATCTTGTTCTTCGCGCGCGGCACGAAGACGTGGAACGCGCCCTTCCCCTCGTCGTCCCCCCCGAGAATCGCGGCGTCCATCTCGGCGCCGTGAGTCTTGAGATCGGCGTAGGCGACGGTGGCCGCGAAATCGCTGATCTCCGCCCGGAGCGCCATCTGCGTCTCGATCCGGATCGTCTCGCGCTCCCGCCAGCGCTGATATTCCTGCGCGAGAAAGGTGACGCCCCAGCCGACCCCGACCAGCGCGCCCGCCGCCGCCGCCTGAAGGATTCGCGGATCCAGCGGCCGCGGCGCCTCCCCGATGGTCCAGAGCGCGAACCCCGCCAGCGCGGCGCTCACCAGAACGATCAGGAGAAAGATATGGCGCATCGGCCCCGTCCCGTTTCGGATCCGTCCCGTATCGGCCCCGGCTCTATTCGAACTCCATGATCACATCGTCCACCGCCAGGCTGGCGCCCGCCTCGGCGTTGATCCTGGCGACGACGCCCCTCCGCTCCGCGCGAAGCACGTTCTCCATCTTCATCGCCTCGACCGTGCAGAGCGCCTGCCCCTCCTGAACCTCCTCGCCCGCCTCGACCGCGATGGAGACGACCAGCCCCGGCATCGGGCAGAGCAGCAGCTTCGAGGTGTCCGGCGGCGTCTTCACCGGCATCAGCGCCGCCAGCTCCGCCTGCCGCGGGGTGCGCACGCGCGCCTTCAGATCCGCGCCGCGGGTCCGGAGCCGGAAGCCGGAGGTGATCTCCTCCACCTTCAGAACCAGCGCCGCGCCGTCGACGCCGAGCTTCGCGAGGCTCCGCCCCGGCGTCCAGTCCGAGACGACGCGCAGCGCCGGCCCGTCCCCGTCCTTGAACGTCACCGTCGCGCCGTCCGGGTCCGCGTCCACGGTCACGTCGAACCGCGCGTCCTGCAGCTCGACCACCCAGTCGCGGCCGACCGTCCGCTCGTGATTGTCCATCCGGCCCGAGATCCGCGCCCGGCGGATCTCCGCCACCCGGTGCATCGCCGCCGCCGCCGCCGCGACCCGCCTGAGCTCCGCTTCGCCCAGCGTCACGCCCTCGAATCCCTCCGGATACTCTTCGGCGATGAAAGCGGTGGTGATGGTCCCGGCGATGAATTTCGGATGGTCCATCACCGCCGCGAGGAACGGCAGGTTATGGCCGATCCCCTCGACCTCGAACGCGTCGAGCGCGCCGCGCATCTCCTCGATCGCCGCGCTCCGCGTCTCGCCCCAGGTGCAGAGCTTGGCGATCATCGGATCGTAATACATCGAGATCTCGCCGCCCTCGAACACCCCGGTGTCGTTGCGCACCCGCCCCTCGGCCTCCTCCGGCGGGCGATAGCGGCTGAGCCGGCCGATCGACGGCAGGAACCCGCGATAGGGGTCCTCCGCGTAGAGCCGGCTCTCCATCGCCCAGCCGTTGATGCCGACATCCGCCTGCCCGAAGGCGAGCTTCTCGCCGGCCGCGACGCGGATCATCTGCTCCACGAGGTCGATCCCGGTGATCAGCTCGGTCACCGGATGCTCGACCTGAAGCCTTGTGTTCATCTCGAGGAAATAGAAATTGCGGTCGCCGTCGACGATGAACTCCACCGTCCCGGCGGAGCTGTAATTCACCGCCTTCGCCAGCGCGACCGCCTGCTCGCCCATCGCGCGCCGCGTCTCGGCGTCGAGAAACGGCGAGGGCGCCTCCTCGATCACCTTCTGATTCCGCCGCTGGATCGAGCATTCCCGCTCATTGAGCCAGAGGCAGGTCCCGTGCTTGTCGCCCAGCACCTGAATCTCGATATGCCGGGGCTGGGTGACGAATTTCTCGATGAAGATCCGGTCGTCGCCGAAGGACGCCGCCGCCTCGTTCTTCGAGGATTGGAACCCCTCGCGCGCCTCCGCGTCGGTCCAGGCGATGCGCATCCCCTTGCCGCCGCCGCCGGCCGAGGCCTTGATCATCACCGGATAGCCGATCTCGCCCGCGATTCGCGCCGCCTCGTCCGCGTCCGCGATCAGCCCCATATGCCCCGGCACCGTGGAGACCCCGGCCTCCGCCGCCAGCTTCTTGGAGGTGATCTTGTCCCCCATCGCCTCGATCGCGCCGGCCGGCGGCCCGATGAAGGCGACGCCCGCCTCCTCCAGCGCCTCCGCGAATCGCCGGTTCTCGGAGAGGAACCCGTAACCCGGATGCACCGCGTCCGCCCCGGTCTCGCGGATCGCGGCCATGATGTTCTCGATCACGATATAGGACTGGTTCGCCGGCGCCGGGCCGATGCGCACCGCCTCGTCCGCCATCCGCACATGCAGCGCGCGCCGATCCGCGTCGGAATAGACCGCGACCGTCGCGATCCCCATCTTCTTCGCGGTTTTGATGACCCGACAGGCGATCTCGCCCCGGTTGGCGATCAGGATCTTCTTGAACATCCGGCGGTCCCTCATGAATTTCTCTGGCGCGGACCCGCCTCTCGCCGGCGCGCCGCGCCCCCCTTCTATTATGTTCGGCGGCGGCGTCCAACCGCGCCCTGCGCCTCGCCTCGGGCGGCGCTGCGCGGCGTCCGATTCGACGTGTGACATTTCACGCATAGAAAATTCATATAAAAAATGTTAACAATTTTCACGAGTTTGTATGTGCCTGATTCTGTTTATTGTAGACATCTTCACTGGGGGAACTACATGAGATCCGCATTTTGCTCCGCCGCCGCGGCGGCGATCGCCGTAGGCGCGCTCGCGGCGCCGGCGTCCGCGCTGTCCATCACCGAGACGGATAATTCCGGCGCGCTCGCGTCGACGCTGTTTCTCAACACCGATCTGAGCATCATGAACGCCTCGTTGTCCGGGGAGTTCGGGCAGGCCGGGCTCTACACCAATCTGGCCGGCACCTACGGGTTGCCGAACTCCGGCATCGTCCTCTCCACCGGATACGTGTCCAGCTATGGGACCGGCCCGAACACGAGTGGAAGCACTTCCGGATCCTTCGGCAATTTCGAAGAGGGCGACGGCGGCGGCGACGGCGGCGACGGCCCGTTCTTCATCGCTGAGTCCTCGGGGGGCTCAGGCCCGATCGAGATCGACGAGAGCGGGTTTTTCGGCTCGGCGACGCCTGAGCAGCACGACCTGCTTTTCCCGATCACCGGCCAAAACGAGCATTTCGACGTCGTCCAGCTCGACATCGACTTCTTCGCCCAGACCCCGGCCGAGACCGTCACCTTCTTCGCGACCTTCGGCTCGGAGGAGTTTCCGGTCTTCGTGGACTCCGGCTTCAATGACGGGTTCGGCCTTTACGTCAACGGCGTGAACTACGCCGGCACGCTTCAGACGGGCGGGCAGCCGGGCGATCCGCTCCTGCCGATCAACATCGACCATCCTGATTTCGCGGAGATCCCCGGCACCGAGCTGAACGGCGTTCTCGCGCCGAACGGCAACCCGGTGCTGCGCTTCGACGTGCCGATCAACCCAAGCGCGGCGAACACGTTCACCATCATTCTCGCCGACAGCAACGATGACGGGTACGATTCGACCGTCTATCTCTCCAGCCTCTTCTCGGACCCGACCGCCGGCGGCGTCGGCGCCAGCGAATTCAATCCGATCCTGCCGAACAACCCGCCGGACCCGGAAACCGGCGCGTTCGAGATCGAAATCCCCGACGGGCTCGCCGCGGGCGAGACCGCCTGGATCGATCCGCCCATCGCGGTCGGCTACGAGTATGAGATCAACGGCGGCGAATTCGCCACCGTGACCGCGCCCTCGCTCGCCACGGTCGCGGACGTCGACGGCTACATCATCACCGTCGGCGCGGAGTCGGCGCTTATCGCCGCCGGTCAGACCCTGAATTTCTTCGACGAGTTCGGCCTGAATCCGACCTTCTTCACCCTGACCGGAATCGATGAGGCGCTCGCGCTCGATCCGCTGAACCAGCTGGCCTTCCCGACCGGCGTCAGCTTCGTCGGGCAGACCTTCCAGACCGTGGTGAGCATGACCCCGATCGTCATGGACGACAGCGTCGGCGCGGTGCCGCTCCCGGCCTCGATGCTGCTCTATCTCGGCGGCCTCGCCGGATTCGGCTTCGTCGCGCGCCGTCGGCGCGCCGTTCGGGCGGCCTGAATGCGGCCCCAGCGGAGGGCGCGCCGCGCGCCCTCCGCCCCACCGGGGCGCCGCCCCGCGGGGGCGGTCGCCGGACCCTTCGCCGCCGCGGCCGCGGCGGCCTTCTGCATTTTCGGAGGCGCCGCTCACGCCGCCGACGCCGACGGCGCCTTCGCGATCAAGGACGCGGGCGCGCAGACCTGCGGCGCCTTTCTCAAGGCCTGGGACGAAGGCAACCGCGATCTCGCGCAATACGCCGGCTGGCTCTCGGGCTATCTCACCGGGCTCAACCAGTTCACCGACGGCGCCTATGACCTCGCGCCCTGGCAATCGACCGAGACTCTCCTCGGCATGACCCGGTCCGCATGCGGCCAGGTGCCGGAGGAGACCCGCTTTCTCGACGCGTTCGCGCGCCTGATTCAGCAAATGGCCCCGATGGCCCTCTCCGCCTCATCGAAGCTCGAAGGGGTTCGGCGCGGCGGGCGCGGCTTCGCGATTTACAGCGCGGTCCTCGACGCGGCGAAACGCCGGCTCGCCGCCGAAGGCTTCGCCCCCGGCCCGGTGGAGGCCGAATTCGACCAGACCGCCTCCGACGCCTTCCTCGCCTTCCAGAAGGCGCGCGGCCTCGAAGAGACCGGCCTTCCCGATCAGAAGACTCTGTTCGAGCTGTTCATGCGCCCGGGCGACTGAATCATTCGCGCCGGCGTTGACGCCGGCGCGACGACTCACATCAGGAGCGGAAAGGGCGCGAGACCGCGCCCGCCGCCCGAATTTCAGTCGAGATTGATCTTTCGCGGGTCGCTGACCGCGCCGACCACCGCGCCTGCGGCCGCGCCCACCGCCGCGCCGGCCAGCACCGGCCCGCCGACGATGGCGGTTCCGACCGCGCCCGCGGCCGCGCCGAGCCCGCCGCCGGTCAGCGCCCGCCGTTCGGGGTTGGTCCCGCAAGCCGTGAGCGCGACGACGATGATGATTCCGGCGACAACATGTTCCAACCGCATGTGATTCTCCCCCTGGGGCGAAAGTGACTCCAAGCCGGTAAATCAAAGATGAATGTGGCGAAATGATGCGCGCCGCGCTCACATATTCGCGGCCGCGCCGACATGTCCCGAAACCTTAGCGCGGCAGCGCCTCGGGGAAGCTCTTCGCCACCGCGTCGAGGTCGACCCGGAGCAGCGCGTCATAGGAATCCGGCGCGAAATTCTCCTCCGCCGGGACCACCTCCCGCCCGAGCAGCCAGGAGAGCCGCCCGGCGTCGAGATTGCCGCGCGGGAACGGCTCTTCCCCGTAAAGATCGATCAGCGAGGCGAGAAAGAACGCGTCCGCCTCGAGGTCGCCTTTCTTCCGGTCCGCATGGCGCGGGCGCGCGATCAGAGGCGTCGCCTTCTTCGCCGCGCGCCGGATCGTGAACTGGAGATCGGTGCCGGGGAACCGCCCCGGCATGCCCCTGTGCTTCAGCACGCCGCCCCCTCCCCGGCCCCGCGCCGCCGCCCGGAGCCTGTAAATTTTTTACAGAAAATCACGTTAACCATTTTACACCCTCGGGGCCGTCGCCTCGGCCGTTTCAAACGCCGCCGGAGAGACGATCTCCAGCAGCTCCGGATCGTCGGAATGGCGCGCTTCGCGGCGCCTGATCCCCGGCGGCTGAAGCACCGAGGAGCCCGCCCGCGAGAGATGCGCGCCCGCGCCTTCATATTCGAACGCCGCCCAACCCTTCAGCACATAGACCATCTGAAAGCCGAGGTCATGCGCGCGCCGCGCCCCCGGGCTCTCCATGCCGCGAACCGCGCGAATGACGCGCGCGTCATAGGCGCCCCCCCGTCGCGCCGTCGATCCCGAGCTTGCGGTATTCGAAAAGCGGCCGAAGCCCCGCGCCCTCAACCTTGCCGGAATCGGCGTGGGAGATGGCGAAGGCCTGGTTCTTGTGGAGTTCAGGCATGACCTCCTCCGGGGCGGACCACGCCCCGCGCCGCCGCCGGGCCTGGCCCAAGCGAAGCGCGCCGCATCAAGTCAAGCCGGCCGGACCCGGCCGGCCGCCATTCCGAGAGCGCGCCGCGCCGCCCTCAGAGCGGAATATTATCGTGCTTCTTCCAAGGATTGCTCAACTTCTTCGTCCTGAGCGCCGCGAACGCCCGCGCCACCCGGCGCCGCGTCGATTGCGGCCGGATCACCTCGTCGATGAAGCCCATCTCCGCCGCCACGAACGGGTTGGCGAAGCGGTCCTCGTAATCCTTCACCCGCGCCGCGATCTTCTCGGGGTCGCCCAGCTCCGAACGATAGAGGATCTCCACCGCGCCCTTCGCCCCCATCACCGCGATCTCCGCCGTCGGCCAGGCGTAGTTCATGTCGCCCCGGAGATGTTTCGACGCCATGACGTCATAGGCCCCGCCATAGGCTTTCCGCGTGATCACAGTGACTTTCGGCACCGTCGCCTCGCCATAGGCGAAGAGCAGCTTCGCGCCATGCTTGATGACGCCGCCATATTCCTGCCCGGTGCCGGGCAGGAATCCGGGCACGTCCACGAAGGTCAGGATCGGGATCTCGAACGCGTCGCAGAACCGCACGAAACGGGCGGCCTTCCGCGACGAATCGATATCGAGGCACCCGGCCAGCACCATCGGCTGATTGGCGACGACGCCGACCGTCCGCCCCTCGATCCGGATGAACCCGGTGATGATGTTCTTGGCGAACTCCGCCTGAATCTCGAAGAAATCCGCCTCATCCGCGACCTTGAGGATCAACTCCTTCATGTCGTAGGGCGTGTTCGGATTGGCCGGGATCAGCGTGTCGAGGCTCGGCTCCAGCCGCAGCGGATCGTCGAAGAACGGCCGCGTCGGCGGCTTCTCGCGGTTCGAGAGCGGCAGGAAATCCACCAGCCGCCGGATCTCCGCCAGCGCCTCGACATCGTTCTCGTAGGCCCCGTCCGCGACCGAGGATTTGCGCGTATGGGTGGAGGCGCCGCCGAGCTCCTCGGCCGTCACCACCTCGTTGGTCACGGTCTTCACCACGTCCGGGCCGGTCACGAACATGTAGCTCGAGTCGCGCACCATGAAGATGAAATCCGTCATCGCCGGCGAATAGACCGCGCCGCCCGCGCAGGGCCCCATGATCACCGAGATCTGCGGCACCACGCCCGAGGCGAGCACGTTGTTCTGGAAGACGTCGGCGTAGCCCGCGAGCGAGGCGACGCCCTCCTGGATCCGCGCGCCGCCGGAATCGTTCAGCCCGATCACCGGCGCCCCGTTGCGGAGCGCCATGTCCTGGATCTTGCAGATCTTCCGCGCGTGCGTCTCCGAGAGCGAGCCGCCGAAGACCGTGAAATCCTGGCTGAACACGTAGACCACGCGCCCGTTCACCGTGCCCCAGCCGGTGACGACGCCGTCGCCGGGGATATGCTCCGCGTCCATGCCGAAATCGGCGCAGCGATGAGCGACGAACATGTCGTACTCCTCGAAGCTGCCCTCATCGAGCAGAAGCTCGATTCGCTCGCGCGCGGTCAACTTGCCCTTGCCATGCTGGGAGGCGATGCGCCGCTCGCCCCCGCCCATCCGGGCCCCTTCCCGCCGCCGCTCCAGTTCGACAAGTACGTCAGCCATGCGATTCCTCCCGCTTTCCCACTGTTTTTGCTGCGCGACGTCGGAGAAGGCCATAGCCGCAGCCGCAAAACTTTGCAAAACCGCAGTGACGCCGCAGCGACAAAAAATACGCGCCGCCCGCGCGCGCGCCTGTCATCGCCCCTGCTCATTACCCCCGCGTGGCGGAATACCGCTTTTCGCTGAAAGCATCTTGTTCCCATGGCCGACTATCGATTAGCGTTTAAGCCGGCGCGCAAGAGGAGGCGACAATGCAATTGACCGGAACCCGGGTGATCTCGGCGCCTCGGGACGTTGTCTGGGCGGCTCTGAACGACCCGGACGCTCTGAAAGCCTGCATCCCGGGCTGCACCGAACTCACCAAGACGTCGGAGACCTCGTTCGAGGCGACCGTGAAGCAGAAGGTCGGGCCGGTTTCCGCCACCTTTCGCGGCGCGGTCGAGCTCTCGGAGATCAACGCGCCTGAAAGCTACCGGATCTCGGGCGAAGGCAAGGGCGGCGCCGCCGGATTCGCCAAGGGCGGCGCGAATGTGCGCCTCGAAGAGGTCGAGGGCGGCACGTCGCTCGCCTATGACGTCGACGCCAAGGTCGGCGGCAAGATCGCGCAGCTCGGCGCGCGCCTGATCGACGGCTTCGCGAAGAAGATGGCGGATCAGTTCTTCACCACCTTCCAGAAGGTGGTCGAGGGCGACCCGGAGGGCGAGGAGCCGCCGCCGGACGACGCCCCCGCCGAGGAAAAGAAATCATGGCTCAAACGGCTGACCGGGTGATCCCGGGACCTTTTGAGCGCGACTGACACGCCCGACCGGGCGAGACCAAGATGACGGCGCCCCGCGTGGCGCCAGGATATCCAGGGAGGATGAGATGCCGAAGATTTCAATGACCGTGAATGGCGAGTCCGTGTCGGGAGAGGTCGAGGGGCGAACGCTTCTGGTTCAGTTCCTCCGCGAGCATCTCGGCCTCACCGGCACGCATGTCGGCTGCGACACCGCGCAATGCGGCGCCTGCGTGGCGCATGTGAACGGCGACAGCGTCAAGACCTGCAACATGCTCGCCGCCGCCGCGGACGGCGCCGAGGTCGTCACCATCGAAGGGATGGCCAATCCCGACGGCTCCCTCAGCGTGATCCAGCAGGCGTTCCAGGACAATCACGGCCTGCAATGCGGCTTCTGCACCCCCGGCATGGTGATGACCGCCGCCGATCTCCTGAAGCGGAACCCGAACCCCTCCGAGACCGAGATCCGCGCCTATCTCGAAGGCAATATCTGCCGGTGCACCGGGTACCACAACATCGTGAAGTCGATTCAGGCGGCTTCAGCCGCCATGATCGCGGCTGAATAGGAGGGGAGATCATGGCCAAGGACAGTGGTATCGGCGCGTCGAGCAAGCGGCGCGAGGACATCCGATTTCTGACCGGCGACGGCGCGTACACCGACGATCTCAATCTCGCCGGGCAGGCTTACGTCTATTTCCTCCGCTCGACGGTCGCGCACGGGAAGCTGAACGGCGTGGACACCGCCGCCGCGGAGAAAATGCCCGGCGTTCTGAAGATCTTCACCGGCGCGGATTTCGTCGAGATCGGCGGCCTGCCCTGCGGCTGGCTGATCACCTCGCGCGACGGCGAGCCGATGAAGGAGCCGAAGCACCCTGTGCTCGCGCACGGCAAGGTCCGCCATGTCGGCGACCCGATCGCGGCCGTCGTCGCCACCTCGCTCGGCGCGGCGCGCGACGCGGCCGAGGCGATCGAGGTGGATATCGAGGATCTCCCGGCCGTCATCGACATGAGGGCCGCGCTCTCCGGGGCCGGCGCGCCCGTCCATGAGGAGGCGCCGGACAATCTCTGCTACGACTGGGGGTTCGTCGAGGAAAACCGCGAGGCCGTCGATCAGGCGATCAAGAACGCGCATCACGTCACCACGCTCGAACTGGTGAACAACCGGCTGATCGCCAACCCGATGGAGCCGCGCGTCGCGATCGGCGACTTCAACGCCGGAACGGGCGAATCCACGCTCTACACCACCACCCAGAACCCGCATGTGACCCGGCTTCTGATGGGGGCCTTCGTGCTCGGCATTCCGGAGCACAAGCTCCGCGTCATCTCCAAGGACGTGGGCGGCGGGTTCGGCACCAAGATTCCGCATTACGCCGAAGAAGCGCTTTGCACCTATGCGGCGAAGGTGTTGAAAAGACCGGTGAAATGGACCGCGGATCGGTCCGAGGCCTTCGTCACCGACACCCATGGCCGAGATCACGTCAGCAAGGTCGAGCTGGCGCTGGACAAGGACGGGAATTTCCTCGCGCTCCGCGTCAACACGCTGGCCAATCTGGGCGCCTATCTCTCGACCTTCTCGACGTCGGTCCCGACCTGGCTCTACGGCGTGCTGCTCGCCGGCAACTACAAGACGCCGCTGGTCTACTGCAATGTGAAGGCGCTGTTCACCAACACGGTTCCGGTGGACGCCTATCGCGGCGCCGGGCGGCCGGAGGCCTCCTACGCGATCGAGCGGACGGTGGACAAGGCGGCGCGCGAGATGGGGATCGACCCGATCGAGCTTCGCCGCCGCAACTTCATCCCGAAGGACGCCTATCCCTACGATACGCCGGTCGCGCTCACCTATGATTCCGGCGATTACTTCGCGACGATGGACAAGCTCGAAGAGCTCTCGGACCTGAAGGGCTTCCCGGCGCGCCGGGCCGAGAGCGCGGCGCGGGGCAAGCTGCGCGGCCTCGGGGTCTCCGCCTATATCGAGGCCTGCGGCATCGCCCCCTCGCATCTCGTCGGCCAGCTCGGCGCCCGCGCCGGGCTCTACGAGAGCGCCACGGTGCGCGTGAACGGCGCCGGCGGCATCGTGGTGATGACCGGCTCGCACTCTCACGGCCAGGGGCACGAGACCACCTTTCCCCAGGTGATCTCGGAGATGTTCGGCGTGCCGGAGGACATGGTGAGCATCGTCCACGGCGACACCGGGCGCGGCCCGATGGGCATGGGCACCTACGGCTCGCGCTCGCTCGCGGTCGGCGGCTCCGCCATGGTCAAGGCGGCCGAGAAGATCATCGCCAAGGCCAAGAAGATCGCCGGCCACATGATGGAGGCGGCGGTCGAGGACGTCGAGTTCAAGGACGGCGTCTTCACCGTCTCCGGCACCGACAAGAAGCTCGATTTCGCGGCCGTGGCGCTGGCGGCCTATGTGCCGCACAACTACCCGCTGGAGGAGCTCGAGCCGGGGCTGGAGGAGACCGCGTTCTACGATCCCTCCAACTTCACCTACCCCGCGGGCGCCTACTCCTGCGAGGTCGAGGTCGATCCGGAGACCGGGGTCGTCGAGATCTGCGCCTTCACCGCGGCGGACGATTTCGGCAATGTCGTCAACCCGATGATCGTCGACGGGCAGGTCCATGGCGGCGTCGCCCAGGGCATCGGCCAGGCGATGCTGGAGCGCGCCGTCTATGACGGAGACGGGCAGCTGCTGTCCGGCTCCTACATGGATTACGCGATGCCCCGCGCGAGCGATCTGCCGATGATCACCGTGGACAATTCCTGCCAGACGCCCTGCACGCACAACCCCCTCGGGGTGAAGGGCTGCGGCGAAGCGGGGGCGATCGGCGCGCCGGCCACCCTGGTCAACGCCGTGCTCGACGCGCTGAATTCCGGCGGCCACAATATCGCGCATATCGACATGCCCCTGACCCCGTCGCGGGTCTGGGCGGCGATCGAAGCGGCGAGATAAGGAGACTTCGAATGTATGATTTCAACTATGTGAAAGTCGGCTCGATCTCCGAGGCGGTCAAGGCGCTCGCCGCGGAGGACGCGCAGCCGCTCTCCGGCGGGCAGACCCTGCTCCCGACGCTGAGGGCGCGGCTCGGCCAGCCCTCCGCGCTCGTCGATCTCACCGGCGTCCCGGAAATGAAGCGGATCGAGGCCGCCGGCTCCACCGTGCGGATCGGCGGCGCGGTCACGCATCATGAGGTCGCGTCCAGCGCCGCCGTCGCCGGCGCGATCCCCGCGCTCGCCGCGCTCGCCGGGCATATCGGCGATCCGGCGGTGCGCCATCGCGGCACGATCGGCGGCTCCGTCGCGAACAACGACCCCGCCGCCTGCTATCCCTCGGCCTGCCTCGCGCTCGACGCGGTGATTCACACCTCTGACGGCGACATCGCCGCGGACGACTTCTTTCAGGGCATGTTCGGCACCGCCCTCGGCGAAGGGCAGATCGTCACCGGCGTGACCTTCAGCGTCCCCGAGGCGGCCAACTACCAGAAATTCGTCCAGCCGGCCTCCCGGTTCGCCCTCGTCGGCGTTTTCGTCGCGAAGGGGAAGGACGGGGTCCGCGTCGCCGTCACCGGCGCATCCGAAGGCGGCGTTTTCCGCTGGACGGAGGCGGAAAAGGCGCTCTCGGCCAATTTCTCCGCCGATGCGGTCCCGGCCGCGCCATCCGCGGACGGCATGATCGGCGACCTTCACGGCTCGCCCGAATATCGCGCGCACCTGGTGCGCGTGATGACCGGACGCGCCGTCGCCGCCTGCTGATCGCGCCGTTAACATTTACCAGCAAAAGCGCCGGGCGTGCCCACCCACGCCCAGCGCCCCACCAAAACACCCAGACCCGGTTCTCCTGAGGCTTGGGCCATTGGGGCAGCCCGACAGACATATCCAAGATATCCGAAGGAGGGACGCCCCGCTTCGACTCATCGAAAGCGCGCCGTCCGCATCAGGGCCCTCGCAAATCCTTTGCGCCACCCCTTAAAAATGGGGGGCGACGCCGAGTTTAGTGGATTGGACCGGCGCGGCCGCCGTCGATCACCATATGTCGACCCTGCCGCCTGTCCCCGTAGCGAAGCGCGCTTACCGCCCGAGGTTCACTCCCCGGCGTCCGCCCGAACGAAAGGCCATCGGCTGATCATCTCGGCGGTCCACCCGTCGCGCGAACATCCAGTGGGCCGCATAGCGTAAGGGGCGGACCCTATGGCCCGCCCCTTATGCTGCAGTCCTCGTCAGATTGATCAGAGCGACCGGCGCGAAACTCCAATGATCTGGTCGCGGGTCAGTCCGATATCCTTCAGCTCGGCGTCGGAAAGCGCGCTCAAGGCGCGAACCGTCGCGCGGTACGAACGCCACGCGTTGATCCGGGCGACGAGCTTGTGGAAATGGGCGGCGAGGCCAATTTCGGGGCAAGGGGCGGTGCTGGTTTGAAGATAGGCCACGTTTCGGCTCCTGAGTTCATTGCGTTGTTGCTGTGCAGCAAATGGTGCACCGCACACACTGGCGCAACATACGTAAGAGCAACTCCGCCTTGCGCCCAACGCAACGCGGGTCAACCAGTCCTTAACGCGATCCGAGGCCGATCGGCGCGCTTCCTGGCCCATTTCCGCCATGCGGCCCCCCGCGCCTCGCGCCGACGCAGGACCGCCGCCCGCGCAACGTGCTGGAACCGGCATGCGACCTATCGTATGCGAGGGGCGTCATGCGTCTTCCCATCGCCCTCATGGACCCTGGATACCGGCTCTTCACCGCCGGGAATTTCTTTGCGCTCCAGGGAATGTGGGCCCAGAGGACCATCGTCGCGTGGCTCGCCTGGGAGCTTTCCGGCTCGGCGGGCTGGGTCGGGCTGATCGCGTTCTTCAGTTTCGCGCCGACCCTCGTCTCCGGGCCGATTTTCGGCGTCCTCGCGGACCGGAGCGACCTGCGCCACGCGGTGCTTCTCACAGAAAGCGCGCTTGCGCTCGTCTCGGCGATACTCTTTCTCGCGCTCATTCTCGACATGCTGACGCTCGGAGCGCTCTCCGCGCTTGCGCTCGCCCAGGGGATCGCGATCAGCGCGCATAACCCGATGCGAATGGCGCTGACGCCGCGGCTGGTCCGGCGTCCTGCGATCGCGAACGCGATCGCGATCGGCTCGATGAATTTCAACCTGGCGCGCCTGTCGGGGCCGGCGGTGGCGGGCTATGCGATCGCGCATTTCGGCGCGCCCGCGACGCAAGGGGTGGTCGCCCTCATGCCATTGCCGGTGATCGCCGCGCTCTTCGTCATCCGCGCCTACCCGGCGACGGGAACGCCGTCGCCCCGCATCGGCATCTTCGCATCGATCCGCGAGGGCGCGCGCTATGTGGCCTCGCATCCGCCGATCCGCTCCGCGATGGCGCTCATGGCGACGTTCGCGTCGGTGGTTCGGGGAGTCATGGAGCTTTTCCCCGTTATCGCCGACGGTATTTTCGAGCGCGGCGCCTCCGGCCTTGGAGCGCTGATGGCGGCGGCGGGCGCAGGCGCGTTCACCGCCGCGCTCTGGCTCGCCACCAGCGACTCGGTGCGCGAGCGGGAGGGCGAATCCCCGCATCCCCCGCTTCGCACGTATTTTGCCCTTTTCGGCGGATTCTCCGCGATGACGCTCCTCACCGTCGCGCCCACCTGGCCGGCGGCGCTCGCGCTCGTCACAATGATCGGCTTTTGCAGCACGATCGCCGGCGTCACCATGCAATCAGTGGTGCAGATCGCCGTCAGCGACGCATATCGAGGCCGGGTGATGAGCCTCTGGATCATGACCGGAATCGGCGGCGCGTCGCTCGGCTCGCTGACGATGGGCGCCGCGGCGGACCTGTTCGGGGTGGGTGTCACGCTCCGTTTCACCGCGCTCACCGGCGCGGCGCTGATCGCCGTGCTGCTGCTGCTCGCCGCTCACCGGCGGCGAAGCTCCCGCTCCAGCGCCTCCAGAAACCTTGAGCGCGCCGCTTTCGAGAAGGGCCGCCCGCCGCCGCCCTGACGCAAGGGATTCGCCGCCCGGAGATCCGTCATCAGATTCCGCATCGCCAGCGCCTCGCCGATATTGGCGGCGGTGAAGAGCGCCCCGTCATGCTTCATCGCGCGCGCCCCGGCCGAGACGCACCGATGCGCCAGCGGGATATCCGCCGTGACGCAGATATCGCCCGGCGCGATCCGCTCGGCGATCCAGTCATCGGCGGCGTCGGCGCCCTGCGTCACCACAACCACCTCGGCGAGGGGGTGAGGATTGGGGCGAACGCCGCCGTCCGACACGTAGACCACGCCGACGCCATGGCGCTCCGCCACGCGAAGCGTCTCCGCCTTCACCGGGCAGGCGTCGGCGTCGACATAGATTTTCACGTCGAGGCTCCGCCCGGCTCAATAAAGCACCACGCTGCGGATGCTCTCGCCCCTGCGCATCAGATCGAAACCCTTGTTGATGTCCTCAAGCGGCATCGTGTGCGTGATCATCGGATCGATCTCGATCTTGCCGTCCATGTACCACTCCACGATCTTCGGCACGTCGGTCCGTCCCCGCGCGCCGCCAAAGGCGGTGCCGCGCCAGGTCCGGCCGGTGACGAGCTGGAAAGGCCGGGTCGAGATTTCCGCGCCCGCCGGCGCGACGCCGATGATGATGCTCTCCCCCCAACCCTTGTGCGCGCATTCGAGCGCGGTGCGCATCACCTGCACGTTGCCGGTGGCGTCGAAAGTGTAATCCGCGCCGCCTTTGGTGAGATTGACGAGATAGGGCACCAGATCGCCCTCGACCTCTTTCGGGTTGACGAAATGGGTCATGCCGAAACGGGTCGCCATCTCCTTCCGGCCGGGATTGATGTCGACCCCGACGATCATGTCCGCGCCAGCGAGGCGCAGCCCCTGAAGCACATTCAGTCCGATCCCGCCGAGCCCGAAGACGATGCAGCGGGAGCCGATCTCGACCTTGGCGGTGTTGATCACCGCGCCGATGCCGGTGGTGACGCCGCAGCCGATATAGCAAACCTTGTCGAAAGGGGCGTCCTCACGGATCTTCGCGGCCGCAATTTCCGGCATCACGGTGTAATTGGAGAACGTCGAGGTTCCCATGTAGTGAAAGATCGGATCGCCATCGAGGGTCGAGAAGCGCGACGTGCCATCCGGCATCAGGCCCTGCCCCTGCGTCTCGCGGACCGCCTGACAGAGATTGGTCTTGGGGTTCAGGCAGTATTCGCATTCCCGGCATTCGGGCGTGTAAAGCGGGATGACGTGATCGCCCTTCTTCAGGGATTTCACCCCCGGTCCGACATCGACGATGACGCCGGCCCCCTCATGCCCGAGGATCGCCGGAAAGATCCCCTCCGGGTCTGCGCCGGAGAGCGTGAAATCATCCGTATGGCAGATGCCCGTGGCCTTGATCTCGACCAGCACCTCGCCCTCCCTCGGGCCTTCGAGATCGACCTCGGTGACTTCGAGTTTCTCCCCAGCCTTCGTCGCCAGCGCCGCACGGGTTTTCATATCCGGTCTCCTTCAGATTCCCGCCCGGACATTCGACGGTTTCGCCTCTGGCTGCAACCCTTCGCGCGGGCTGACGCCGAGCCTCGGATGAAGCCGCCCCGCGACGCTCCAGGCGATGAACAGCGCCGCCGCCGCCGTCGCGAAAACGGCGGCCAGGGGCGCGACCGCCAGAACCAGCCGCACGGCGCCGGGTGTGACGATACCGGAGACATCGCGGAAGCTGGAGTAGATCACCGCCATTTCGGTCCGCTCATGCGGGCGCACCGCCATCAGGAACGGCAACCCGCCTGAGACATCGAGAAGCACCAGAAAAAACGCGCCCATCGCCAACAGCGCGATGGTCGCCGGCGGCGCCTGATACGCGGCAAGGGAGGCCGCGAGGAAGCAAAGCGCCGCGCCGAGAAATCCGGTGCGGACCGCCGCCCGGACCGAACGGCGACGCATCCAGCGCAGCATGAACGGCGTCAGGAAAAGGCAGGCGTTGGCCATGGAGACGAAGCCCGCGCCCACCTCCTTGGCGTAACCCGCCTCGACCGCGTAGATCGGCATGTAGACGACATAGGCCCACCAGCCGACGGAGCGGATCACGGCGAAGAACCACCCCGCGATCAGGCGCGGCTGAGCGAGAAAGCGCGGGAGATACCGCAGCGGACTGGCCGTGCGCCGCCGCGCCGCGACGATCAGTTTGCCGTCGCCGAGCCGCATCCACCAGAACACCCCCAGAAGAACCAGCGCCGCCGTCGCGGCGATGTAGAAAGGCGCCGGCGGCCACAATGTCATCAGCCAGACGCCCAGAATCGGCCCGACCGTCCAGGCGAGACCGCTGTAAAACAGGCGAAGCGTCTCGGATTCGCCAAGATTGGCCCGGTCGATATAGTCCATCACATAGGCGTTGAAGCAGATGAAGACGCAGACCACCCCGGCGTTGGTCATGCCGAGGCCGAGCGGCGTCATCAGCGGCCCGCCCCGGGACGCGGTCAGCGCGCCCGCCGCGAGAAGAAGCGCGCCGACCGTGAACGTCCAGCGCCGCGAGATCAGGCGCGTCAACGCCGGCACCACAAGCGACGCCAGCAGCGCCGCGACGCCGATGAAGAAATACGCCTCCGAGACCGTCTCGGCGTCGCCGAGGGCCTGATACATCGCCAGTGGATAGACGGAGACCATGATCCCCCGGGCCGCCGCTTCGATCGACGCGAGGAAGGCGAATCCCTTCACCCCCGGCGCTGGCGCATGTCGCAACAACTCCGGTATCCGCCGCTCATGCGCCGCCATAGACCCAGCCCTCCGATTCGGTCCCCTATGGCAGGTTCGGAGGTGGTCGTCTCAGCAGTAAGCGACGTCGGCGCCGGTTTCAGGCGAGTCGCCAGCGTCCATCCGGAATATCGACATGAACGGCGATCGCGGCGGCGACGATCACCGCGTCGCTCCCCATCCCCCCGCCCCCGAGCCCGGCGGCGGAGACGCCGCCTTTGACGACGTCCACCTCGACGGCGCCGTAAGGCGGAATTCGGGCGATGACGCCCGCATCGACGCTGGCAGGGTCGGGCGCGCCGATCGTGATGACGACGCGCATGGATTTCGGGTCCAGCTCCAGCGTTCGAAACAGAGAAAGCGAGGAGCGCCGGAGCGCGTCCTCGACCGCCCTCCCCGCCGCCTTGGTCTGATCGCCGCCATGAAGATCGGCGCCCGAGCCAAGCTCAAGAATGATCCGCCGTTCGGTCATACCGCCTCCATATCGAACGAAACCGAAACGATCGCGTTGGCGATGAGCGTGAATCCGCCCGAAGACGCGGGCGCCTTGAGCCCGCCGACGACCGCCTCCGCCGTCACCACGCCATAGGGCGCGGCGGCGGCCACCTCCGCCAGATCGACCGATGCGGGGTCGGGAACCCCGACCCGAATATCGACCAGCATCGCCGATTTCGGAAAACCGAGCGCATCCGCCACCGTGAGCCCGTTCCGGTGCAACGCGTCCTTCACCGCGCGCACCGCCGCCTTGGTGCAATCCTCGCCCCGAAGATCGGTCCCGGTTCCGATCTCTATCGCCACCTGCCGCTTCATTCCGTTCCCCTATTTGCTCGTCGCCACATAGACGCCGTCCCAATCCGCCGGCGGCGGGGCGGCGCGGTATTCGGCGATCCGCCCGAGAAAGACGTCCACCAAGCCTTTCGGCGAGAACGCGTCAAGCTCATACGCCCCGGCGCGCCGGTACGCGGCCTCGGCGCGGTCCCAATCCTGCGCCTTGTAGGCCGCGAGCCCCTCCTCCACCGCCGCCTGAATGGCGAGAAAGTCAGGGTCCGACAGCACATCCGCCTCGCCTGCGACGGTCCAGATCGTCTCCGGTTTGGAGCGGCCCTTGACCGCGACCTGATCGATCTGGATCAGCGCGAAGGACTCTCTCACTCCGGTTGCGGTGGTGTCGCCGATGCAGTTCCAGAGCCCGTATTGCTTCGTGATCCCCTCGAGACGCGAGGCGAGGTTCACGGCGTCGCCGATGCAGGAATAGTCGAGCCGGGATTTGGACCCCATCGCGCCGACCGCGCACGGCCCGGTGTTGACGCCGACGCCGATATCGATCTCCGGAAAGCCGATGGAGACGAATTTCCGATTGATCTCGACCAGCGCCGCCCGGAACTGGAACAGAGACAGCGTCGCCTGCTCCATATGCATCGGAGATTCCCGCGGCGCGTTCCAGAACGCCATGATGCAGTCGCCCATGTATTTGTCGATCGTGCCGTTGTTTCGGATCACGACCTCGGAGAGCGGCGTCAGGAATTCGTTGATGAATTGAATGGTTTCCTGCGGGCTCATCTTTTCGGTGATGGTGGAGAACCGCCGCACGTCGCAGAACATGATCGAAAGCGGGCGAAGATCGCCGCCAGGCGTCAGATAGCGCTGGGGATCATCCGCAATCTGCTCGATCACCTCGGGCGACATGAAATGCGCGAACTGGTTCCGGACGGCGCGCTTGTCCCGGTCGGTTCGGACATAGTTATAGACCGTGAGCGTCCCCCAGGGCGCGAAGACGCCGAGCGCCGGGTAGACCGGCCCGAGCAGAAACCCCGAAAGATCGAACGCGAACCAGCTCGCCGCGCCGACCACGATCACGCCGAGCATCGCCACGACCCCGGCGAGGATGGTCCGGTTATACGCGAGAAGAAGCGACGCCAGCGCGCCGATCAGCACGATGAAGATCCGCTCCAGCCCCTCGCCCCAATCCGGCTTCGAAATGAAGACCGGCTCCGAGAATTTGGCGATCTGCGCCTCCAGATCGGAGATCTTCTCAAGCGCGGCGAGCCGCTCCTTCGGCTCGAGCGCGGGGAGCGCGGCCCGGAGTTCGTCCCGATAGGCGATGCGATCGGTCTGAAAAAACCTGGCGATGATCTCCTCGGCGAGTTCGGCGTGAACATTCACCCCCGCGGCGGCCGGCTCGAACGGCGTCGCCACGAGGTCGAGAAGGCCGGGCGCGGACGTTCCGACAAAGACCACCTTGCCGGCGATCCTCTCCGCCAGAGCAGGATCGGGCGCGCCCTCGGCGAGGATATCCATGGCGGAGACGACCCGGTCGGCGCGCGTCACGCTGTCGCCGGAATAATAGATATAAAGCCCGCCATCGGGTTCCACCGGGACCTCCATCGGCCCCACCCTCATCGAGGCGATGCCAGCCCCGGTCGCGCCGTATTCGCGGCTGGCGTCGTTGCTCTTGATCAGGATCGAGCCCGCCTGAAAGCCGACGCGTATCGCCTCCAGCGCGAGGGTCGGCACGATCTGATCATCGACCCGCGTCAGAAGCGGCACGCGCCGGATGATGTCCGCCCGCTCGTTTCCGAGCGAAAAGTTGCCGATGCCCGACGCGGAATGGCTGAGCAGCGGCAGATTGACGTTCGCGCTGGCGAAGTTGGGGATCACCGGGCGCGGGTCGGACCCGGAATAGGAGACCCCGGCCCGGGTCGGCGGGCGCACGCCATCGGGGTCGTTGTTGAGAACCACGCCGAGCACGGTCGGCGTCTCGGCGATGGCGGCGGCGAAAACCGCATCGTTGTCGTGGAGCGTCTCGTCAACCTTGATCTCGGCGGCGGGATCGTATTTCCGCCAATCCTTCAGCACCCGGTCGGGCGACGTGCGGTCCGGCTCGGCGAAAACCACGTCGAAGGCGATGGCCAGCGCCCCGAGATCGGCGAGGCGGCGGGTGAGCGCCGCCATTTCGGTTCGCGGCCACGGCCACTGGCCCAGCGCCTGGAGCGAGCGGACATCGATATCCACCACCGCCACCGGCACCGACGGGTCGACCTGCCGCGGCTTCCACCGCTGATACTGATCGAACGCAGCCTCGTTGACGGCGCGAAGCCCGGCGGGGTCCGCGATCTGAAGCGTCACCACCAGCGCCATGGCGAAAAGGCCGTAAAAAAACGGCCGCCACCGAAAATCCGATCGGCGCCGCCGCTTCGCTCCGGCCGTCCGTCGCCGCCAGACGCGATAATGTCGGATCGGATTACGAATCTTCATTCCACGACAAGCCCTTCCGACGCTTTGGCCGAACCTATCGTCGTCCGACGCCGAGGGCCAGCCTCAGAGAGGCGTCAGCTTTCGCGCCTGAAGGCGCTCGAAAGACGGCCGGGCGCGGGCCGCGATCTCGCGGAGATGCGGCGCGAGAACCGGCTCCTCCCTGGGCGGCGGCGCAAACCCGGACGACGCCAGAACGGCGCCATACCAATGCGCCGCCCAGACGCCGTCTGTCGGGCGCGGACCCGGCGGCCAGGCCAGCATCGCCGCGTCGAACGGAATATCGAGCGCGGCGACAAGCGCCCGCAACATCCCCTCGGGATCGGCGCGGATATCCTCCGCCTCGATCACCGGCGGCGTCCGCCCCGTCGCGCGCTCGATCCCGGCGATCACATCGTCCAGTTGCGGCACGCCGAGATCCTCCAGCGTCGGGCGCGGGCGCCCGGCGTCGAAGCTCGCGGCAACCCGCTCCGGCGCCCGGATCAGCACCGCGTGTCGGCACGCTGCGAACCAGCCGCGCGGGAAGCCCGGCAGCATGTGATGCGGCATATGCTTCTGATACCAGATCGCCCGACCGCCCGGCGCCGGGCCGAGCAGCGTCCGCGCGACGGCTTCCGGGTCCGTCTCATGCGCCGCGAGAATCTCCCGTTTCATCGGATGCTCGACGCCGGAGGCGAGATAGGCGGCGTAGAACGGCTCATCCGCCACGGCGCAATCGGCGCGCGCGCCGAAGCTGCGCATCAACGCGGTCGAAAGATTGCGCGGCCCGGACCACATCGCGATCCTGATCGGCGCGCCTTTCTTCGGCGCCGGCTCACCCATCACGCCCCTCCGCGGCGCGCTCCTGCAATGCGCTGTAAAGCGTGCGGAGCCGCCGAACCATCGGCCCGGGAACGGCGGGCTCGGGCTCCAGCACCGGGCCGAGCCGGCGCCCGTCCACGGTCCGGACCGGCGAGAGGCCGGCGAAGGTCCCGGTCACGAAAGCCTCATCGGCGGTGTAGACGTCGAACAGGGAAAACGGCTTTTCGAACGCCGGGATCCCGGCCTCGAGCGCGCAATCCAGCACCGCGCGCCGGGTGACGCCGCCAAGGCAGTACATGCCGGTCGAGGTCCAGATCTCGCCCCCCCGCACGATGAAGAAATGCGTCGAGTTGCATGTGGCGACTGCGCCTGACGGGTCCAGCATCAGCGCTTCGTCCGCCCCCGCTTTCGCCGCCTGGATGCAGGCCTGGATACAGTTGAGCTTCGAATGAGAGTTCAATTTCTGATCCTGCGCGTCCGGCGCGCTCCGCCGTATGGTCGAGGTGAAGAGCGACAGGCCCCGCTGGTCGACCTTCGCGGCCTTGTATTCGGGGATGATCACCACCGTCGGCGGCGTGATCGTGACCCGCGGATCCTGATAGGGGGTCGCCCGCACCCCGCGGCTGACCATCAGGCGGATATGGACGCCGTCCTCCATCCCGTTCGCGTCAAGGCAATCGAAGATTCGCGCCCGCATCTCCGCCGGCGGAATCATGTTCTCGAAATCGAGCGTCCGCGCGCCGCCGTAAAGCCGCTCCAGATGGCGCGTCAGAAACGGAATCCCGCCGCCCTTCAGACGAAGCCCCTCCCAGACGCCGTCCCCGAGCATGAAGTTCGAATCGAAGACCGAGACCACAGCCTTGTCCCGCGGGACAAGATCGCCGTTCACCGAAATCAGAACATCGGCGTTTCGCGGGTCGGCGTCGTACGCATGCGCGCCGTAACTCATGCCGCGGCCCTCGCCATGTCAGGATGCGCGGCCTGAAACGCGTCGAGCGCGGCGCAGCGCGCGTCGATCTCCCGCAATGTCGGATACGGCGCGAGATCCACGCCCCAGCGGCGCGCGTTGTAAAGCTGCGGCGCGAGGCAGACATCGCCAAGACCCGGCGCATCGCCATGAACGAACCCGCCGGTTCTCCCCTTCACCACCATCGCCTCCACCGCCGTCAGCCCCTTGGGGATGAAATGGCGCATCCACCGCTCCATCGCCTCCCCGCTCGCTCCGGCCGCATGGCGCGCGACGGAAAGGTTGCAAACCGCATGGATCTCGTTGGCGATCGCCGCGGCGATGGCGCGCACGCGCTGGCGCGAGGCCGCCGATTCCGGAAGCAGGCCGGGCTCCGGCCGCGTCTCATCGAGATATTCCACGATTGGCGCCGATTGCGTCAGCACCAGGCCGTCGATCTCCAGGGTCGGCACCAGCCCCTGCGGGTTCCGCGAGAGATTCGCCGCCTCGCCCTGCTCCCCCGCCAGCAGGTCCACCGGAACCGAACGATAAGAAATTTCTTTCAGATTCAACGCGATCCTGACGCGGTAAGCCGCGGATGACCGCCAGTAATCGTAGAGAATGACATCACTCATGAACGGCGCTCCTCTTTTTCAGGGAGAGTGCGAGCTTCCGGCCCGCACGGCAACCCGCTCGCACCTGAGTTCGGAATTCGAGGAACCAATACCCACAGTCCACGTTCTCCAGAAGTAAGAATTCAATCAAGGGAGCTCAAGCCATGGGTGGCATCATCTACCTCGTCGGACTCGTCGTCATCGTATTGTTCATTCTGTCCTTCCTCGGCCTGCGTTGAACAGAAAATGGAGCCGATAATGGAAACCGGAACACATTCACGACTTGAAACTCATTCCCCCCTCGAATGGGGCGCCGCCGCGGGCGGGGCGGCTCTGGCGCTCGCGATCGCGGTCGTCCTCACCCAGTTCGGCGCCGCCGCCAGACTCAGTCTTCATGAGCCCTTCCGCGCTGACGGCTCCGCGTCATGGAGCGTCTTTCTGGCCGGGTTATGGGTGATGCTCGTCGCCATCGCGAGCATGGCGGCGGGAGGCTATCTCGCCGGCCGGTTGCGTGCGCGCGTCGGCGACGCCAAACCTGATGAGGCCGAATTCAGGGACGGAGCGCATGGCCTGGTGGTCTGGGCGGTCGCGACTCTTGTCGCCGTGCTCGTCGCCGCTGCGCTGGCCTCGCCGGCGCTTCAGGCCGCCTCCGCTATCGAGCCGACCGCGGCGCAGGCTCGGATCATCGCCAATGCGGGCGCGATTTTCGGCTTCGCCAGCGTCGCCGCCGCCGCAATCAGCGCCGCCGCCGCCTGGTTCGCCGCGATCGAAGGCGGAAAGCACCGGGACGAAGGGCTCTCCGTCGACGTCGCCGTTCCCAGCTGGCTCAGAAAAGCGCGCTGATCCCGGACGTCCGCGGCGCGCCGCCGGGGGCGATGGAGCAAAGAGACTGAACAGGAAAGGAATACGCCATGTTGAGCACGGTCCTCGTCGTCATCCTCGTCCTTCTGCTGATCGGCGCCCTGCCGCGCTGGGGATATAGTGCGAATTGGGGCTACGGCCCCTCGGGCGTTCTCGGCCTCGTCGTCATCGTTCTGCTCATACTCGCTCTCATGGGGCGGATCTGAACAAGAGGCGCGCCGCGCGCTCCAACGTCAGGAGCGCGCGGCCGCCGCCACGGTGGAAGCCCTCAGGCCGCAAGCCGCTTTTTCGCCGCTTCATATTCCGCGATGAGCTTTCCGACGAGGTCCGCCGCGCCCTGCACACGGTCGATTGCGCCGATGCCCTGCCCGCATCCCCAGATATCCCGCCAGGCTTTCGTTCTGTCTGAGCCGAAGCTCATTTTCGATGGGTCGCTCTCCGGCAGGTCGTCGGGATCGAGGCCTGCGTTTTCGATGCTCTTGCGAAGATAATTTCCATGCACCCCGGTGAAGAGGTTCGAGTAGACGATATCCTCGCCGTTTCCGTCCACGATCGCCTGTTTGTACTCGTCCGAAGCGCGCGCCTCATGCGTCGCGATGAACGGTGAGCCGATATAGGCGAGGTCCGCCCCCATCGCCTGCGCCGCGAGCACCGCGCCGCCGGTCGCGATCGCGCCCGAAAGCAGAAGCGGCCCGTCGAACCAGGAGCGGATCGACGAGACCAGCGCGAACGGAGAGAGCCGGCCCGCATGGCCGCCCGCCCCCCAGGCGACCGCGATCAGGCCGTCCGCCCCTTTTTCAATCGCCTTTCGCGCGAACCTGTCGTTGATCACGTCATGAAGCGTGATCCCGCCGACGGAATGCATGGCCTGATTGATCTCTTCGCGCGCGCCGAGAGAGGTGATGGTGATCGGCACACGGTATTTCATGCAGACTTCAAGATCATGCATCAGCCGGTCATTGGAGCGATGGACGATCTGATTGATCGCGAAAGGCGCCGCCGGCGTGTCCGGGTTCGCCTGATTGTGCCGGTCCAGCTCCTCGGTGATCTCCTTCAACCACGAGTCGAGCTGTTCGGCCGGCCGCGCGTTCAGGGCCGGCATCGCCCCGACGATGCCGGCCTTGCACTGCGCGATGACCAGCTTCGGGTTCGAGATGATGAAGAGCGGCGCCCCGACGATCGGCGCGCGCAGCGAATTGAAGAGCGGCGGCAACGACATCAACTAACTCCTTACGTGGCAAGCACCGCCGGATCGGGCCGGTTTCACCAATTTCAGCGCTTTCCCCGGACCGGCGCCATGACGCGACGCTCGGGCGCCGTCCGCAGCGGATTGGCCGCCCTTGGAAAGGCAATGGGGTATGTTTGTCAATCCTTCCGCGCATCCGGCGGCCGGATCGGGCCCTTCATCCGCGGCGCCGCCCCATGCCGGAGACGACCCGTCCCTCTGGCGCTTTCGCGATGAAGATCAACGGGTCTCGGGCCTCTGCCGGGCCGTCCGTGACGGCTGTCACGCCACGAGCAGCCTGAATCAAAAAAACCGCCCCGCTCTTCGAGGCGGCGTCATGTCATCGCCCGAGGCCGACGGCGGAGAAGAGCATTCGCCTCGTCCGCCGCCGGCTCCATTCCTGCTCGCGCCGACCGATGACCTTGCGGCGATCATCGATCGGCGGCGAGATCAGCCTTCCCTCACGCCCTTCTCGACACGCTCGCCGAGCGTCTTGTCGACGTTGCGCCAATACTCGAAGGCTCGTTTCAGGATCGGTTCCGACACGCCGCCCTTGAGGTGACCGACAATGTTGCTCACCAGCCGGTCGCGGGCGGCGTCGTCCATCACGTCGCGCACCAGAATGCCGGCCTGGCTCCAGTCGTCATCGTCCTTGCGCAAGGTGTAGGCTTTGCGCACCATATCGCCATCGGCGTACCAGAGTCCGGCGTCATCGGTGAGGGACGGATCGGCCTTCGGCCCGCCATACGAATTTGGCGCATAGACCGGGTCCGACACGTTCTCCACCCGCATCGCGCCGTCCTTGCTGTAGCTGTGCACCGGGGATTTGGGCCGGTTGACGGGGATCTGCTTGTAATTCGCGCCGAGACGCGCGCGATGAGCGTCGGCATAGGCGAAACTGCGGCCAAGCAGCATCTTGTCGGGGCTCAGGCCGATGCCGCGCACCAGATTGTCGGGCTCGAACGCCGCCTGCTCGATTTCCGTGTGGAAGTCGGTCGGATTCCGGTCGAGCGTCAGCTTGCCCACCTCGATCAGCGGGTAATCCGCATGCGGCCATACCTTGGTCAGGTCGAACGGATTGAGGCGGTAGGTCTTGGCCTCCTCGAACGGCATGATCTGCATGTGCAGCGTCCAGCTCGGGAAATCGCCATTCTTGATCGCGGTGAAGAGGTCGCGCCTGTGGTAGTCGGCGTCCTCGCCGGCCAGACGATCAGCCTCGGCCTGGGTCAGACATTCGATGCCCTGGTCGGTCTTGAAATGATACTTGACCCAGAACTTCTCCCCCGCCGCGTTGACCCACATGTAGGTGTGGCTGGAGAAGCCGTCCATGTGCCGCCAGGTTTTCGGAATGCCCCGATCCCCCATCAGCCATGTGACCTGGTGCGCCGATTCCGGCGACAATGTCCAGAAATCCCACTGCATGTCGTGATCGCGCAGGCCGCTGTCGGCGCGGCGCTTCTGCGACCGGATGAAATGTTGAAACTTGAGCGGATCGCGCAGGAAAAAGACCGGCGTATTGTTGCCGACCAGATCGTAATTTCCCTCGCTGGTGTAGAATTTCAGCGAAAAACCGCGTGGATCGCGCCAGGTGTCGGGGCTGCCCCGCTCCCCGGCGACCGTGGAGAAGCGTATCAACGTGTCGGTCTTGACGCCGGGCTGAAACAGCGCCGCCCGCGTATACTTGCTGACATCGTGGGTCACTTCAAAATGGCCGAAGGCGCCGGCGCCCTTGGCGTGCGGCTGGCGCTCCGGAATGCGCTCACGATTGAACATCGCCATCTGCTCGATCAGATAACGATCATGCAGCACGATCGGGCCATCCGCGCCGATCGTGAGTGAATGCTCATCGCTAGCGACCGGCGCCCCCGCGTCAGTCGTGGTGGGTTTGCTTGTCTGGTCTTTCATGATCAATCCTCATCGCTATCGCTTGCGAAGTCCGACGCCCGCTCCCGGGCTTCATCACCCGAGCCCGATCGCGCACCTGACCGGCTCGGGCGAACGTCTACCACATGAGATTCATAATTAGAATTTGGATTTTCCAATCGCTCTGATACGCGAAGATTATGAAGCGCGTCCCGAGATGCGCCCCCGTCCATTCGAGGCGTCGGTCCGAATGGGCCAATTCGGCCACGGATCCGAAGCCTGGCCGCGCTGGCGAAGCCCGAGTTGAAGCAGGTCCGGAGCGTCCCGCCCTCGGAGGTGCGGGCGCCCCCCGGGCGGGCGGCGGCGCGGTTTGACGCCGCTCAGGACGGGTTGAGCCGCCTGCCGGCGGACTCAGCCGGCGCCTCGCAAGATTCGGGCTCTCCGCAGCTAGAAGAATGTCTTGATCGCTTCGACAATGTCGAAGCGATCGTCGATCACCGAGAGGACGCCCCATTTATCGAACGTCGTGCACGGATGCGAAATGCCGAGCTCCACGAGATCTCCGGGGCGAAGGGGGCTGTCCGGCGGGCATTTCAGATAGGCGTGCTGGTCATTCAGCATGATGACCTCGTGGCCCTCGGGCATGTCATGCGCGGTCATCGTCGCCGCGCCGGAGGCGTATCGAAGCGGGCGAGGCAGGTGCGCATCGAAGGAGACGTCCCGCCGCCCGGCGTTGAGAAACGCGAGCCCCGGCTCCGGGCGCGACTGCACCGTCGTCCACACGGTCAGCGCCTGGCGCGGCTTCACATCCAGCGCGGCCAGCTCCGGCGAGCGTTCGAGGACCCGGGCGATCGCCTGCTTGTACATGCAGGCGTCGTGCGAGATATAGCAGCCGCTGCGCAGCACCACGCGCGACGGCTTGTCGAAGACCGGACGTTTGAGGGCCTTGGCGACGAGATCGAAAAAGGCCGAGCCTCCCGCGGTCAACAGGATTTCACGCCCGCCGAACAGGCCCGCCGCGGCGAGGGCGCTCGCCGTGTCGGTCATGAAGACGAGGAATTCGTTGACGCGGCGCTCTATCTCGCCCTGATCCGCCCCGCGGATGCTGCCTTCGAAGCCTTCGATCCCGACGAGCGCCGCCACCTGCGGCATGCGCGCCAGACGCTCGGCGATGGCGCGCGCTTCGGCTTCGGTCCGGCAGCCGGCGCGCCCGTAGGGCGACCCGAGTTCGATCAGCGCCTGGAACGGCCGATGGCCCGCGCAGCCCGCCGCGACCCGCTCCAGAAGCTCCACGCCTTCCAGCGAATCCAGAAGGAAGTAGAAGTCGAAATCAGGATCCTTGGCCTGCTCGCGGGAAATATAGCCGAGAAAGCCCGGATCGAGGATCTGATTGGCGAGGAAGATGCGCGACACGCCATAGTGGCGCGCCACCTGCACGTGATGCTGCGTGGAGAGCGTTATTCCCCAGCAGCCGTCGGCGAGCTGCTTGCGAAAGAGTTGCGGCGCCATGGTGGTCTTGCCGTGCGGGCAGAGCGACACGCCGTAATGGGAGGTCACCGCCGCGATCCAGCGACTGTTTTCCTCGATCGCGGCCCGATCGAGCACGGCAAGCGGGGTCGGCAGGTCGCGCCGCAGAAGATTCCAGCCCTGTTCGCCGATCGCCGAGAGCGGCATGTCCTCGATGGAGTCCGGCATGCCCTTGGCGCGGCTGTCCACGCGGACGTCCGGCAAGGTCGAGAAGAGCGGCGGATTGGTCTTGGCGCTTGAGTTCGGCATGAGAGCACTCCGTAGTGTGGGCTGATCTTCTTCAGCATCCAGGCGTCTGGAAGCGAGCCATCTCGCTGGTTTGGAATTTCAGGTCGGGACAAGTGTACCCGCACTCTCGGCTGACCGAGAGCCGAATAGCAATCCTTCTTCGCGTCGTCGCACCGGCCATGACGCCGGCGATCCGGGCGCCGGGCGCGATGCTGAACGGATGTGGGAGGCCCGCCCCCGTTGCGATCGGTCGCAGGCGCGCGGGTGTCTGTGGCGGCGCTCATCGCCTATATTGATCTGACATTGACCCAGAAGCTTCAGGAGAGCGTTCAGTCATGCCAATCAAGACCATCCTCGTATCGATGAACGACCCGGAATCGGCGAAGCAGACGCTCCACACCGCGGTGGATGTCGCCCGGCGCCACGGGGCGCATCTGATCGGCCTGCATGTCGCGGGGGATATCGCCGTCTACACCGGCTATCCGGGGATGGCCGCGCTCCCGGATCTGAGCGTGGTGTTCGAGGAGCGGGAAAAGCGCGCCGAGGAGATCGCCGCGGTTTTCAGGGCCGCCACGGAGGGCGAGGATTTCGTGAGCGAATGGCGATACGACGACAATCGGTTCTCGAGCGCCTCCGACGCGGTCCTCGAACAATGCCGCGCCGCCGATCTGGTGATCATGGGGCAGGAGCGCCCCGACGCGCAGAGCGGGCCGCGCGCGCTGATCCTCGAGCGCACGATCCGGAAGAGCGGCAGGCCGGTGCTCGTCATTCCTTACGCCGGCGTGTTCGAAGGGCTCTCCAGCAAGGCCCTGATCGGATGGAGCCCGACGCGGGAGGCCGCCCGCGCGGCGCATGACGCGCTTCCGCTCTTCGCGCCGGGATGCGAAGCGGTGATCGTGACCGCCCGGTCCAAGGAAGCGAAAAGCGCGGCGACGGCCACCGCCAAGGAGCTCGCCCAGGCCTACGCCCGCCACGGGGTGAAGGCGGAGTTCGTCGAGCGCGTCGCGGAGGATGTCGCGGTCGGCGACATCCTGCTCAACGAGGCGTTCGAGCGCGGCGTCGACCTCATCGTCACCGGCGCCTTCGGCCATTCGAGGCTCTATGACTTCGTGATCGGCGCCGCCACGACCAGGTTGCTCGAAAGCATGACGGCGCCGGTTCTTTTCTCGTCCTGACTTCATTTTCAACGGAGACCACGCAATGTATCCTCACATTCTCGTCCCGATCGCCTATGGAAGCGCCGAAAAAGGCGCGGCCGCGCTCAAAGTGGCCGACAGGCTCCTCGATGACGGCGGGCGGGTCACGCTCCTGCATGTTCAGGAGACCGTCCCGAGCTATGTCGAGAACTATGTTCCCGCCGATGTTCTTGAAAAGAACAGGAAGGCCGTGGAGGCCGAACTCGGCGCGCTCGCGCTCCAATCGAAGCAGACCGTGGAGACCGCCATCGTCGCGGGGAGCGTCTCGCACACGATCGTCGAATACGCCGAAAATCATAAGGTCGACTGCATCGTCATCGCGTCGCATCGCCCTGAAATCGCGGACTACCTTCTCGGCTCCACCGCCGCATGGGTCGCGCGGCATGCGAGCTGCGCCGTTCACATCCTGAGGTGAGAGGCGCGGGCGGGGGGCGGCGCCCCCCCCCCGGCCGGGTCGGCGCGGCGGGGGCGATATCGCGCGTTATCGCGCGTTATCGCACGCGATAAGGGGGTCAACCTATTGCAATATATAGATAATCCAAAAGTCGAGATTTGAGGCCCCGCTTGACGCTCGCGGGCGTTAAGTTCACTCATCACATTAAGAATTACATATTATCTATTGATTCTACTTGTATAATTCGATTATATCCGCCGCCATGCGCTCCGCGGCGGCCAGAGCCCCTTCCATGTAGCCGCCCATCTCGGGCGCCGTTTCGGTCGAGGCGAACTGAAGCCTTCCATTCCAGAGCCCCGGACGCGCGAAGGGCGCGGCGTAATCGGGATGCGCCGCCGGTGGGATGAAGTCCTGCTCCGTCGCGGTTTCCGGCTCGAAGGCCCAGTCCTGAAGCGCGGTTTGAGTCGGCGCGCCGGCGGCCGCGCCGAAGATGCGGGCGAGTTGCGCCAGCGCCGCCGCCTCGATCTCATCGGCGCGATGCGCGCGATGCGCGGGCGCCGGCCCCAGAAAGCCGAAAAGCGCGGCGGGCGCGCCATCCGGCCCCGACGCGTCGTGGATCTCCACCAGCGGGCCGCGCCGGCTCATCGCGTCGCCGGAAAGCCCCGAGGCGCGCCAGAACGGAGCGTCATAGACCGCGACGAATTTCGCGTGTCCGGCCATCCAGGTCGGTATGCGCTCAAGGCGGCCGATCTGCTCCGGGGCGAGGGCCGGGCGGAACGTCACCTTCGCCGCGACGCGCGGCGGCAGCGCGAGCACAATGCGCCGCGCGCGCCATGCCCGCCCGTCCGCCAGATGGACCCCGCCCGCGCTGTCGAGCGCGGAGACGCGCGCGCCGCGGTGGAGGCGGCTCCCGGGAAGGCCCGCGACCAGAGCGTCGACAAGCCGGACGACCCCGCCCGCGATGCGGATCGACCCCGCCATCGAGGCGAAGCCCACGCCGCGATGCGCCCGGCCGGCCTCATCCTCAAAGGAGAGGTCTCCCTCCGCGTATTGCGGAAACCCGGACAGATCGAGGGCCGCGAGAAGCGCCGCCATCCGCGGCTGTCCCGGCCAGAACCAGGACGGGCCGAGATCCACCGGGCCGGACGGAGTCTCCAGCGCGGCGATCCGCCCGCCGAAGCGGCCGCGCGCCTCCAGAAGCTGAAAATCCACGCCCGATCGATCGAGCCGGCGCGCAAGCGCCAGGCCGGAGAGCCCGCCGCCGACGATCGCGACCTCCGTCTCCATCGGACCGTCTTCACCCGGCATGGGACCGCGCCGCCGGTGTCGCGCGGCGCCGCTGCGGCGCGTCAGGCATCCGGGGCGGCCACGAAACGGAGATGCCCGGTCTTCATCCACAGCGTCGCCCCGTCAGCGCCCGCCGCCGCCGCGAGCGGGCGCCCCTCCGGCAGGCGGAGCCAGGAGCCCGGCCGCAACCCGTCGCCGCCTTCCGTCAGGCCGCCGCTCAGCACCAGAAGCTCAACGCCGCCCGGCGCGTCGACATGGAGAGAGGCGCCGGCGGCGACATCGAGATAGCTGACGGTTTCGCGCGCGTCCCTGTGCAGCTCCGCGCGCCTGACCCCCTCGCCCGCGGCGCTCAGGCCGTCGGTCATGGTCTTCCGGAACTGGTCGCGGTCGGCGGGGTCGAACTGCCAGAGCTTGACGAAGATCGTGCAGCCCGCGTCCGAGCGGGGCGTGTGCCGCGTGGTCGGCGGATTGCGCACATAGGTTCCGGCCGGATAATCGCCGCGCTCATCCTGAAACACGCCCTCCAGCACGACGAATTCCTCGCCGCCGCCATGGGTGTGCGGGGAAAAGCTGTGGCCCGGCGCGAAGCGCACGATCGTCGTGGCCCGCGCGACCTCGCCGCCGATCCGATCCAGCATCCGGCGCTCCACGCCGGCGGAGGGAGAGGCGCGCCATGGCGTCTCGTCCGAATGCACCAGGACACGCTGCGAAAAATCCGAATTGACGTCCATGCCGTCCGCTCCCTATCCTGCCTGCGGCCGCCGACCCGCGCCCGATCCGCAGAGTTGACCGATAATCGCACGCTCCGGCGAGGCCAACTCGAAACGGGTCGAACGGCGTCAAGGGTTTGTGATTCACGCCCCCATCGCGAGGAGCGACGAAGGCGAAAGCGATGAGACGGCGCCGCCCGGCGCCTGTATGCGCCCGGGGCCGCGCGCCATGCAAGCGGCGCGGCGAAGCGCGAGCGCGCCGACCAGAAACGCCATGAAGCCCGGCGCGGCCATGGCGCCCCCCGGCCCGGATGGGCCTCTTCGGCGCGAGACGGTCCTCGCCCGCTCAAAGGAAACCGACATGGACTTCGACTATTCCCCGCGCACCCTGGACATGCTGGAGAGACTCCGCTCCTTCATGGACGCGCATGTCTATCCGCGGATTCACGCCTATGATCAGGAGATCGCCGCCGGGCGGTTTCCGGTGTCGTTCATGGAGGATCTCAAGGCGCTGGCGCGCGAGGAAGGGTTGTGGAACCTGTTCCTCCCCGCCCTGCGCGACGACGAGCCCGGCACGCGGCTGACCAATCTGGAATACGCGCCGCTGGCCGAAGTCATGGGGCGGGTCTCCTGGGCCAGCGAGGTCTTCAACTGCAGCGCGCCCGACACCGGGAACATGGAGCTTTTGCACATGTTCGCGACGCCGCATCAGCGCGAGAGCTGGCTGGCGCCGCTGATGCGGGGCGAGATCCGCTCCGCCTTCGCCATGACCGAACCCGATGTGGCCTCGTCCGACGCCACCAACATCACCACCTCGATCCGCCGGGACGGCGACAGCTATGTGATCAACGGGCGCAAATGGTTCATCACCAATGGAACCCACCCCAAATGCGCGTTCTTCATCGTGATGGGCAAGACCGACCCGGACGCCGCCCCGCGCACGCAGCAAAGCATGGTGATCGTCCCGAGGGAGACGCCGGGCGTCGAGATCGTGCGGAGCCCGACGATCCTGAACATGCATGACCCCGAGGGGCATGCGGAAATCGTCTTCAGGGATGTGCGGGTGCCGGCGGAGAACCTGCTCGGCGAGGAGGGAAGCGGGTTCGCGCTGGCGCAGGCGCGGCTTGGGCCGGGCCGCATTCACCATTGCATGCGCTCGGTCGGCGCGGCGGAGCTGGCGCTCGAGCTGATGACCGAGCGGGCGCAGGAGCGAAAGACCTTCGGCAAATACATCTCGCAGCACGGCGTCATTCAGGACTGGATCGCCCGCTCGCGCATCGAGATCGATCAGGCGCGGCTCCTGGTCCTGAAAACCGCGTGGATGATCGACACCGTCGGCGCCAAGGCGGCCCGGAAGGAAATCTCGATGATCAAGGTGGTGGCGCCGAACCTCCATACGCGGATCACCGACCGGGCCATGCAGGTGTTCGGCGCCATGGGGCTGACGCCCGACACGCCGCTGGCCGACAGCTACACCTGGGGCCGGGCCCTGCGCTTCGCGGACGGCCCCGACGAGGTGCATATCCAGTCGATCGCCAAGCTCGAGCTCAGGCGGAGCAACAACCGGATGTCGGAGATCTTCCTGGCCCGGCGACGCTGAAAACGCGCGCGCGGCGCCCGGCTTCAGCCCCGGTTCGCCGCGCGGCCGCCGCCCTTCAGCCCGGCGCTCCGCTCAGCCGTCGACCTCGATGTCGCGCGGCTCGTCCCCCTCCAGGGTGATCCGCGACGGCAGGATGCGGAGGATCGAGCGGTCGACCGGGCGCACCCCCTCGACGCGGATCTTCCTGCGCATCTTGAAATCCTTGCCCTTGTCGTTGAACCCGGCCTTCTGCAGCGTGAACTTGTCGCCGATATCGACCGCCCAGTCCTCGCCGCCGACGCGCACCCGGATCTCCCAATGCGGAAATCCGTCCATCTCCTTCGAGATCCAGCCGTCGAGCACGATCGGATTCTCGGTGTCCCACGCCATGTAGCCGTGATGCGCGGCGGCGCGCCCGGCGAGCGCGGCGGCGCCCAGAAATCCCAGGCCTCCAAGAAAGGCGCGGCGATCTACCATCATCTCATGTCTCCGGCTTCGTCATCTTCAGTTCGGGAAATTCGGAAAATAGGCGATCATCCGCCCCGCCGCCAGCGCCCCGAGCCAGCAGCAGAGCGACGCGGCCCCGTGAAACGCCGCCTGCCGGCGCGTCATCCGCTCAAGCCAGAGCCCGGCGCGAAGATGCAGGATGAGCGCGAGGGAGGCGCCGGCCGCGACCAGGCCCATCTTCCAGTAAAACAGCGACGCATTCAGATAATGCCCGGCGCGGACGGAGAAAAGGACCATCCCGGCCAGCACCGCGATGACGAGCCCCGCCGCCGCGATCGGCGTCAGGATTCGCGTCAGCGCGCCCTGCTCGACACTCCGCCAGAACCCGATCAGCCTGAGATCCATCGGCAGGATCGCGCCGACCAGGAGCGTGAAGCCAAGCACATGCGCGGTGTTCGCCGCCGCATAGCCAAGCTGCGAGAATTTCAGCGCCCTCACGACATCCGCCCCCTCGACGGCGGCGGCGAAACTGGCGAGCATGTCCATCGGCGGTTCCCTGATCCTGACCGCGGCAGTGATAGCGCCGGCGCCGCCGCGCCGCCAGCGCCATCCGCCCAAACCGCTTGAGCCGGGGCGCGTCCCGCGTTACCTCGCGCCGGGAAGAGGAGCCACGCCCATGACCGCCGCGATCATTCTCATCGGCCTCGGCCTCGCGCTCGCCGTCCTCGGGCTCGCGGGGATCGTCTGGTGCATCCGCCTCGCGCGGCGGGTTCAGACCGGAAAAGTCCCCGAGGACCAGCTTCGGAGCGCCTTCATTCGCCTCTCCACCGTCAACATGGCCTCGATCGGCGGGGCGATGATCGGGCTGGCGATGCTGCTGGTCGGATTCCTGATCCGCTAGGGCGCGCCGTCTGGCCCGCATGGCGAACTGGATTTTATGTCGTTATCATGCATTCTGTCCGTCTGATCCGGAGAGAATGCGAAATTGCAGGGTTTTGCGACCATATTCGTCGACGCGATCGGCCTGATCCTCGCGGGGGATCCCGATCTGATCGAGATCATCGCGCTGTCGCTCCGGGTCACGCTGGCGGCGGTCGCGCTCTCCTGTCTGATCGGTCTGCCGCTCGGCGCCGCCGTCGGCGCGTTCCGCTTCCCCGGCAGAGCGGCGGCGGCCGTGGTCCTGAACGCGCTGATGGGTCTGCCGCCGGTCGTCGTCGGGCTTTTCGTCTATCTGTCGCTGTCGGCCTCGGGGCCGCTCGGGGCGCTCGGCCTGCTCTACACGCCGACGGCGATGATCATCGCGCAGACGATTCTGGTGACGCCGATCGTCGCGGCGCTGACCCGGCAGGTGATCGAGGATCTGAACCATGAATATCGGGAGCAGTTCGCCTCGCTCGGCGTCTCCCCTTTCGACCGCGCGGCGGCGCTGCTCTGGGACGCGCGCCTGAGCCTTCTGACGGTGGCGCTCGCCGGGTTCGGCCGCGCGGTGGCCGAGGTCGGCGCGGTGATCATCGTCGGCGGCAACATCAACCATGTGACCCGGGTGATGACCACGACGATCGCGCTCGAGACCTCCAGGGGCAATCTGGAGCTGGCGCTGGCGCTCGGCGTGATCCTTCTCATGCTGGCGCTGATCGTCAACGCGGCGGTGATGGCGCTTCGCGCCCCGGCGGGGGGCGCGGCCCATGCGTGAGCCCGCCCCCGCCCCCGCCCCCGACGAAGACGCCATCGTCTCCGACGTCTTCGCGCCGCCGGTGATGGAGGCGCGCGGCCTCAGCTTCGCGGCCGGGGGCGCGCGGCTGGTCGACGGCGTCGACCTGACCATCCGCCCCGGGCGGCGGCTGGCGGTGATGGGCCCGAACGGCGCGGGGAAGAGCCTGCTTCTGCGGTTGCTGCACGGGCTCATCGCCCCTTCGGCGGGCGCGGTGCTCTGGCGCGGCCGCCCGCTCGACGCCGCGGCGCGGCGGGCGCAGGGGATGGTGTTCCAGCGCCCGGTGATGCTGCGCCGCTCGGTGCTCGGCAATCTCAGATTCGCGCTCGCGGTCCGGGGCGTCGGCGGCGCGGAGCGGGCCCGGCGCGCGGACGAGGCGCTGGAGCGCGCCCGCCTCACCCATCTCGCGCGGCGGCCCGCCCGGGTGCTCTCGGGCGGCGAGCAGCAGCGCCTCGCGCTCGCGCGCGCCATCGCCTGCGAGCCGGAGCTGCTTTTCCTCGACGAGCCGACCGCCAGCCTCGACCCGCACTCGACGCAGGCGATCGAGGCGCTGATCGACGAGGCGCGCCGGCGCGGCGCGACCATCGTCATCGTGACGCACGATATCGGCCAGGCCCGGCGCCTCGCCGACGATGTGGCGTTCCTGCATGGCGGGCGGCTGGCCGAATCCGGCCTCGCCTCCCGCGTCCTGAGCGCGCCGAGCTCGGACGCCGCGCGCGCCTGGCTCGAAGGCCGCCTCTATCTCGGCCCCGCGCCGACCCTCCAGGGAGAACTTTCATGATCCGCCGCCATTTTCTCGGGCTCGCCATCGCCGCCCTCGCCGCCGCCGGAATCGGCGCCCCCGCGTCGGCCGCGGCCGACGCCCCCTTCATCGTGGTCCAGTCCACCACCTCGACCCAGAATTCCGGGCTGTTCGACCATATCCTGCCGACCTTCACCGAAAAGACCGGGATCGAGGTCCGGGTCGTCGCGGTCGGCACCGGACAGGCGATCAAGAACGCGGTCAACGGCGACGGCGACGTGCTTTTCGTTCATGCGAAGCCGGCGGAGGAGAAATTCGTCGCGGATGGCCACGGCGTGGCGCGGTTCGACGTCATGTATAACGACTTCGTCATCGTCGGGCCGCCCGCCGACCCCGCCGGGGTCGCGGGGCTGAGGGACGCCGTCGCCGCGCTGACGAAGATCGCGGAGGCGAAGGCGCCCTTCGTCTCGCGCGGCGACGACAGCGGCACCAACAAGGCCGAGCTTCGGCTCTGGAAAGCGGCGGGCGTCGATGTCGCCGCGGCCTCGGGCGGCTGGTACCGCGAGGCCGGCTCCGGCATGGGCGCGACGCTCAACACCGGGCTCGGCATGGGCGCCTATGTGCTGACCGACCGCGCCACCTGGATCTCGTTCGGCGCGAAAGGCGATCATGAGATCGCCGTCGAAGGCGACCCGAGGCTCTTCAATCAATACGGGATCATCCTGGTCAGCCCGGAAAGGCATCCGAACGTGAAGGCCGATCTCGGCCAGCGGTTCGTCGATTGGGTGATCTCCGCCGAGGGGCAGGCCGCCATCGCCGCCTACACGGTCGACGGCCAGCGGCTCTTTTTTCCCAACGCGGCGAAGTGAGCGCTCAGGGCGAGAGCCAGCGCACCTCGCCCAGCGCGCCGATGTCATAGCCGCCGAGCGCCGCCGCCTTCTCGCCGAAGGCGGCGGTCGCCGTGAACGCGAACAGAATCTGCGCCGGCTCGGTGAAATAGAACCGGCGATCGAGGAGGAGATCGAACCGCTCCTCGACCAGCGGCCTGAACGCCAGCCGGAACTGGCGCGCCATCGCCGCGAGGCCGAGCGCGGCGTCCGCCTCGCCCGCCGCCACCGCCGCCGCCACCTCGGTTTCGGTCCGGGCGGGCATGGACGTGACGCTGAAATCGGCGGAGGTCAGCCCCTCCGCCGCGGCCAGCCGCGCGAAGAGCGCGCCGGAGCCCGCGCCCGCCTGCCGGGCGACCAGCCGCCGGCCGCGAAGATCGGAGAGCCCGGCCGCCGCCGCCGCCCCCTCCCCGAGGATGAGCCCCTGCGAGCGGGCCGCCCACGCGATCAGCACGCACTGCTTCAGCCCGCGCTCCCTGAGCGTCTCGACGTTCCAGCCGCCCGCATCGGGAATGTGGACCCCCGCGACCCCGGCCGCGCCCGCCGCGAACCGGTCGAGCCCGTCCATGCTGCCGTCGAAGAGCGTCGCCAGACCGCAGCCGCTTTCGCGCACCGCCCATTCCAGCAGCGGATCATGCGAGCCGGCCAGCAGCGCCGGGCTGACCGGCGCGGCCTGCGCCGCCTCGCCCTCGATCCAGGCGGCGATCTCCGCGCGCGGGAACAGCAGCTTGCCGGTGATGCGCCGGTGCGGAATCTCCTCCGCCGCGACCAGATCGTAGACCTTCCGCTCCTTCACGCGGAGAAGCTCCGCGACCTCTTTCGTGGTCAGGAATCGCGGGGATGCGGGAGCGTCTGTCGTCACGGCCTTGGCCCTCGTTGGCGGGGCCGGCAGGATGAGGCCAAACCGGCGGCTGTTCAACCGGCGTGGGCGCGGCGCGGCCCGCGGCCCAGGATTGCGCCGGATCGCGGATCGCCGATACTCTGCCGGCCACGCGCCCCGCGCCGGAAGGCCGGGGAGTTCGGTTCAATCGAGGAGGCCTCACCATGGCTGACGACGCGTTCAACATGTCGATGCGCAAATTCCTGAAGCGGGTGGGCGTCACCTCGCAGCAGGAGATCGAGAAATCCGTCCGCGCCGCGCGCGAGGCGGGCAAGCTTTCGGGCGGCGCGGTCAAGGCGAAGATGGTGCTCACCATCGAGGCCGCCGGGCTCACCCACGTCGTCGAAGGCGAGATCGACGTCTCCGACGCGTAGGCGGGCGCGGCCCCCGCTCAGGGCCGCGCGGCGTCAATGATGGCCATGACCCGGCGCGGTGACCTTCAGCCCCGCCGCCGGGGCGTCCAGATCATGCGCGTTCTGGCCTTCGGCGGGGATCTCCACCCAGCGCCGGGCCGCGGTCGCGCATTCCTGAACGACGGGGAAATAGACCGTCGAGCCGGCCGGAAACGCGTCGGTCAGCGCGCCGCGAAACGAAAAGGTGTCGAAATAGGCGTCCGGCAATTCGCCGGTCCAGATCAGCTCCTTCACCCCTTCGCTCACCGTGGCGCCGTGGTGCTCGTAGCTCTTCTCGAAAGCGCCGGTGACGATCTCCAGATCCCAGCCCGGCTTCGGCGTCGGCTTGACCGCGATCACCCCTTCGGGGATCTGCACGCGGAGCTTCAGCGTCGACTCCCCGTCGCACCCGTGCCCGACGCCCAGCGCGCCGACGAAAGTCGCCCCCTGCGGCGCCTCGGACGGCGTGATGTTCACATGCGCGCTCGCCGCCGGGGCGAGAAGCGCAAGCGCGGCGAAAGCGGTCGGCACGGTCTTCATGTCAGTCTCCTGCAGCGGATGATCGGGAGCGCGCCCCGGATGCGCGGGCGCCCATGACGCGCCCTCGCGAGGCCGCGTCATGCGCATTGGACGCGGCCCCCGCAAGAGAGTTCCCCAAAAATCCGGTGAGGCGCGCCGCCTGACCGGCGCCGCAGGCGCGCCCGATCAGAACTCCTGATCGTAGGCGCCGACCTCCGGCTGACGGCGGATCACCCGGTCGAGATCGGCGAAGATCTCGCGAAGCCGCGCCTCGCTCTCCCCGCTTTCGCAGACCACGACCAGATTGGGCGTGTTGGACGACGCCCGAACCAGCGCCCAGTCGCCGCCTTCGAGCTGCAGCCGCGCGCCGTTCACCGTCAGCACGTCGTCGATCGCGCGCCCGCCAAGCGTTCCGCCCTCGGCCGCCAGCGCGGCGAGATCGGCGCCGATCCGGCCCAGGACCTCGTATTTGACCTCATCCGCGCAATGCGGCGACAGCGTCGGCATCGAATAGGTGAGCGGAAGCGAGGCGACGAGATCGGAGAGTTTTTCGCCGGCGTGGCGGTCCATCAGCCGGCAGACCTCCACCGCCACCCGCATCCCGCAATCATAGCCGCGGCCGAGCGGCGGCGCGAGGAAGTAGTGCCCGGATTTTTCGAACCCCGCCAGCGCGCCGGTCTCGGCGACGCGGGCCTTCATGTGGCTGTGTCCGGTCTTCCAGTATTCGGTGACGGCGCCGGCGGCGGTCAGGACCGGGTCGGTCATGTAGATGCCGGTCGATTTCACATCGACGACGAATTTCGCGGGCGCGTGGGCCTGCGCCCAGTCGCGCGCGAGCAGAACGCCCATCTTGTCGGCGAAAATCTCGCGGCCCATGTCGTCGACCACGCCGCAGCGGTCTCCGTCCCCGTCGAAGCCGAGCGCGAAATCGGCCCCCGATTCCTTCACCGCGCGCGACATGTCGTGGAGCATCTCCATCGCCTCGGGGTTCGGGTTGTAGTTCGGAAACGTGTAGTCGAGCTCGGTGTGAAGCGGGATCACCTCGACGCCGATCCGCTCCAGCACCTGCGGCGCGAAGGCCGCGGCGGTGCCGTTGCCGCAGGCGCAGACCACCCTCAGCGGCCGCGAGATCCGGATATCGCCGGTCAGGTCGTCCAGATAGGCCGCCTCGACGCCGCGCTCGCGGATCACCCGCCCGCCCGGCCGCTCGACCCCCTCGCCCTTGAGCACGATGTCGCGAAGCCGCGCCATCTCCTCGGGGCCATGGGTGAGCGGCGGCTTCAGGCCCATCTTCACCCCGGTCCAGCCGTTGGGGTTGTGCGAGGCCGTCACCATCGCCACCGGCCCGATCGAGAGATGGGCGCGCGCGAAATACGCGGTCGGCGTCAGCCCGGGGCCGATATCGTGAACCACCGCCCCCGCCCGGACCAGGCCGAGGATCAGCGCGGTCTTCACCGCCGCCGAGTAATCGCGGTAGTCCTGCCCGACGACGATGTCCCGTCCGGCGCCCGCTTCGGCCATCTGCGTGCCGAGGCCGAGGCCCAGCGCCTCCACCCCCGCGAGGTTGATCTCCTCGGGGAAGCGCCAGCGCGCGTCATATTCGCGAAAGCCTTTCGGCTGGACCAGCGTCTCTGACAGGAACTCCCAGGTGTTCGGAACAAGATCTGCGCGCGGGCGGGGGTCAGTTCCGATCATAGATGTCCTCATAACGGATGATGTCGTCTTCGCCGAGATAGGCGCCGGTCTGCACTTCGATCAGATACATGGGAACCTTGCCGGGGTTCTCCATGCGATGGCGCGAGCCGAGCGGGATATAAACCGATTCATTCTCGGAGAGGAGCTTCACCTCCTCCCCCACCGTCACGCGCGCGGTTCCCGCGACGACGATCCAGTGCTCCGCGCGGTGCATGTGCGACTGGAGCGACAGAACGCCGCCCGGCGTCACGCAGATCCGCTTCACCTGAAAGCGGGAGTCGATGCAGAGCGTCTCGTACCAGCCCCAGGGCCGGTGAAAGCGCGGATACTCCGTCGCCTGCGCCACGCCCGCGGCTTTCAGCTCCGCCACCAGCGCCTTCACGTCCTGCGCCCGGTCCATGTCCGCGACGAGGACGGCGTCGCGCATCGCCACGGCGACGACCCCGTCCAGCCCGAGCCCGACGAGCCGCATTCCCGGCTCCTCGGCCCGCAACAGCGTGTCGCGGCAATCGATCGCGGTGGCCGGCCCCGACAGCGCGACCCCGTCCGCGTCCCGCTCCGACGCCTCCCAGAGCGCGTCCCACGCGCCGAGATCGGACCAGCCGGCGGTGAACGGCACCGCGGCGATCCGCGGCGCCTTCTCCATCACCGCGAAGTCGAACGAAATATCGGCGGCCTCGCCGTAGACGTCGCCGAGCCGCATGAATCCGAGATCCATCTTCGCCGTCTCCAGCGCGGCGCGGCAGGGCGGGATCAGATCCGGCGCCAGCGCCTCGAACGCCTCCAGAATATCGCGCACCCGCATCAGGAAGACGCCCGCGTTCCAGAGATGCCGCCCGGACGACGCCATCTCCGCGGCGCGCGGCGCGTCCGGCTTCTCGACGAAGCGCAGGACCTCGGCCGCCGCCCCGGGCGCCGCCGGCGCCGCCAGTTCGAGATAGCCGTAGCCGGTCTCGGGCCGGGTCGGCGGCACGCCGAAGGTGATCAGCTTCCCCTCCCGCGCCGCCGCCGCGCCAATCTGGACCGCGGCGCGAAACGCCGCCGCGTCGGCGATCACGTGGTCGGAGGGCGCGACCAGCATCAGCGCCTCCGGATCGTCTTCGAGGCGGAGCGCGGCGGTCAGCACGACGGCGGCGGTGTTCCGGCCGACCGGCTCGACCATCACGTTCACGTCGATCATGCCGAGCGCCGCGGCCTGCTCCATCGCCAGAAAGCGGAAATCGACGCCTGTCATCACCAGCGGCGCCGCGAATTCCGGCCCTGAAAGCCGCCTCAACGTCGTCTGATACAGGCTCTCGCGCCCCAGGAGGGGCGAAAACTGTTTCGGATAGGCGGCGCGGGACGATGGCCAGAGCCGCGTCCCGGAGCCGCCGCAAAGAATGACCGGATGGATCACGATGATGACGTTCCCTCAACTCCGCCCCCGAAACCCGCCGGGGGAAGCAATAATACCTTAAGCGCTCGGGATATAGAAGCAAATCCTTCCGCTTGGCAAAAAGCGGCTCGATCTGCTACGGCGTCCGCCGTGGCGTGCAAACACGGACGGAGCGACATGAACATCGTTATTTTCGGGCTGGGCTACGTCGGCTTCACCGCCGCCTGCTGCATCGCGAGCGAGGGGCACCGCGTGATCGGCGTCGACGTCTCCGAGCGCAAGGTCGACAATGTGAACGCCGGCCGCGCGCCCATCATCGAGCCGGATGTGCAATCCATGCTCACCAGCGCGCTCGCCGCCGGCCGGCTCAGCGCGCGCACGACCATCGACGACGGCCTCGACGACGCCGCGATCGCCATCGTCTGCGTCGGCACCCCCTCGGCGCCCGACGGCTCCCACAACATGGGCTATATCGCGGACGTGACCCGGCAGATCGCCAACGCGGTCGATCCGAAACGCCGCGAGCCGCTGACCGTCGCCTATCGCTCCACCGTCCGCCCCGGCACGATGGAGGAGCTGATCGGGCCGATCTTCGAGGCCGAACTCGGCCCCGACTGGGGCGACGCCGTGCGGCTGGTCTACAACCCGGAATTCCTGCGTGAAAGCTCCGCGGTCAAGGACTACTTCGCGCCGCCGAAGATCGTCATCGGCACGAAGGACGGGAAGCCGGACCCGGCGATGACCGCGCTGAACGCCAATATCGACGCGCAGACCTTCAACGTTCCCTTCCGCGAGGCCGAATTCACCAAATTCGTCGACAATTCATGGCACGCGGTCAAGGTCGCCTTCGCCAACGAGATCGGCCGCGTCTGCCTCAATCTCGGCATGTCGGCGAAGACGGTGCACGAGATTTTCGTCTCCGACACCAAGCTGAACATCTCCGACTATTACACCCGCCCCGGCGGGCCGTTCGGCGGCTCCTGCCTGCCGAAGGACGTGCGCGCGTTCCAGTACATCGCCGCCGACACCGGCGCGAACACGCATCTGGTGGACAGCCTGCTCCGCTCCAACGAGGCGCACAAGCACCGGATCTTCGAATACGCCGCCGAGGGGCTGGCGCCGGGCGCGCGCGTGCTGATGGCGGGGCTCGCCTTCAAGGCCGGGACCGACGATCTCCGTGAAAGCCCGAATGTCGATCTGGCGCGCAAACTGCTCGCCGCCGGCTTCTCGCTGGAGATCTTCGACCCCGCGATCAACGCCGACAAGCTGATCGGCGCCAATCTCGGCTACGCCTACAGCCGGCTCCCGTCGCTCCAGCGGCTGCTGGTGGACAAGCCCCACGCCGAGAGCGCCCGCTACGACCGGGTTCTGGTCGCCAACGCGACGGCGAAGGCGCTCAACCTTCCGCCGGAGACCGATCTCCGCGACATCGGCCATCTCGGCTGAGGCGCCCCATGACCCGCCCCAACACGCCCGAAGCGGCCGCGCCCTCCCCCACTCCCCGCCTGGACCGGATCAGGGAGAGCCGGCCGCTGGCCGGGCGCCGGATCCTGATCATCGTGGAGAACCTCCCCCTCCCCTTCGACCGGCGCGTCTGGCACGAGGCCCGCACCCTGACCGCGGCGGGGGCGGAGGTCTCGGTCATCTGCCCGACCGGCAAGGGCTATGAGGCGCGGTACGAGGAGATCGACGGCGTTCATATCCATCGCCACCCTCTCCCGCTCGACGCCAAGGGCGCGTCCGGCTACCTGCTGGAATACGGCGCCGCGCTCTGGCACGAATTGCGGCTCGCGCTGAAGATCCGGCGCCTGCGCGGCTTCGACACCATCCAGGCCTGCAACCCGCCCGATCTGATCTTCCTGATCGCGACGCCGTTCAAATGGTTCGGCGCGCGGTTCATCTTCGACCATCACGACATCAATCCGGAGCTTTACGAGGCGAAATTCGGCCGCCGCGGCTTTTTCTGGAAGCTGATGGTGCTGTTCGAGCGGCTGACCTTCCGCGCCGCCGACGTGGTGATCTCCACCAACAACTCCTACCGGGACATCGCGATGACCCGCGGCGGGAAAAAGTCGGAGGACGTGTTCGTGGTCCGCTCCGGCCCCGATCTCGGCCGGCTGGAGGTGATGGAGCCGGACCCGCGCTGGCGGAACGGGCGCGCGTTCATGGTCGGCTATGTCGGGGTGATGGGCGACCAGGAGGGGATCGACCTGCTGCTGGAGGCGGCGCGCGAAATCGTCTTCGATCACGGCCGCGACGTTCAGTTCGTTCTCGTCGGCGGCGGCCCGGCGCTCGACGGGCTGAAGGCCGAGGCCGAACGGCTCGGCCTCGCCGATCACGTCACCTTCACCGGCCGCGCGCCGGACGCCGATCTCTTCTCCGTCCTCTCCTCCGCCGACGTCTGCGTGAACCCGGACCGGGTGAACCCGATGAACGACAAGTCGACGATGAACAAGATCCTCGAATACATGGCGTTCTCGAAACCCATCGTGCAGTTCGAGGTCGCGGAGGGCCGCTATTCGGCTCAGGACGCCTCGCTCTACGCCCTGCCGAACGACACCGGCGACATGGCCGCGAAGATCATCGCGCTTCTCGACGATCCGGACCGCCGCGCCGCCATGGGCGCGCGGGGGCGCGCCCGGGTCGAGGCGGAGCTGAACTGGGATCATCAGGTCGACACGCTGGTCGCCGCCTATCTCCGCGTCGCCGAGAAGCGGGGCGGCTGAGCCACGTCTTGCCGTCCGGGCGGCATTCGCCTAAATCCTTCAGGTCCGCATCAGAGCCCGCATCAAAGGACGATCCATATGAGCATCGAAGCGCCGGAGACCGTCGAAGTCGAAACCACGCGCGTCGCCTGCGACGGCGGCGATGGGGCGCTGGGCCACCCCCGGGTCTGGCTCACGATCAACGACGAGGGATTCGTCGAATGCCCCTATTGCGACAAGCGCTTCGTCCTGAAGCCGGGCGCGGCGGCGCATTGAGCGGCGCGGCCGCCGCCGCCTGAAACCCGCCGCCCGACCTCCGCCGCCTCGGGCCGCGCGCCGCCCGATCACCAAAAAGGCGCCCATCGGCGCTTGGCCGGGGCCGCGCCAGCGCCCATAAGCTCACATCATGTTCGACGCCGCGCTCCGCAAGCTGATCGATCGCCCGCTCGACCGGCTGGGCCGAAGCCTGGCGCGCCGGGGCGCGTCCGCGAACGCGGTCACGCTCGCGGGGTTCCTGCTCGGGCTCGGCGCGGCGGCGCTGATCGCGCTCGGCCATCCGCTCCTCGCGCTCGCGCCGCTCCTCGCCGGGCGGCTGACCGACGGGCTCGACGGCGCCGTCGCCCGCGCCACGGCGCCGACGGATTTTGGCGGCTTTCTCGACATCACCTGCGATTTCGTCGTCTACGCCGCCATCCCGCTCGGCTTCGTCATCGCCGATCCGGGCGCGAACGGGGCGGCGGGGGCCTTTCTTCTCGCCAGCTTTCACGCCAACGGCGCCGCCTTCCTCGCCTATGCGATTCTCGCCGAGAAGCGGAAGCTGGTCACGAGCGCGCGGGGGGTGAAGACGCTATACTATGTCGGCGGCCTGCTGGAAGGGGCGGAGACGATCGCGCTTTTCACGCTCTTTTGCCTCCTCCCCGGCTGGTTCGCGCCGCTGGCCTGGGGATTCGGCGCGCTCTGCTTCGTCTCGGCGACGGCGCGCGCGTTGCTCGCCCAGCAGGTTTTCGACGCTTGAGCGGGCGCGCCGCATCCGCCATTCTCCGCCCGACACGCAAAGGAAACGAACCATGCCCGCCAAGCCGGAAGACCATCTCTATCTCGTCGACGGCTCCGGCTTCATCTTCCGGGCCTATCACGCGCTGCCGGCGCTGACGCGGAAGTCGGACGGGCTGCCGGTCGGCGCGGTCGCCGGGTTCTGCAACATGATCCACAAGATGCTGCAGGATCTGAAAGGCGACGACGAGCCGAGCCATGTCGCGGTGATCTTCGACGCCTCCCGCACCTCGTTCCGGAACGAATTCTACCCCGATTACAAGGGCCATCGCCCCGACGCGCCGGAGGATCTCCGCCCGCAATTCCCGCTGATCCGCCGCGCCACGCGCGCCTTCAACCTGCCCTGCATCGAGATCGAGGGCTTCGAGGCCGACGACGTGATCGCCACCTATGCGCGCGAGGCCGCGAAGGCGGGGGCCGAGGTCACCATCGTCTCATCCGACAAGGACCTGATGCAGCTCGTGGGCGATCAGCCCGGCGGAGGCTATATCGGCATGGTCGATCTGATGAAGAACAAGGTCATCGGCGTCGCGCAGGTCCACGAGAAATTCGGCGTCGGCCCCGACCGGGTGATCGACGTGCAGGCGCTCGCGGGAGACAGCGTCGACAATGTCCCGGGCGCGCCCGGCATCGGCGTGAAGACCGCCGCGCTGCTGATCAACGAATACGGCGATCTCGAAACGCTGCTGGCGCGGGCCGAGGAGATCAAGCAGCCGAAGCGCCGCGCCAGCCTGATCGAGAACGCGGAGCTGATCCGCATCTCGAAACGGCTCGTCACGCTCGACGACAAGGTCGGGAACCTTCCCGATTTCGACGAACTCGCCCGGAAGCAGCCCGAGGCGGAGCCGCTTCTGGCCTTCCTGAACGAAATGGAGTTCACCACCCTGACCCGGCGGATCGCGGCGGCCATGAACCTGCCCGCCCCGGTCGCGGCGGCCGCGGCGGCCGCGCCCGAAGGCGGGCCGGCGGAGGCGCCGGGCGCCGCGGCGAGCCCGATCGACCGCTCCGCCTACGAGATCGTCCGCGACCTCGACACGCTCCGCGCATGGGTCGCCTCGGTCTATGAGCGCGGCGTCGTCGCGGTCGACACCGAGACCACCTCGCTCGACGAAATGCAGGCGGAGCTTGTCGGCGTCTCGCTCGCCACGGCGCCGGGGCGGGCCTGCTACATCCCGCTCGGCCACAGCACCGGGAACGGCGACCTGCTCGGCGCGGCCAAGCTCGCCGAGGGCCAGGCGCCGCTGGACGAGGCGCTGGCGATCCTGAAGCCGATGCTGGAGGATTCCTCGATCCTCAAGATCGCGCAGAACATGAAATACGACATGAAGGTTCTGGCCCGCTACGGGGTCAAGGTCGCGCCGTTCGACGACACCATGCTGCTCTCCTACGCGCAGGAGGCCGGGATCGGCGGCCACGGGATGGACGCGCTCGCGGCCCGGCATCTCGGCCACGAGACGATCCCGATCAAGACGCTGATCGGCGGCGGCAAGAGCCGGATCACCTTCGACCGGGTCGAGATCGACAAGGCCGCGCCCTACGCGGCGGAGGACGCCGACGTCACCTTCCGGCTCTGGCGGGTGCTGAAGCCGGGGCTGGTCCGCCACCGCGTCACCCGCGTCTACGAGACGATGGAGCGGCCGCTGGTCCCGGTTCTGGCCGATATGGAGCGCGCCGGCGTGCTGGTGGACCGCGACGCGCTCTCGCGGCTCTCGAACACCTTCGCGCAGAAAATGGCCGCGCTCGAAGCCGAGATCCATGAACTCGCCGGCGAGACGTTCAATGTCGGCTCGCCGAAACAGCTGGGAGAGATCCTCTTCGAGCGGATGGGGCTGGACGGCGGCAAAAAGGGAAAGACCGGCGCCTACGCCACCGGCGCCGACGTGCTGGAGACGCTGGCCGCCGAAGGGCACGACCTGCCGGCGCGCGTGCTTGACTGGCGCCAATTGTCAAAACTGAAAGGCACTTACACCGACGCGCTGCAAACCCACATCAACCCCGAGACCGGGCGCGTCCACACCTCCTACTCCATCGCCGGCGCCTCGACCGGCCGGCTCGCCTCGACCGACCCGAACCTTCAGAACATTCCGGTCCGCACCGAAGAGGGCCGGCGCATCCGCGAGGCGTTCATCGCGGCGCCGGGAAACATCCTCATCTCGCTCGACTATAGCCAGATCGAGCTGCGCCTTCTCGCGCATATCGCCGGGATCGACGCGCTCCGCCAGGCGTTCGCGGAGGGGCAGGACATCCACGCCGCCACCGCCTCCGAGATCTTCGGCGTCCCGATCGAGGGGATGGATCCGATGATCCGCCGGCAGGCGAAGGCGATCAATTTCGGCGTCATCTACGGCATTTCGCCCTTCGGCCTCGCCAACAATCTCCGCATCCCGCGTGAGGACGCCAAGCGCTTCATCGACGCCTATTTCGAGAAATTCCCCGGCATCCGCGCCTATATGGACGCGACCGTCGAGACCGCGAAAAGGCAGGGCTATGTCGAGACCGTGTTCGGCCGGCGGATCCACACGCCCGAGATCAACGCCAAGGGGCCGATGGGCGGCTTTCAGCGGCGCGCCGCGATCAACGCGCCGATCCAGGGCTCCGCGGCCGATGTGATCCGCCGCGCGATGATCCGCATCCCCGCCGCGCTCTCGGCGGCGAAGCTCAGCGCGCGGATGCTGCTTCAGGTGCATGACGAGCTGATCTTCGAAGCGCCGGAGGCCGAGGCGGAGAAGACCATCGCCGCCGTGAAGAAAGTGATGGAAGGCGCCAATTTCCCCGCGGTCCAGCTGTCGACGCCGCTGATCGTCGACGCGGGACAGGGCCCGAACTGGGCCGCCGCGCACTGAGGACGGCCCGGAAGACGGCGCGAAAGAAGACGGCGCGCCGCCGCCGGGCGTGAAAAAGGCCGCCCCGAACCCGGAGCGGCCTTTTGCACTTCGTGGCGCAGTCTTCGCCGAAACCGCTTCTGATTGCGAAGGCATATCGAGCAAAGCTCCCGAAGAAATTTTCGGGATCCCCCATGCTTGATGTCCGCTCAGCGGGACGAAGCCGACGGTCGCGTCCTTGTCGTCTGGCTGTTGTCCGAGATGTATCATCGGCTCGACCGCTCAGCCGGGAAGTCCTTCGATCCTTTCGATGGAGGCCAGGTCGTTGTCCCAATTTGCGCGACTGGAACAGCAGATATGCGCGTTGGGTCGCATGTCAATTCGGCTGTCAAGCGACCCTGCCGGCACCACAAGCAAACCGACCTCCGGCTGGGAAACTGGCAGCGCGGACCCGCAGTCGGAGCAAAAGCTCTTCACGTGGTTTGACCCGGAGAGCCGGAACGTCTTGATGTTTTCCTCGCCTGACACCCAGGTGATTTTGGCAGTGGATGAGAACAGGTTTGCCGAATGGGCCGAACCGCTGTCCTTGCGGCAGCGGGCGCAGTGGCACAGGAAAAAGCTCTCGAACTCTCCCGAAATGCGGAAATTCACAGCGCCACATACGCATTGTCCGGTGGCTGGATTGTTGTCCATTCCCACTCCTCTCGACAGGCAAGCCCCCTGCCGCCAGTCGAACGCAACTATATTGATCCCTCGTATTCGTGTGTTGGATCAAGGTCAAAAGGGCTCAAAGCGGACAATGCGCTCCGAGCCCTGGTATCATTCACCTGCACCACGAAGCGCAAAGGGCTGACGAACCCGGAGCGGCCTTTCAGGTCAAAGCCCGGCGTCTGCGGTCAGACGGACCGGCGCCGGCGCGAGATGAAGGCGAGCCCGGCGAGGCCGGCCAGCAGAAGCGGCAGCGCCGCCGGCAGCGGAACCGCCGAAATCGTCAGGTCATAGAGCGCCGCGTTGCCCTTGAACGGCCCCTGCGAGCCGTCGACGACGAGGAAATAACTGCCGGCCGAGGCGCCGAAGAGCAGCGGATTTCCGGTGGTGATGTTGGTCAGCAGAAGTCCGGTCGACGCCACCTGAACGCCGTTCGCGTCCTCCAGCGAGAACGCGACGCCCTTTTTCTTCGAGCCGCTTTCGTTGACGAGACCGGATTCGGCGACATGAACGCCGCCGACCTCATAGCCGTCAAAGTCGAAATTGACCTCGAAGCCCGACGCCGCCGAAAACTGGAACTTGTACTGGTCGACCTTGCTGACGATCCGGCCGTAGAGACCGAGCGTGTCGCCCGCGCCGATCGCGCCGAGGTCATAGGAGCCGTTGCCCTGCGGCGCGTCGCCGATCTTCGTCGTGCCGTCGACGATGGCGCGCGAGCCTTCAGTGACGCCGACGGTGAATCCGGTCGTCGCCGCGGCGACGGAGGAGGCGATGGAGAGCGCGCCCGCCGCAGCGATCGCAAGCATCTTGATTTTCATGACAGACCCCACAAACAAACAACATGCGGCTGTCTACAGGCGTCTTTTCATAAAATCCAGTGTAAATTGTCACGTTAGTTATTTACAACTGGAGGTTGATCTTCGTATTCGCGCCGCCGCCTACCCCGCCGGGTCCCGCAGGTAATCCGCGTCGGAGACATGCTCCCGCCATTCCACGCTCACCTCGTCCAGCGCCTCCTGCATCGCCAGATGAACCATGCCGGTCTCCGGCGCGGCGCCGTGCCAATGCTCCGCCCCCGCCGGAATCCAGACGGTGTCTCCGGGGCGAATCTCGCGGGGCGGCGCGCCCCGGAGCGCCACGCGCCCGACGCCCGAGAGGACAAGGAGCGTCTGCCCCAGCGGATGCGTGTGCCACGCGGTGCGCGCGCCCGGCGCGAACGAGACCCGGATCGCCACGACGCGCGCCGGCGCCTCGATCACCGGATCCATCCAGACGGATCCGGTGAACCATGTGGCGGGCGCCTCTCTGGACGGGCGCGCGCCAGCGGGAATGATCTTCATCTTCAGCGCTCCTTTTCAGCGACTGCGGCGCCCCGGCGCCGCGCATGGGCGCCGGGGCGTTGAAACCGGCGCGCGAAGGCCGCGCTCAGAACTCGGCGTCCGGGTCGAACGGGTCGTCCGGCGCGTCGGCCGGCCGCCAGCCGAACATCTCCCAGGTCCGCGCCATATGCTCCGGGAGCGGCGCGGTCAGCACCAGCCGCGCGCCCTTCTCCACCGGATGCGGCAGCGCGATCCGCCGCGCATGAAGATGCAGCTTCCGGCTCACGCCGCCGCCGAGCTGCGCGCCCCAGCCGTCGCCGTCGTTCACGAGGCTGTTGCCGGCGTATTTGCCGTCTCCCACCACCGGGTGGCCGATCTCGGCCATATGCGCGCGCAGCTGGTGCGTGCGCCCCGTCACCGGCCGGAGCGCGACCCAGGCCGCGCGCTGCGCCATGGTCTCGATCACCGCGTAATCGGTGACCGCGCGCTTCGCGCCCTCGGTCGCGTTCACCTCGTCGGGATGGATGCAGCGCATCTTCTCGGCCCCGGCGCCCCCGGCCTTCACCAGCCCGTAGCGGATCGTGGCGCGGCGCGGGCGCGGCGCGCCGGCGACGGCGGCCCAATAGGTCTTTTCCGTCTCGCGGCCCTGGAACGCCTTCGCCAGCGCGGCGGCGGCCCGCCCGGTCCGCCCCAGCAGGATGACGCCGGACGTGTCCCGGTCCAGCCGATGCACGAGGCGCGGCGCGTCCTCGCGCTCGAAGCAGAGCGCCTCCGCCAGCATCGCCAGATGAACCGCCTGCCCCGTGCCGCCCTGCGCCGCGAGGCCGGGCGGCTTGTTCAGCGCGATGACATGCGCGTCCTTGTAGATCACCGCGGCCCGGATCATCGCCGCCTGATCGTCCGTGATCCGGCGCGCCGCGGGCGCCGCCAGTTCGGGCGCCTCCTCCGGCAGCGGCGGCACGCGCACGATCTGCCCCGGCCCGACGCGGGTCGCGGGCTTCACCCGCCCGCCATCGACGCGAAGCTCGCCCTTGCGGCACAGCTTCTCGATCCGGCCCTGCCGCAGATGCGGGAAATGCCGGCGGAGAAACCGGTCCAGGCGCTGCTCGCCCTCGTCCGGGCTCACGGTCAGATGGCGCACCCCGACGCTCATGAGAGCGCCCTGCCGATCATCAGCCCGAGGAACAGCCCCGCGACCGAGAGGACGATCGAGCCGGCGACATAGGCCCCGGCGACGCCGAGCCGGCCGGTCTCGATCAGCTGCGCGGTCTCCAGCGAGAAGGCGGAGAATGTGGTGAAGCCGCCGAAGACGCCGGTCATCAGAAACCCGGCGAAAAGAGGCGACGCGCCGCCGCGCTCCAGGATCAGGGCCGCCGCCGCGCCCATCGCGAGCGAGCCCGCGATGTTGACGAACGCCGTCCCCCAGAGGAAGCTGGCGCCCATCATCCGCGCCGCGCCCGCATAGCTCAGATACCGCAAGACCGCGCCAAGCGCGCCGCCAAGGCCGATGATGACGAGATTCATGCCCGCGCTCCTGTTCAAACGCCGCTTCAACGCGCCCGGCGCGGCGCTGTCAAGCCGCGCTCAGGGTTTCGCCGCCCTCTTCTTCGCGAACCAGTCGAGCCGCTTCACCAGCTCGCGCTCGAATCCGCGGTCCTTCGGCAAGTAGTAGACGCCGCGTTTCATGCCGTCGGGAAAATAATTCTGGCCTGAGAATCCGTCTTCGGCGTCATGGTCGTACTGATAGCCGGCGCCGTAGCCTTCCTCTTTCATCAGGCGGGTCGGCGCGTTCAGGATATGCTTGGGCGGGGACGCCGATCCGGTGGCCTTCGCCGCCTGCATCGCCTGCTTGTAGGCCGTATAAAGCGCGTTGGATTTCGGCGCCAGCGCGAGATAGACCACCGCCTGCGCGATCGCCAGCTCCCCCTCGGGGGAGCCGAGCTGCTCATAGACGTCGCGCGCCGCCAGCGCCTGTTTCACCGCTTCGGGGTCGGCCAGCCCGATATCCTCCACCGCCATCCGCACGATCCGCCGCGCGAGATAGCGCGGATCCTCGCCCGCCGTCAGCATCCGCGCCAGCCAGTAGAGCGCGGCGTCGGGGTCGGAGCCCCGGACCGATTTGTGCAGCGCCGAGATCAGGTTGAAATGGCCGTCTCCCGACTTGTCGTAGACCGGCGCGCGGCGGGAGATCCGCGCCGCCATCTCCTCCGGCGCGAGCGGCCCGCCCTCGATCCGGAAGAGCTGCTCCGCCATGTTCAGGAGCGCGCGCCCGTCGCCCTCCGCCATCTCCGCCAGCGCCGCGCGCGCCGCGGCGGTCAGCGGCAGCGCCCGCCCCTCCAGCGCCTCGGCGCGGGCCAGAAGCTCCGCCATCGCCGCCGCGTCGAGCGGGCGCAGCGTCATCACCTGCGCCCGGCTCAAAAGCGCGGCGTTCAGCTCGAAGGAGGGGTTCTCCGTCGTCGCCCCGACCAGCGTCACCGCCCCGGATTCCATATGCGGCAGGAACCCGTCCTGCTGGGCCTTGTTGAAGCGATGGATCTCGTCGACGAACAGCAGCGTCCCGCGCCCGTTCCGCCGGCGGAGCGCCGCCGCCTCGAACACCTTGCGCAGATCCGCGACGCCCGAGAAGATCGCGCTGATCTGCGCGAAGGCGAGGTCCGTCTCCTCCGCCAGCAGCCGCGCGATGGTGGTCTTGCCCACCCCCGGCGGCCCCCAGAACACCAGAGAGGAGAGCGCGCCCGCGCCGATCATCGCGCCGAGCGGGCCGTCTTCGCCAAGCAGATGATCCTGCCCGACCACATCGCCGAGCTTTTCCGGCCGGAGCCGGTCCGCCAGCGGCCGCGGCGCGGCGGACCCGCCCGTCTTGTCAGGCCCGCCCGCCTTGTCAGGCCCGGCGCGGTCGAAAAGATCCGCCATGTCAGTTCCGGCGAAGCGAGGCCGGCGCCTCGATCAGCGGCATCCGCGCCGTCCGCCGCTTGCCGCGGCGCATGTAGGTCACCTCCGCCACCCCGCCGACGCCGACCGCCGCCATCCGGAACGACAGCTCCTCGATCGAACCGATCGGCTGCCCGTGGAAGGCGACGATGACGTCGCCGACCTCCAGCCCCGCCGCCTTCAGCGGGCTTTGAGGATGCATGTCGGCGATCACGACGCCGCCCGGCGTCTTGAGCCCGAGCGCGCCGGCGAGATCCGCGGTCACGCTCTGGCCGACGATGCCCGCCCAGGGGCGCCTCAGCGTCGTCTCGCCGGCCAGCGCGCTCTCCAGCGCCTGATGCACCAGATTGGCCGGGATCGCGAAGCCGATGCCGTTGGAGCCGCCCGAGCGGGTCAGGATCGCGGAATTGACGCCGACCAGCCGCCCGGCCATGTCGACCAGCGCGCCGCCGGAGTTCCCCGGGTTCACCGCCGCGTCGGTCTGGATGAAATAGCCGCCGATCCGGCCGGCGCGGGGCGCGCCGCTCGAGCGCGCCAGCGCCGAGATGATGCCGGAGGTCACCGTCTGACCGACGCCGAACGGATTGCCGATCGCCAGCACGAGATCGCCGACCTCGAGGCTGTCGCTGTCGCGGAACTTCAGCACCGGAAGGCCATCCACGTCTCTCAGCTTCAGGATCGCGATGTCGGACTGCTCGTCCGCGAAGACGATATCGGCGTCGAACTCCCGCTTGTCGGAGAGCACGACCCGAACCTCGTCGGCGCCGCCGACGACGTGGAAATTGGTGACGACATAGCCGTCCTGCCGCAGGATCACCCCGGAGCCGAGCGAATTCTGTATCCGCCGGCCCGAGCCGGGGCCGCCGAATTCGCGGAAGAACCGCTCGAAGAACGGATCTCCGGCGAACGGGTTGCGCCGCTGGGTGACCTTGCGGGAATAGACGTTCACCACCGCCGGCGCCGCCCGTTTCACCACCGGAGCGAAAGAGAGCGTGATCTCCTCCTGCGTCCGCGGAACCTGCTGGGCGGCGGCCGGCCCCGTCATCGCCGGCGCCGTCAGAGCCATGGATGCGGCCAGCGTCATCGCGGCCCAGGTCCAGCGTCGTCTCATGCGGCGTCCTCCTTCTTCTCCGCCTCCAGCGGCGGCGCGAACACATCGAATTCCCCCGGCACCCCGGCGAGCGGGAACGCGCCCATCGACCGCCACTCCGCCCCGCCCTCCTTCAGCCCGGAGACGAACGCCCGGCTGGCCACGACCGGCTCCCCCACCAGCTTGGTCACCCCTTCGAGCCGCGCCGTCTCGTTCACCACGGATCCGATGACCGACCAGAGATGCCGCGTCGGCGAGCCGATATTGCCATAGTCCAGCGTTCCGGCGTGCAGCGCCAGACCCCAGGCGAGCGGGCGGCGCCCTTCGGCCCGGCGCTCCGCGTTCAGGGCGTCGAGCGCGGCCTGCGCCCGGTCCGCCGCCCGCAGCGCGGCCCGGCGCGCGCCGTCCGCGCCCATCCGGTCCACCGAAAAGATCGCCAGCGCGCTGTCGCCGATGAAGTTCATCGGCTCGCCCCCCTCCGCCTCCACCGCGCCGGCGGTGCAGTCGAAGAACGCGTTGATCGCGCCGAAGAACTCGGCCCGGCTCATCGTCATCGACATCTCGGTCGAAGCGCGCAGATCCGAGAGCCAGACCACCGCCTCGGTGGAATCGAAATCCCCGCGCCGGATCGCGCCATGCAGAACCCGCGGCCCCGCCTCCTTGCCGATATAACATTCGGCCAGGGCCCGCGCGACCTGGCGTTGATCCGCGACCTTGACGATGACCGCCAGCGGGCGCCGGAGCCAGTCCAGCGTCTGGATCTCCTCGTCGGAAAACCCGCCCGGCCGGCGCGTGACGAACGTGCAGACCATGCCGGAGCGCGCCCTCCCCTCCAGTTTCCTGTCGAGCAACCCGTGCGATCTGAATCCGTCGAACCGCGCCCCGATCAGGAGATAATCCGTCATGCCCTCGGCGGCCAGCTTCTCGAGAATCGGAAAATCCAGCATGGCGCCCGGCCCCTGAAGCCGGCGGCGGAGCCGGGTGACGTCATGCGTCGCGGCGTGGCGGATCGGGCTCTGGCCCCAGATCTCCGGCGCGTCCTCCTCATTGTCGGAAAGCGTCTCCAGCGACAGCCCGCCCTCCAGCGTCCAGAGCACCGCGGAGCCCCGATAAAGCGGATGCAGCGTCGGGTGCGCCAGATAGGCGCGTTCGATATCGAGCCCCTCGTCGCGCAGCGTCCGGATCAGCCGGTCGAAGGTCTTCTCCAGCGGGGTCGACTCCAGCGCGTCGGCCACCAGCCACTCGATGATGCTGGCCGCGGCGGCGGGTGCTCTTCTCTTCATCACGGTCTCACTCCCTGGGCGCCCAAGGCGCGATCCGGCTTTCAAAATAGAGTCATGCGCTCAAAAACTAAAGCAGCGTCCGCAGCCCGCCCCGGGGCGCGCCGCCAGGTCCGCCGCTCCGGATGGGGGCCGCTCCGGGGCCAGGGCGCCCGAAGTTCCGGCCCCGGTCAATACGGCGCCGCGCGGCGCGCCGGAGATTGTGATCGGCGCCGCCGACGCCGGCCGCCCCGCGCGCGCGCCCCAAGCTCCGGCGGGGATCCGGCCCGGCGCTTCGCGGCGCGCTCCGGGCGGGCTAGAGCTTGAATGTGACGCGCCCGTCCGCGTCGATCGGCCAGGCCGGGTTCCAGGCGATCTCCCAGGAATGGCCGTCCGGATCGGAGACGTAGCCCCGGAGCCCGCCATGCGGCGGCGCGTCCGCCTCCCGCGTGACGCGCCCGCCGGCCCGCGCCAGCCGATCCATCGCCGCCTGAACCTCATCCCTTTCAGCGACGTTGTGGGCGAGCGCGCATGCGCCGCCGCCGGCGGCCGTCTCTCTCGCGGAATCCGCGGCCAGCGAGGCCCGCATCCAGAGAGCCAGCACGAAGCCGTTCATCTGAAAGAAGATGATCTCATCGCTCTCGAAAACGGGCGTCCAGCCGAAGCCCGCCTCATAGAATCTGCGCGCGCGGGCCAGATCCTCGACGCCGAGCGTGATGACGGAAATCTGTTGTCGCATGGCTCACACTCCCGGCTCCGGGGCGCGGGCCGGGCCGACCAGACGCCCCGCGCCCATGCGCGGCGCCATCGCCCCAGGGCGGCGTTTCACTCTGAACGCTCCGCCCGACCCGGACAAGGCCGGGCTGGCCAGGCTCTCGGGGCCGCGCAAAACAAAAGGACCGCCCCCAGGGGGACGGTCCCGAAACCGCAGCGCCGGGGGCGCTCAGTCGTCGTGGTCTTCGGCCTCGTAGGCCGCGACGCGCGCCTTGTCGCCTGCGCCCTTGGCCGCCGTATCGCGGTCGACAAGCTCGATGATCGCCATCGGCGCCATATCGCCATACCGGAAGCCGGCCCGCAGCACCCGGCTATAGCCGCCGGAACGGGTCTTGTACCGCTCGCCGAGCGTGCCGAAGAGCTTCTTCACCGCCTCTTCCTGCTTGATCGAGGCCAGCGCCTGGCGGCGCGCGTGAAGATCCCCCCGCTTGCCGAGCGTGATCAGCTTGTCCATGACCCGCTTCAGCTCCTTCGCCTTCGGCAGGGTCGTCTTGATCTGTTCATGCTCGATCAGGGACGCCGCCATGTTGGCGAACATCGCTTTCCTGTGCTCGTGGGTCCGGTTGAGCTTCCGGTATCCGTGTCCGTGACGCATCTCTCATCTCCTGTGGGCGCCCCGCGTCAGCGGGGTCCTTCCGGTTTATACTTTGTCTGACGGTCCTGCGTGGGAACCGCCTCCTTGGGGCGACATGCCCGGGTGGTCTTCGTCTCCGCGGCCCCGCGCCTTGAGCGGGGCCCCGGCTCTCATGCGCGGGCCATGTCGTCCGGCCGCGCGCCCGTCCCGATCGCCAACGCGATCAGAACTGATCCTCGTATTTCTTCGCCAGCTCCTCGATGTTGTCGGGCGGCCAGTCGACGATGTCCATGCCGAGATGGAGCGCCATTCCGGACAGCACCTCCTTGATCTCGTTCAGCGATTTCCGCCCGAAGTTCGGCGTGCGGAGCATCTCCGCCTCCGTCTTCTGGATCAGGTCGCCGATATAGACGATGTTGTCGTTCTTCAGGCAGTTGGCCGAGCGCACCGAGAGCTCCAGTTCGTCCACCTTCTTCAGCAGAAGCGGGTTGAACTCCAGATCGTCCGGCTCGTCCGCGGCGACATCGTCCTTCGGTTCGTCGAAGTTGATGAAGGTCCGGAGCTGGTCCTGAAGGATCCGCGCCGCATAGGCGATCGCGTCCTCCGGCGTCAGCGAGCCGTCGGTCTCGACGTTCAGCGTCAGCTTGTCGTAGTCGAGCACCTGCCCCTCGCGGGTCGGCTCGACCTTGTAGGAGACCTTCCGGACCGGGCTGTAGAGCGCATCGATCGGGATCAGCCCGATCGGCGCGTCCTCGGGCCGGTTCTTGTCGGCGGAGACAAACCCCTTCCCGCCCATCACCGTCAGCTCGATATGGAAATCCGCGCCTTCGTCGAGCTGGCAGATCAGGTGGTCCTTGTTCAGGATCTCGACGCCCGCGATCTCCTGAATGTCGCCGGCGGTCAGCGCGCCCGGGCCCTTGCCGTGCAGGCTGAGCCGCTTCGGCCCCTCGACCTCCATGCGGATCGCGACGCCCTTCATGTTGAGGACGATATCGGTCACATCCTCGCGCACGCCGGGGATCGAGGAAAACTCGTGGAGAACGCCGTCGATCTGCAGGGAGGTGATCGCAGCGCCCTGGAGCGAAGACATCAGAACCCGCCGCAGCGCATTGCCGAGCGTGAGCCCGAAGCCCCGCTCCAGCGGCTCGACAGTCGCAACGGCGAAACGCGCCGGGTCGGCGCCCGGCGTGATCACGAGGCCCGTTGGCTGGATCAGATCCTGCCAGTTCTTGTGGATCGTCATATGGTCCTCCATTCCTGCGTTCCGTCGGATCCGGCGCCGGAACGCGCCCGAGGAAAAGTCATCCATGAAACCGAAAGACCCACCTCGGAAAGGCGGGTCGGTTTCGCAGTCGAATCGCGGTCAGACGCGTCGGCGCTTGGGTGGCCGGCAGCCGTTATGAGCGATCGGCGTCACGTCGCGGATCGAGGTGACGATGAGCCCCTGCGTCTGCAACGCGCGGAGCGCGCTCTCGCGGCCCGAGCCCGGCCCCTGCACTTCGACCTCAAGGGTCCGCATGCCGTGGTCCTGAGCCTTCTTGCCGGCGTCCTCCGCGGCGACCTGCGCCGCGTAAGGCGTCGACTTCCGGGATCCCTTGAACCCCATCGTGCCGGCCGAGGACCAGGAGATCACGTTCCCCTGGGCGTCGGAAATGGTGATCATCGTGTTGTTGAACGAAGAATTCACATGGGCGACGCCCGTGGAGATGTTCTTCCGTTCCTTGCGTTTCGTGCGGACTTTCTCGCGCGCCATTATCTATCTATGCCTCTTATTTCTTCTTGCCGGCGATCGCTCTCGCCGGGCCCTTTCGGGTGCGGGCGTTCGTATGTGTGCGCTGACCGCGAACCGGAAGACCGCGCCGATGACGCAGGCCCCGATAGCAGCCGAGATCCATGAGCCGCTTGATGTTCATCGCGTTCTCGCGGCGAAGATCGCCTTCGACCGCCAGATTCGCGTCGATATGCTCGCGGATCGACAGAACCTCGGCGTCGCTCAGCTCATTGACGCGCCGGGTCATATCCACCCCGGTCGCCTCGCAGATCGACCGCGCGCTCGCCTCGCCGATGCCATGAATATAGGTGAGCGCGACATGCACTCTCTTGTTGGTCGGAATGTTTACGCCTGCAATACGCGCCACGATCCAGCTCCGTCTTTCCGCCCTTCGGGCTATTTCCTCGCAGGCGCGCCGCGCGATTCGCGGTTTGCCCCAGAATTCGCTTGCCTTGCAAGGCTTTACTGACTCGCAAGTCAAATTTGCCGAAGGAAGCGCGGATTATATGGCCGCGCGCCCCCCGGTCAACCCCGCGGGGTCTACTCCGTCACGTTCTCCGTCATCGCCCCGGCCTCCGCCACCACCTTCTCGACCGCGGCGGCCACGGAGTCGATCGGCGCCATGCCGTCGACGCTCCTGAGCTTCCCGGCCGCCTTGTAATAGGCGATCAGCGGCGCCGTCGCGGCGTGATACTCGACCAGCCGCGCGCGCACCGTCTCCGCGTTGTCGTCCTTGCGGCGCGTGAACGTCGTGCCGCCGCATTTGTCGCAGACGCCCTGCGCCGCCGGCGGCTTGTCGGTGTCGTGATAGCCCTCGCCGCATCCGGCGCAGGTGTAGCGGCCCGAGATCCGGTCGATCATCGCCTCGTCGTCCACCGCGAGATTGATGACGACGTCCAGCGTCATCCCCTTCGCCTTCAGCAACCCGTCAAGCGCCTCCGCCTGGGCGGAGGTGCGCGGAAACCCGTCGAAAATCACGCCGGCCGCCACGTCGGGGGCGCTGAGCCGCTCATCCACGACGTCGATCACGATGTCGTCGGAGACGAGCCCCCCCGCCTTCATCACCGCATCCGCCGCGCGGCCGACGGCGCTGCCGGCCGCGACGGCCGCGCGCAGCATGTCCCCGGTCGAGAGCTGCACCATGCCGCGGCTCTCGGCCAGACGGCGCGCCTGCGTGCCCTTGCCCGCGCCCGGCGGGCCGAGAAAAATCAGGTTCATCTGCGGCGCCTTTCCGGTTTCCTGCCCGCCCGGGCCTTGGCCCGATTTTTTCCCCCGAGCCGGGATTTCTCGATCAGGCCTTCATATTGGTGCGCCAGAAGATGGCTCTGGATCTGGCTGATGGTGTCCATCGTCACCGACACCACGATCAGGAGCGAGGTTCCGCCGAAGTAGAACGGCACGCCGAACCGCGAAATCAGGATCTCCGGCAACACGCAGACCGCCGCCAGGTAGATCGCGCCGACCGTCGTGATGCGCGTCAGCACATAGTCGAGATATTCCGCGGTCCGCTTGCCGGGCCGGATCCCCGGCACGAACCCGCCCTGCTTCTTCAGATTGTCCGCCACATCCTCCGGATTGAAGACGACGGCGGTGTAGAAGAAGCAGAAGAACACGACGAGCGCGACATAGATGCCGAGGAAGAGCGGCTGCCCCCGCCCGAGGAGCGCGGTGATGGTCTGGAGCCATTCCGAGCCGCCGCCGCCCGAGAACCCGGCGATGGTCGCCGGCATCAGCAGCAGCGACGAGGCGAAGATCGGCGGGATCACGCCGGAGGTGTTCACCTTCAGCGGCAGATGCGAGCTGTCTCCGCCATACATCTTCGCGCCGACCTGGCGTTTCGGATATTGCACCAGAACCCGGCGCTGCGCCTGCTCGAGGAACACGACGAAGGCGATGACGGCGACCGCGCCGACAAGGATCGCCATCACCAGCCATGCGGCGATCTGACCGGAGCGGCCAAGCTCGAAAAACTGCGCCAGCGCCCGCGGCAACTCGGCGATGATGCCGACATAGATGATCAGCGAAATGCCGTTGCCGACGCCGCGCGCCGTGATCTGCTCGCCGAGCCACATCAGGAACATCGACCCGCCGACCAGCGTGATCACCGAGGACGCGATGAAGAACGCGCCGGGATTGAGCGCCAGCCCCTGCCCGGAAAGCCCGACCGCGACGCCGTATGCCTGCACCGTGGAGAGCAGGACCGTGCCGTAGCGCGTGTACTGGTTGATCTTCTTCTGGCCGGATTCGCCCTCCTTCTTCAGCGCCTCGAGCGAGGGCACCATGGAGGTCATCAGCTGCATGATGATCGCCGCGGAGATATACGGCATGATCCCGAGCGAGAAGATCGCCATGCGGCTGACCGCGCCGCCCGAGAACATGTTGAACACGCCGAGAATGCCGGACTGGGTCTGCTCGATGAATCTCTGGAGCTGAACCGGGTCGATCCCCGGCATCGGGATATAGGTCCCGACCCGGTAGATGACGAGAAGCGCAAGCGCGAAGAGCATACGCTGACGCAGCTCCTTGGCGCGCCCGAAGGCGCTCCAGCTCAAGTTCGCGGCGAGTTGTTCGGCGGCGGACGCCATGCTGAACCCCTGTCTGATCTGGGACCGATCCCGCGGCGCGCCCCGGCCTCAGCCGGAGCGCCGCCGGATCATTCCGCTTTGGCGGCGGCCTTCGCTTCGCTGACGGCGGTCCGCCGGAGGGCGACCACATCCACGATGTCCACCTTTCCGCCGGCCTTTTCAACCGCCGCGACGGCGCCTTTCGACGCACCTGCGACGACCAGCGTCAGCGCGACGTTGAGTTCGCCCTTCCCCAGCAGCCGAACGCCGTCGAGCCGGCGGCGGATCACGCCGGCGGCGACCAGCGCGTTCTCGTCCAGCGTGGCGCCGGCCTGGATCGCGCCGCGATCGAGCGCGTCCTGAAGCGTCTTCAGGTTCACGATCGCGAAGTTCTTGCTGTTGATGTTGTTGAAGCCGCGCTTCGGCAGGCGCCGGGTGATCGGCATCTGGCCGCCCTCGAAGCCCTTGATCGCGACGCCCGAGCGGGATTTCTGCCCCTTGACGCCGCGCCCGGCGGTCTTGCCGGTGCCGGAACCGGGGCCGCGGCCGACGCGCTTGCGCGCCTTGGTCGCGCCCGGATTATCGCTGAGTTCGTGCAGTTTCATGACGCTGACTCCTTAGACCGGACGCGGGAGGCGGAGGCGCCTGGACCCCCCGGCCACGGGATTGAACCTGAAGCGCGAGCCTGAAGCTCAGGCGCGCTCCTCGATGATCGTCACCAGATGCGGGATCGAGGCGACCATGCCCCGGACGGAGGGCGTGTCCTCCAGCTCCCGCGTCTTGTGCATCTTGTTGAGGCCGAGGCCAATCAGCGTCGCGCGCTGCTTGGCCGGCCTGCGGATCGGGCTGCCGATCTGCTTTACGACGATGGTCGCCATTTCACCCGCTCCTTACGCTTCGGCCGGCTCGGCGTCGACGGGCGCTTCGTCGCCGCGACGGGCGATTTCAGCGACCTTCTTGCCCCGGCGGGCGGCGACCATACGCGGCGAGTTCTCCTTGAGGAGCCCGTCGAAGGTCGCCCGGATCATGTTGTAGGGGTTCTGGCTGCCGGTGGATTTCGCCACCACATCCTCGACGCCCAGCATCTCGAAAATCGCGCGCATCGGGCCGCCGGCGATCACGCCGGTGCCGGCGGGCGCGGTCCGCATCACGACTTTCCCGGCGCCGTGGCGGCCGTTCATGTCATGATGGAGCGTGCGCCCCTCGCGGAGCGGCACCCGGATCATCGTGCGCTTGGCGTCCTCGGTCGCCTTGCGGATCGCTTCGGGAACCTCCCGGGCCTTGCCCGATCCGAACCCGACGCGGCCCTTCTGGTCGCCGACGACGACGAGCGCCGCGAAGCCGAAGCGCTTGCCGCCCTTCACCGTCTTGGAGACGCGGTTGATCGCGACCAGACGGTCCTGAAATTCCGGATCCTCTTCGCGGCCCCGACCGCGGCCGCGGCCGCCGCCCCGATTAGCTTCTCTGGCCATTATCGCCTCCTCAGAACTTCAGGCCGCCTTCACGGGCGGCGTCGGCGAGCGACTTGACCTTCCCGTGAAAGAGGTAGCCGCCACGATCGAACACGACGCTCTCGACGCCCGCCGCCTTCGCCCGTTCGGCGAGGGCCGCGCCGACTTTCGCCGCCGCTTCGAGATTGTTGCGGCCGATCACGCCGAGCGCGGATTCGAGGCTCGACGCCGCCGCGACGGTCACGCCGCGCGCGTCGTCGATGACCTGCGCGGAAATATTCTTCGATGAACGGTGCACGCTCAGACGCGGCTTGCCGTTCCCCATTTTTCTCAGTTTCGAGCGGACGCGCATCCGGCGCCGCTGAAACAAGTCTCGCTTGCTGTTCGCCATCTTGCCGGTCCTTACTTCTTCTTGCCTTCCTTGCGGAAGATAAATTCACCCTTGTAGCGAATTCCCTTGCCCTTGTAGGGCTCGGGCTTGCGCCAGGCGCGGATCTTCGACGCGACCTCGCCGACCAGCTGCTGGTCGATCCCGGTGATCTCGACCTCGGTCGGCTTCGGCGTCTTCACCTCGACCCCGTCGGGGACCGTGAAGTCCACATCGTGGCTGTAGCCGAGCGCGAGCTTCAGAAGCTTGCCCTGCGCCTGCGCCCGGTAGCCGACGCCCTGGATCTCCAGATCCTTGCGAAAGCCGTCGGTGACGCCGGTGACGAGATTCTGCACCTGCGTGCGGGTCATGCCCCACTGCTGGCGCGCCCGCTTCGACTTGCCGCGCGGCGTCACCGTGACGATGGCGCCGTCCACATTGATGTCGACATCGTCCGTCGCGGTGAAGCTCCGGACGCCTTTCGGCCCCTTCACCTCGATCGTCTGGCCGGACAGGGACGCCGAGACGCCGCCGGGCATCTCGACGGGTTTCTTGCCAATTCGTGACATCGCCCTCTCCTCAGAATACTGTGCAGAGCACTTCGCCGCCGACCCGGGCGGCGCGCGCCTGCGCGTCGGACATGACGCCGTGCGGCGTCGAGACGATCAGGACGCCGAGGCCCTGACGGACCTCCGGAATCTCCGACACGCCGGAATAGATGCGCCGGCCCGGCTTCGAGATGCGCTTCAGCTCGCGGATCGCGGGCGCGCCCTCGAAATATTTCAGGCTGATCTCGAATTCGAACTTGCCGGGATTGGGCTCGATGCGCTCATAGGAGCGGATATAGCCTTCCGCGACCAGAACATCGAGAACCCAGCCGCGCAGCTTGGAGGCGGGAGTGCGGACGGTCGACTTGCCGCGCATCAGCGCGTTGCGGATGCGGGTCAGCATGTCGCCGAGAGGATCATTCACCATTGCTCGCTCTCCCTCACCAGCTCGACTTGACCATGCCCGGAATCTGACCCATCGAGGCCAGCTCCCGAAGCGCGATCCGCGACATCTGAAGCTTCCGGTAATAGGCCTTCGGCCGGCCCGTCACCTTGCAGCGATTGTGCAGCCGCGTGGCGGAGGAGTTCCTCGGCAGCTCGGCGAGCTTCAGCCGCGCCTTGAACCGCTCCTCCATCGGCAGGTTCTCGTCCCGCGCGGCCGCTTTCAGGCTCGCGCGCTTCTCCGCGTACTTATCCACCAGAGCCTGGCGTTTGACTTCGCGGGCGATCATGCTTTTCTTGGCCATTTCTTTCTCTCCCGCGCTCAGCTCGTGAACGGCATGTTGAAATGCTTCAACAGCGCCCGCGCTTCATCATCCGTCTTGGCGTTCGTGCCGATGACGATGTCCATCCCCCAGACCTGATCGACCTTGTCGTATTCGATCTCGGGGAAAATGATGTGCTCGCGAATGCCCATGGCGAAATTGCCGCGACCGTCGAAGGCGGTCCCCTTCAGGCCGCGAAAGTCCCGGATCCGCGGCATGGCGACGTTGATCAGCCGATCGAGAAAATCGTACATCCGGGCGCCCCGGAGCGTCACCTTGACGCCGAGCGGCATGCCCTCGCGCACCTTGAAGCCCGCGATCGAGTTCTTCGCCTTGGTGATGACCGGCTTCTGACCGGCGATCTGCATCAGATCGTCATGAGCCGACCTGATCTTCTTCGAGTCGGCGACGGCGGCGCCGACGCCCATGTTCAGCACGATCTTCTCGAGCCGCGGGATCATCATGGCGTTCTTGTAGCCGAACTCCTCGCGGAGCGCGCCCCGGATCGTATCCAGGTAGAGCGTCTTCAGGCGCGGCGTGTATGCGGCGGCGTCAAGCATCGATGACCTCCCCGGATTTCTTCGCGAAACGGACCTTGCGGCCGTCGACGATCTTGAAGCCCACGCGGGTCGCGCCGCCATCCTTCGGATCGACGAGCGCGAGATTGCTGAGGTCGATCGGCGCGGATTTCGGCACCCGGCCGCCCTGCTCGCCCTGGCTCGGCTTGGTGTGGCGGATCGCGACGTTCACGCCGGAGACGACCGCGCGCCCGAGCTTCGGGAGCACCTTTTCGATCTCGCCTTCCTTGCCCTTGTCACGGCCGGCGAGAACGATGACCTTGTCGCCCTTTTTCAGTTTCGCGGCCATCAGAGCACCTCCGGCGCAAGGCTGATGATTTTCATGAAGTTCTTGGACCGCAGCTCACGCACAACCGGCCCGAAGATACGGGTGCCGATCGGCTCCATGTTGTTGTTGAGCAGGACGGCGGCGTTGCCGTCGAACCGGATCGCGGTTCCGTCCTCACGCCGAACCTCCTTGGCGGTGCGAACGACGACGGCCTTGCGAACCTCGCCCTTCTTCACACGCCCGCGGGGGATGGCCTCCTTCACGGAAACCACGATGACATCGCCGACCGAAGCGTATTTCCGCTTCGAGCCGCCGAGCACCTTGATGCATTGCACCCGGCGCGCGCCCGAATTGTCGGCGACCGCCAGATTGGTCTGCATCTGGATCATGCTGGTTACTCCCGACCTGCAGAGACGAAGATCGCCCTGCGGTTTCGATTAAACCGGGGGATGTGAAAACCGCCCTCAGGCGTCGATCACAACCTCCCAGCGTTTGCTTTTCGACATCGGAGCGCATTCGCGGATGCGAACGGAGTCCCCGACCTTGAATCGATTCTCCTGATCATGCGCCCGGTACTTCTTCGAGCGCCGGATGATCTTCTTGAGCACCGGGTGCGTGATGCGCCGCTCGACCAGGACCGTGACGGTCTTGTCGTTGGCGTCGCTCACCACCGCGCCCTGAAGGATGCGTTTGGGCATGGGCTATTCTCCGGCGGCCGCGGCGGCGGCCTTCTGGTTCAACACGGTCTTGACGCGCGCGGCGTCGCGGCGGGCCTTGCGAAAGGCCGCGGTGTTCTCGAGCTGGCCGGTCGCCTGCTGAAAGCGGAGATTGAAGCTCTGCTTCTTCAGGTTCGCCAACTCCTCGCGAAGCTGATCCGGCGTCTTGTCGCGCAAATCTGCGGCGTTCATCGCGGCCGCTCCTCTATTTCCAGCCCTGTGGGGCTATTCCAAAACAAATACGGCGTCCTTGCCTTGCGGCAGGGATCACCAGTCCTCACGCGTGACGAATCGGCACTTGATCGGCAGCTTCATCGCCGCCAATCGGAGCGCCTCCTTTGCCACAGGCTCGCTGACCCCGTCAATCTCAAACATCACGCGGCCCGGCTTCACCTTGGCGGCCCAATATTCGACGGAGCCCTTGCCCTTGCCCATCCGGACTTCGGTCGGCTTCTTCGAGACCGGCACATCCGGGAAGATCCGGATCCACACGCGGCCCTGGCGCTTCATGTGCCGGGTCAGCGCGCGGCGCGCGGCTTCGATCTGCCGGGCGGTGATCCGCTCTGGCTCGACCGCCTTCAGCGCGTAGTGGCCGAAGGTGATGTCAAAGCCGCCCTTGGCCTCGCCATGAATCCGGCCCTTGTGCTGTTTGCGGAATTTCGTCCGTTTCGGAGACAGCATCGTTCTATCCTCTCACCGGGTCCGGCTCAGCGCGAAGGGCGCGAGCCGCCCTCCTGGCTTTCAGCCTGACGGCGCTCATGGGCCTGCGGATCGTGCTCAAGGACTTCGCCCCTGAAGATCCAGACCTTGACCCCGCAAATTCCATAGGCGGTGCGGGCTTCAGCCTGAGCGTAATCGATATCCGCGCGCAGCGTGTGAAGCGGCACCCGCCCCTCGCGATACCATTCGGTCCGGGCGATCTCGGCGCCGCCGAGGCGGCCGGCGAGATTCATCCGGATGCCCTGCGCGCCCATCCGCATCGCGTTCTGCACCGCGCGCTTCATCGCCCGCCGGAACGCCACGCGGCGCTCCAGCTGCTGCGCGACGTTCTCGGCCAGAAGCTGCGCGTCGATCTCGGGCTTGCGGATCTCGACGATGTTGAGATGCAGCTCGGAATCCGTCAGCTTCGAGACCTCCTTGCGGAGCCCGTCGATATCCGCGCCCTTCTTGCCGATGATCACGCCCGGACGCGCGGTGTGGATCGTCACCCTGCACTTCCGGTGCGGCCGTTCGATCACGACGCGCGAGACCCCCGCGACGGCGCATTTCTTCTTGATGAAATCCCGGATCTTCAGGTCTTCATGCAGAAGCCCGCCATAATCGCGCGTGTTCGCGAACCAGCGGCTGTCCCAGGTGCGGTTGATCTGCAACCGGAGCCCGATCGGGTTGACTTTATTGCCCATTAGGCCTGCTCCTCGAGCTGCCGCACCTTGATGGTGATCTGCGCGAACGGCTTCAGAATCTTGCCGTAGCGCCCGCGCGCCCGCGGACGGCCCCGCTTCAGCGTCAGGTTCTTGCCGACATAGGCCTCCGCGACCACCAGATCGTCAACATCGAGACCGTGATTGTTCTCGGCGTTGGCGATGGCGCTCTGCAGCGTCTTCTTCACGTCGATCGCGATCCGCTTCTTCGAGAAGCTGAGCTCGGCCAGCGCTTTCGCGACCGGCTTGCGGCGGATCATTCCCGCCACCAGATTCAGCTTCTGCGGACTGATCTTCAGTTTCTTGCTGATCGCCAGCGCCTCGTTCTCCGCGGCGCGACGGGGCTTGCTCGATTGTCCCATCGATTATCTCCGTTTCGCTCGCTTGTCGGCGGTATGGCCGTGATAGGTGCGGGTCGGCGAGAATTCGCCGAACTTGTGCCCGATCATGTCTTCGCTGACATTGACCGGAATGTGTTTCTTGCCGTTATAGACGCCGAAGGTCAGCCCGACGAATTGCGGCAGAATGGTCGAGCGGCGCGACCAGATCCTGATGACCTGGTTCTTGCCGGACCCCTGCGCCTTCTCGGCCTTCTTCAAGACATGGGCGTCGACGAACGGGCCCTTCCAGACGGAACGTGGCATGTTGACCGTCCTCTCTTATCGTTTGTTCTTGCGGGCGTGGCGGCTCCGCAGAATGTACTGATCTGTCGCCTTGTTCTGGCGGGTGCGGTGGCCCTTGGTGGGCTTGCCCCAAGGCGTGACCGGATGCCGGCCGCCCGAAGTGCGCCCCTCGCCGCCGCCGTGCGGGTGGTCGATCGGGTTCATCGCGACGCCGCGAACCGCCGGGCGCTTGCCCATGTGCCGGACGCGGCCAGCCTTGCCGAGGTCCTGGTTCGAATTGTCGTGGTTGGAGACCGCGCCGATCGTCGCCATGCATTCCTGGCGCACCGCGCGCAGCTCGCCGGAGGAAAGCCGGATCTGCGCGTAGCCGCCGCCCCGCCCGACGAACTGGGCGTAGGTCCCGGCCGCGCGCGCGATCTGCCCGCCCTTGCCCGGCTTCATCTCGATATTGTGGACGATGGTGCCGACCGGCATGCCGGAGAACGGCATCGCGTTGCCCGGCTTCACGTCCACTTTTTCGCCGGAGACGACGATATCGCCGATCCCGAGGCGCTGCGGCGCGATGATATACGCCCGCTCGTCGTCGTCATACCGGATCAGGGCGATGAACGCCGTCCGGTTCGGATCGTATTCGATCCGCTCGACGATCGCCGGCGCGTCGAACCTGCGCCGCTTGAAGTCGATGATGCGATAGAGCCGCTTGGCCCCGCCGCCGATCCGTCGCGCCGTGATCCGTCCGGTGTTGTTGCGCCCGCCCTTTTTCGTCAAGCCCTCGGTGAGGGTCTTGACGGGACGGCCTTTCCACAGCTCCGAACGGTCGATCAGAACCAGCCCGCGCTGGCCCGGCGTCGTCGGCTTGTACGATTTTAACGCCATCTTTCTGTCTTCCGCTGCTGTTGTCTCAGAGACCCGTCGTCACGTCGATGGCGTTGCCGTCCTCGAGCGTCACGTAGGCTTTCTTGACATCGTTCCGACGACCGGGACGACCCCTGAACCGTTTCACTTTACCCTTGGTGATCGCGGTGTTGACCGCCTTGACCTTCACATTGAAGAGGGCCTCGACCGCCGCCCGGATCTCGGGCTTCGACGCCGCCATCGCCACCTCGAAGACGACCGCGTTGGCCTCGGAGGCCATGGTCGCCTTCTCGGTGATCACCGGACGGCGGATCACGTCATATTGTTCGGCTTTCGCGCTCATTTCAGACGCTCCTCGAGAGCCGTGACCGCCGCGGTCGTCAGGACCAGCCGATCGCGGCGCAGAATATCATAGACGTTCGCGCCCTGGCAGGGCAGCACGTCCAGGCCCTGAATGTTTCGCGCCGCGCGGGCCAGACCCGCGTCGACGACGGAGCCGTCGATCAGAAGCGTCTTGCCGAGGCCGAGCTTCGTCATCGCCGCCATCAGATCCTTGGTCTTGCCGCTCTCCAGTTTCGCCGAGTCGAGCACGATCAGTTCGCCCGCCTTCATCTTGGCCGAAAGCGCGTGCTTGAGCCCGAGCGCGCGCACCTTCTTCTGAAGGTTATGCGCGTGCGAGCGGACCACCGGACCCTTGGCGGTGCCGCCGCCGCGGAAGATATTCACGCCGCGGTCGCCGTGGCGCGCGCCGCCGGAGCCCTTCTGCCGGACGATCTTCCGGGTCGAATAGGTGGTCTCGCCCCGGCTGAGCGTCTTGTGCGTGCCGGCCTGGCGACGCGCCAGCTGCCAGCGGACGACCCTTTGCAGGATGTCGGTGCGCGGTTCGAGACCGAACACCTCGTCCGCGAGGTCGATCGAGCCGGCGGAGCCGGCGTCGAGCGTGGTCACATCGGCCTTCATTTCTCGTCACCTTTCTCGGGCGCGGGGGCGTCGCCCCCGGGCGCCGCGTCATCGGCCTTGATCTCGGCTTCAGCCGCCGACAGCGCGGCCTCTTCGGCGGCGGCCGCTTCCGCGGCTGCGGCCTCCGCGGCCGCGGCCTCGGCGGCGGCGGCTTCAGCGGCCGCGGCTTCAGCGGCGGCGGTCGCCGCGGCTGCGGCCGAGCGAAGCGCGGCCGGAAGGATCACGCCGTCGGGGACCGGCTTCTTCACCGCGTCCTTGATCGTGACCCAGCCGCCCTTGGAGCCCGGAACCGCGCCCTTGACCATGATCAGGCCGCGTTCGCTGTCGGTCCGGACCACCTGCAGATTCTGCGTCGTGACCCGGGCGGCGCCCATGTGCCCGGCCATCTTCTTGCCCTTGAACACCTTTCCGGGGTCCTGGCATTGGCCGGTGGAGCCGTGCGACCGGTGGCTGACCGACACGCCGTGAGAGGCGCGCAACCCGCCGAAATTATGCCGCTTCATCGCGCCGGCGAACCCCTTGCCGATCGAGACGCCGGACACGTCGACGAACTGGCCGGCGAAATAGTGATCCGCCGTCAGCTCCTCGCCGACCGCGATCAGGTTTTCCGGCGCGACGCGGAATTCGGTGATCTTCCGCTTCGGCGCGACATTCGCCACGGCGAAATGTCCGCGCATCGGCTTGGTGACATTCTTCGGCTTCGCCGCGCCGGCGCCAAGCTGAACGGCGGTGTAGCCGTCCCGCTCGGACGTGCGCTGCGCGACGACCTGAACGTTATCCATCTGCAGAACGGTGACAGGAACCTGCCGGCCGTCTTCAGTGAACAGCCGGGTCATGCCCAGCTTCTTTGCGATGACTCCAGAGCGCATGGCCCGCGTCTCCTCAGAGCTTGATCTCAACATCGACACCGGCGGCGAGGTCGAGCTTCATCAGCGCGTCCACCGTCTGCGGCGTCGGATCCACGATGTCCAGGAGCCGCTTGTGCGTGCGGATCTCGAACTGTTCGCGGGATTTCTTGTCCACGTGCGGCCCACGAAGCACGGTGTACTTCTCGATCTTCGTCGGCAACGGGATCGGGCCGCGCACTTCTGCGCCCGTGCGTTTGGCCGTGTCCACGATCTCCTGCGTGCTGCTGTCCAGCACGCGGTGATCGAAGGCCTTGAGCCGGATGCGTATGTTCTGACTTTGCATGTCTCGCCCTTCCGGGGCCATTGGGGGTCGGCGGCGCAGCCAGGCCGCGCCGCCTCGTCCGTTACTCGATGATGGATCCGACGACGCCCGCGCCGACGGTGCGGCCGCCTTCACGGATGGCGAAACGCAGGCGCTCCTCCATCGCGATCGGGGCGATCAGCGTCACCTCCATCTTCACGTTGTCGCCCGGCATCACCATTTCCGTTCCCTCGGGCAACTGGCAGGTGCCGGTCACGTCCGTCGTCCGGAAATAGAATTGCGGCCGGTAGTTGGTGAAGAACGGCGTGTGACGCCCGCCCTCGTCCTTCGTCAGGATATAGGCCTCGGCCGTGAACTTCGTGTGCGGCGTCACCGAACCCGGCTTGCAGAGAACCTGGCCCCGCTCCACCCCGTCCCGGTCGATGCCGCGAAGAAGCGCGCCGATGTTGTCGCCCGCCTCGCCCCGGTCGAGGAGCTTGCGGAACATCTCGACGCCCGTGCAGATCGTCTTCTTCGTCGGGTGGATGCCGACGATCTCGATCTCCTCACCGACCTTGATCACGCCGCGCTCGACGCGCCCCGTCACAACCGTGCCGCGGCCGGAAATCGAGAACACGTCCTCGATCGGCATCAGGAACGGCTGGTCGATCGGACGCTCGGGCTGCGG